>NZ_MLYP01000004.1 GCF_001866645.1 Streptomyces colonosanans
GGAGAGTAGGACGCCGCCGAACAAATTTTGAGAGAGCCCCAACTCCGGGTAGATACCCGTGAGTTGGGGCTCTTTCGCGTTACCCCACGGTCATGTCACCGCGATCGCCTGGCGCGGCCGGAGGTGGGTGCCCAGGCCGAGCGGCATGCGCATCGTTGGACTTGCCGGCGCCGTTCGGGCCTCGGATCGCCATGGTGTCGACGGTGCCGCGGGGCGGGGTGCGGTGTGTCGGACCGGGGCATTGAGCTGCGGAAATCGTGTAGTACCCGGGTGCTGGGGGACCGTAGAGTGCGCATTCATGGACTATGAGATTCGCCCGGTGCGGCCCGAGGAGTGGCGTGCGGTCAAGGAGCTGCGCCTTGAGTCCTTGCGGGATCCGGCGGCGCCGCTCGCGTTCCTGGAGACGTACGAGCAGGCGCTGGCGCGGCCGGATTCGTTCTGGCAGGACCGGACGTCGGGGGCGTCGCACGGGACCGGGGCCAGGCAGTTCGTCGCCGTGGCGCCGGATGGCAGCTGGGTCGGAACGGTGGTGGCTCTCGTGGAGGAGCCAGGCAGCCAGGACTTCTTCGGGCGGGCGGTGGAGCGCCGGCAGGCGCAGCTCGTCGGCGTGTACGTGCAGCCCGAGGCGCGGGGGAGCGGGGTGACCCGGGAGCTGTTCGGCGTGGCCGTGGAGTGGGCGCTGGGGCTCGGCGGGGTGGAGCGGGTGCGGCTGCACGTCCACCAGGACAACGTGCGGGCCGACAGGTTCTACCGGAAGTTCGGCTTCGTACGCACCGGAGAGGTCGTCCCGAACGGCGACCTCTCCAAGGTGGACTACGAGATGGAGCTCAAGTCGCGTTAGGCGTATGGACGTTCGGTGCGGGCCGCGCGCAGGGCCCGCCCCCACCAGTCCAGCTGGTCGAGCAGGACCTCGACGGCGCCGGCCGCACCCTGCGGGTCGTTGGCGCGGCCATCCTTCGCGGCCGAGGCGGGCGTCTCCACACGCACGCTCTACAACCACTTCGGTGGCAAGGAGAAGCTGTTCCGCGCGGTCCTGCTGGACAGCGCGGCGGCCGTCACGTCGGCCAATGTCGCCATCGTGGAGCGGAACTTGGGGAAGGCGACAGACGTCGAGAAGGACTTCCTCGCCTTCGGCCGGGAGTGGATGGGGCGACGCGGCGACCACGACGCCCACATGCTTCTCATCCGCCAGATCACCGCGGAGGGGCACCGGCTGCCCGCCGACGTCATCGAGGAGTGGCAGCGCACCGGCCCGCGGGCGGTGGCGGAGGCGGTGCGCGAGCGGCTCGCCGGGCTGGGCGCGCAAGGCCTGCTGGCCGTCGACGCCGTCAACTTTGCCGAGGCGGCGCGGTACTTGCTGCTCTTTGTTGCCGGATCCGTCACCGCGGACACGTTCTTCGGGGTCGTGCCGATGCCGGACGACGAGGTCGAGGCGCGGGTGACGAGCGGCGTGCGGACGTTCTTGCGGCTCTACGGGGTCAACGAGGCTTACGACCTGGGGAGCAATAGGGAGCGGCGTCGCGGCGTCCGGCACGGCCGCTCACGGCGTTGCCGAAATGTCCTAGTAGCTCCGCTACGAGGACCTTCCGGCGCCTTGCGATCGACCGCACCGGACGCCGCTCCTTCACCCGCTCCCTATTGCTCCCCAGGTCGTTAGCCGAGGGGGAGGTCGGCGCCCGGCCAGCGGGTGCGTCCCTGTTCCCGGGACCGGAGCAGGGCCAGCGTCACCAGGCCCCGGTCCGCTCCGGTGGACAGGAGCTCCGGGAGCTGGGGGAGAGGAGCCACGGCCGCCACATCGTCCAGGACGAGGGCAAGTGGTGGGTCGAGGCGACCGGAGGATGACCGTTCGGCCATGCGGCGGCCGCGCTCGACCACGCTGGAGGCGAGGGCCGTCAGCAACGGCATCGCGCCGGGACGTTGCCGGGGGTCCTCGATTGGTTCACCCACGACATAAAGTGTGCCCCCTTCGTTGATGAAGGAATCCAAGGCAAGGCTGTCATTTCGGTTGGATGTGCATGCCTCGCGGATATTGACCGTGGAGAGGGAGGACAGCGCGCGGGTCGTCAACTCCTGGGCCATGTCACGACGTTCAGGATGCGAGGTGAGCGCGGCCTCCAGTTCCCCGGCCGTGCCGGACGACGCCTTGGGGTGCGTCCGCAGGGCGCGTACCGCCTCCTGGACCTGGGTGCCCTGGGCCCAGCGGTGGAGGTGCCGGATGGTGCGGCCGTCTATGGCGGCGGCGTGCAGATAGCTGCGCAGCAGCGTTTCCGCCACGTCGGCGACCGCCTCGTCGATACGGGCCGTGGGGCGGACCGGGGCGAGCAGCGCGACGGCGCGTGCCGCCGCCGTGGCCTTGTCCTCGCAGCCGGAGGTGGGGGACCAGTGCAGCCGGGCCGGGGTGTCGCACAGATGGGAGGGGTCGTAGAGGAGGACGGGGCCGAGCTTGGCGCGAGCGTCCTTGGTCTCGGACCACAGGGCGGCGCTGGAGGTGACGACGAGCGCGGGCCCTTCCGCGTCCCGCACGGCCTGGGCGGCCACGGGGTGACGGACGTCGGGGGCACCGAGGACGACCGAGGGGGCCGTCCGGACACCCGCCTGCCGTCCGCCGGGGGCTACGGGCGCGACCACCGGCTGTAGTGCCGCGGGAGCGGGGAGCACCTCGGCGGGTTCGGGCGCCGGGCGCGGTGCGGGTACCTCCTGGGCCACCGGGACTGCCTGGGGCACCAGAGCCTCGTCGGCCGCCGGGACCGTCTGGGTCACCGGAACCTCCTGGGTCACCGGAACCTCGCGGCTCGCGGGCTGGGCGCCCTTCGGTGCCGCGGCCGCACGCTGCCCGGCCACTCCGCGGTTCGGCTCCGGAAGCGGGCCCGACGCCCTCGCGTGCGCGCGTACCGCCTTCCACCGCGCCACCGTGCCGATGGCGAACACGGTCAGCACGGACACCACCATCAGTTCGCCTATGAACAGCCCCCAGAACAGCCCGTACCCGGACAGCTGGTCCGGCGGAGTGTCCGGCCACGCACCCACGGTGTCGTGGGGCTGGGCGAGCAGATGGCGCATGGCCATCGGCGTTCGGCTGAACCGGACGCCGTGCGGCCAGGCGCCCCGCGCGAACCAGCCGGCGACGCCGGTGGCCGTCCACACCATCAGCGTGACGCCGAGCAGGAAGGCGAGTGCGCCCACCAACAGACCGTCGGGGATGCCGCCTTGCCCGCCCTGCCGCTCCTTGCCTGGTCTCATCTGGACCCCATGTCTATGCCACCGTCGACTCGGACGTGCCGTCCAGGTCGTGCAGCCGCTGTTCCATGAACGCCGCCGCACGCTCCTCCGCCTCCAGTTCCGCGGCGTGCAGGACGTCGTCCGTCATGTCCCTCGACGACTCCGTCATCGCGCGGTCGGTGAAGACGAGCGGCCGTTCCATCTCTGTGACCAGGTGCTTGACCACCTGCACATTGCCGTTGACGTCCCATACGGCGATACCGGGCGTCAGGGTCGGGATGATCTCCATGGCCCACCTCGGCAGGCCGAGGACCCGGCCCGTCGCCCGTGCCTCGTCCGCCTTCTGGGCGTAGATCGTCCTGGTGGAGGCCATCTTCAGGATCGCCGCCGCCTCCTTCGCCGCCGCCCCGTCCACCACGTCGCTCAGATGGTGCACGACCGCCACGAAGGACAGGCCGAGTCGTCGGCCGAACTTCAGCAGCCTCTGGAACAGCTGCGCCACGAAAGGGCTGTTGATGATGTGCCAGGCCTCCTCGACCATGAAGATGCGCTTCTTGCGGTCGGGGCGGATCCAGGTGTGCTCCAGCCACACACCCACGATCGCCATCAGGATCGGCATGGCGATCGAGTTGCGGTCGATGTGGGACAAATCGAACACGATCAACGGGGCGTCCAGGTCGATGCCGACCGTCGTGGGCCCGTCGAACATGCCCCGCAGGTCACCGTCGACCAGGCGGTCCAGGACCAGTGCCACGTCCAGGCCCCAGGCCCGTACGTCGTCCAGGGCGACGTTCATCGCCTCCGCCGACTCCGGTTCGGGGTGCCGCAGCTGCTCGACGATGTCGGTCAGCACAGGCTGCCGCTCGACGATCGTCTCGTTGACGTAGGCGTGTGCGACCTTCAGGGCGAAGCCGGACCGTTCGTCCAGCCCGTGCCCCATGGCGACCTCGATGATCGTGCGGAGCAGTGCGAGCTGGCCGGTCGTCGTGATCGACGGGTCGAGCGGGTTGAGCCGGATGCCGTGGTCGAGTGCCGCCATCGGGTCGAGCCGGATGGGGGTGATCCCCAGCTCCTCCGCGATCAGGTTCCACTCGCCGACCCCGTCCTCGCCCTGCGCGTCGAGCACGACGACCTGGCGGTCGCGGAACCGCAGCTGGCGCAGGACGTACGTCTTCTCCAGCGCCGACTTGCCGTTGCCGGACTCACCGAGGACGAGCCAGTGCGGGGCCGGGAGCTGCTGACCGTACAACTGGAAGGGGTCGTAGATGTAGCCCTTCCCGGAGTACACCTCGCGGCCGATGATCACGCCGGAGTCGCCGAGGCCGGGCGCGGCCGTCGGTAGATAGACGGCCTGGGCCTGGCCCGTGGACGTGCGGACGGGCAGCCGGGTCGTCTCGACCTTGCCGAAGAGGAAGGACGTGAATGCGTCGGTCAGGACGGACAGCGGATCCCGCATCAGGGCCTTACCTCCGAATGCCGGTGGCGAAGGGGAGCGTGTTGACGAAGGCCCGGTGGTGCTCGCGGTCGCACCACTCCAGCTTCAGATACGACTTGCCCGCCGAGGCGCGGATCGTGCGCTTGTCGCGGGCGAGGGCCTCCGGGGAGCGGGCGGAGACGGTGATGTAGCCGACCAGGTTGACTCCCGCGGCGCCGCTCGCGAGGTCCTCGCCGCGCTGGTCGAGGCGGGAGTGGGCGGCGATGTCACGGGGGTCGACGGTGCGGTTCATCTTGGCGGAGCGGCTGGCCTCGGCCTCGTCGTTGGTCTTCTCGGTCAGCATGCGCTCGATGGCGACCTCGGTGGGTTCGAGGTCCATGGTGACGGCGACCGTGCGGATGACGTCCGGGGTGTGGACGAGCAGCGGAGCGAGGAAGTTCACGCCGACCGGGGTCATCGGCCACTCCTTGACCCATGCGGTGGCATGGCACCAGGGGGCACGCGTCGACGACTCACGGGTCTTCGCCTGGAGATAGGTGGGCTCCATGGCGTCCAGTTCGGCGGGCCAGGCGTTGCGCCTGGTCATCGCCTGGATGTGGTCGATGGGGTGGTCGGGGTCGTACATGGAGTGGACGAGGGAGGCGAGCCGTCCCTGCCCCAGCGGCTGCCGTACGCGGATGTCGGCTTCCTGCAGTCGTGAGCAGATGTCGGTCAGCTCGCGCGCCATGACGATCGCGAGCCCCGCGTCCCGGTCGACCTTCCTGCCCCCCTGGGGTCGCGCGGCGCGTGCCATGGCCTGGGCCTCGGCGGCCAGTTCGCGGCTGTAGTGCATACAGGCGACGAGGTAGGCGCGGTGCTGCTCACTGCTCGTGGACACCATGGACTGCAGTTGGTCGTACGACCGCTGCAGCCAGGCCGGGGAGCGCTCGTCGCCGCGCTGGGCGACGTCCTTGGCGTGGGCGTCGGGGTCGGCGGGCAAGGTGCGGGCCAGCATCTGGAGGCGGGTGACGAAGCCGTCGCCGTTCGCGACGTGCTTGAGGAGCGTGCCGAAGCGGTCGACGAGGGCCTCCTGGTCCTCGCTGTCGCGCAGGCCGACGCCGGGGCCCTCGATCTCGATCGCGGCCGTGACGGTCCGCCGGTCGGCGTGCAGCAGTACGGCGATCTCGTCGGGTCCGAAGGGCGCGGCGAGCCAGGCGATCCGCCCGATGCCCGGGGGCGGTCCGATCTCGACCTCGCGTCCGTCGAGGTGGGTGCCCGCCTCCATGACCCCCGACCGGTACGTCGTGCCCTGCCGCAGGGTCCGCTTGTAACTGCGGTTGATCTCGAACCACTTGTAGAACGTGCGGTGCCGGTACGGGACGTACACGGCGGCGAGCGCGATCAGCGGGAAGCCCATCAGGAGCACGATGCGCAGGGAGAGGACGGGGACGAGGAGCCCGCACATCATGCCGAGGAACGCGCCCGCGATGATCAGCGCGATCTCGCCGGTCTCGCGGTTGCGGCCGACGATCGCGTTCGGCCGAGCGCGGCCGATCAGATATGTCCGGCGGGGCGTGACCGCTGGGGACACATGGGACTCGGTCGTCAACGCCCTTCACCTCCCGTGCGGTTGGTACTGCTGTTGCGGCTGTTGCTGGCGTGCGGAGTGTTGGCCGGGCTGGTGCGCTGCGGGGGCGCGGAGGGGACGGATCCGCCGCCGCCCTGGGCCCGGCCGCTGTGCGCGGCCACGCCGCCGGCCACGGGGTTGGCGGGGCGCGGAGGCTGGCCGCCGCCGCCCTTGCTGTCGGCGCGGCTGCTGTGGGTCTTGATGCCCTGGGCGACGAGGGTCGCCGGGGAGCTGATGACGGCCGCGGCCTTGTTCTCTGCGCCCCGCATGATGCGGTTGTTCCGGGAGGCGGCGATCTCGTCGCCGAAGCCGGGCACGAACCGGTAGATCATGGCGCTCGCGAAGATGGCGAGCAGGATGATGGCGAGCCCGGAGACGACGGCGGAGAAGGCATTGGGCCCGCCTGCGGAGGAGAGCGCTCCGGCAAGTCCCAGCACGATGACGATGACGGGCTTGACGAGGATGACGGCGATCATGATCCCGGCCCAGCGCCTGACATGCCCCCACAGGTTCTTGTCGACGAGCCCCGCGTACACGACGGTGCCGAGGAGGGCGCCGACGTAGAGCAGGGCGGCGCGGATGACCAGTTCCAGCCAGAGGACACCGGCGGCGAGGATGGAGACGAGGGAGACGACGATCAGCATGATCGGCCCGCCGCCGATGTTCTCGCCCTTGCCGAGCGCACCGGAGAACGTGCCGAAGAACGTGTGCGTCTGGTCGCCGGTGGTTTTCGCGAGGACGTCCGTGACGCCGTCCGTGGCCGACACGACGGTGTAGAGGATCAGCGGGGTGAAGGCGGAGGCGAGGACGGTCAGCCAGAGGAACCCGATGGCCTCGGAGAGCGCGGTTCCGAGGGGGACGCCGCGGACGGCCCGCTTCGCGACGGCGAGCAGCCACAGAATGAGGGTGAGGACGGTCGACGCCGCGAAGACGACCGCGTACTGCTGAAGGAACTTGGGGTTGGTGAAGTCGACGTTCGCGGTCTCCTTGACGGCGGCGGAGAGCTTGTCGACGGTCCAGGAGGCGGCGTCGGCACAGCCCTTGGCGAGGGAGGAGAGGGGGTCTTGGGGGTTGTTGGTGAGGTCGGTGGAGGGGCCGCCGCTCTTGGAGCCGGAGCTGCCTTTTTCGCAGTATTTCTTGGCTTCGCCGACGATGAGGTCGCAGGGGTTCTTGCTCGCCGTCGGTGAGGGACTGGTCGACGGCGTCGCGCTGGGCGAGGGATCGGCGACGGCACGGGTGGCCAGCAGCACGGCCGATGTCTGTACGGCTGACACGACTCCGGTGAGCTTGAGCACGCGATGGCGGCTACCGGGCATACGTGAACCCTCCGTACTCTTCGATGGCCTTGCGGATCTCGTCGGAGGCGGCGGCCTGGTCGTCACCGGGAACCGGGGCGGGGCCGCCCTTCTGCGCGTCGGAGGCGATCTTCCAATCGCCGTTGGACCACAGCAGGTCGAACGTCCACGTCTTCCAGGTCGAGGTGATGGGGTCGGTCGATTTCTCCCCGGACATGCCGATGAGTCCCATGTACCAGACCGCGACCTTGGCATTGCTGTCGGAGTACCGCTGGACTGTGGTGCCCACCGGGACGACACGGGAGACGAATGTGCTGCCTGCCGGTGCGTTGCCGTTGGCGTCGAGTCCCATTTTGTCGAGGAAGCCGGCCGAGTAGGCCTGGTCCATCGGGCTTTGGAGTCTGGCCGCCGCGTCGGGGGTGTAGAGGCGGTTCAGGAGGGCATGACGGCTGTCCTTCTTGAACATGCCGTCGGAGCCCAGCGCCACCGCGTAGTTCGCGGCAGCGGACTGCGCCCCCTGTTCGTCGTGCGCGAAGCCCGAAGGGATTCCCTGCGTCTTCGTGTCGACCGGTCTCGTTCCGGAGGCGGCTGTCGGGGCCGAGGCGGGCTTGTCGCTGTTGTGGCCGCCGCCCGACGAGGAGTTCCCGTCACCGCGGTTCGCGAAGGCGATCGCGGCGATCAGGAGGACGACCACCCCGACGACCGTGATCAGGCTCCGCGACGAGGACCGGCCCCGCCGGGCGCCCCCGTACACGTCACCGCCCCGGTCGGGCAGCCGTGTCCGGGTCTGCCCGACGCCGCCGTACTCTCCGTCGCCCCCGCCGGAGGCACCGTCACCGAGACTCACGCCGAGCACGCCCCCTTGACCTCATAGCCACTCCGCACCTCGTGTCGAAACGCGTAGATGTACGACGGTAGCCGTGCTGGTTCCCGCGCGGGCGCGGTGTGATGACTCGACATCAGAGAAACGCAACCTCAGCCGGTGGGCGCGACGGACGGATGGGTCGGGGGTGGGAACCGGGCGCGCCCGGCCGGGGACTGACGGTGCGCCAGGTACATGGCGTGACGGTCCTGGCCGGGCCTAGACAGCCATGCCGTACACGATCGTGAACAGTGTGCCGAGTGAACCGATGATGAAGACCCCGGTCAGGCCCGCGATGATCAGGCCCTTGCCCTGTTCGGCGCTGAACGTGTCGCGCAGGGCCGTCGCGCCGATGCGCTGCTTGGCGGCCCCCCAGATCGCGATCGCCAGGCAGAGCAGGATGGCTACGGCCATCACCACCTCGACCATCACGCGTGCCTCGTTGCCCAGGCTGCCGAACGGCCCCCAGTTTGGAGCGATACCGCCGATGATCGTGTTGATGTCGCCTTTTGCGGCCGCGAGATGCATGTAAGTCACCGCCCCTGGTGGGTAGTTCTGTCCCCCCTGCCACGGTCGCAGAGGTCAGGCTCATTCTCGCCGACAATGACGCTGTCGTATGTCGACTTGGCGTCATTGAATTGGCGGGTTTCGTGCGTGTCCCTTGCTTCCGGCCCGCGCGGGACCCTCGGGAGGGGTGTGGGACGGTATTCGAAGGAACGTATGGTTACTCTGTGTATCACGGCAGGTCACGCCGGGCAATGAGGCCTCAAGCGGAACCCGCGGTGCGGTTCCGTCGTTGCCCTCCTCTGTGCCGTGAGGGCCTGGGTCGGCCTGCGGCGCGGCCCGTCCAACCGGCCCGTGCCGTACGGGTGTCACTCGTATGAGCGGAAGGCTATCCCTGGTCCGCGAAGTCGGCTGCGGCGGGGCGAGCCCGTGAGTGAGGGCCTCCTGGGCGGGGTTCTCCTGGCCGGGACGTGCCCTCGTCGGCCGCAGGTTCCAGGTGTGCCCGTCGAGGGCGCCGCCTGCTCGATATGCCGTTTTCCTCAGGATTTATCGTTTTTGCGCGTGAAGGTCGGGTCATCGCGGGAACCAGTCATACAGAACGGATTACTGGAGGCGAGAGGAACATGGCTGAGCAGAAGTCGTCGTCGGACCTTCCCGGCCCGCTGCAGACCGCGACTTCCGCGCTGCGCAAGGTGCCGGGTGCCGAGATGGTCGGCAGGGCCACCGAAGGCGCGCTGAACGCGGTCGGAGCCGTGTCTCCGCGCGGGCGGCGGCTGGCGGTGTACACCGGCGCCGGGATTCTCGGTGTCGTGGGTCTCGTGGAGTGGCCCGTCGCGCTCACCGGCGCGGCCGTTGCCTGGCTCACCCAGCAGCGGCCCGAGCACCCGGAGCGATCCGGGCAGGCGGCGAACGGCTCCCGGAGTGCCAAGCGCACGACATCCGCCGGCGGGCGAAAGACCACCACGAGCCGGAAGGTCCCCACGAGCCGGAAGACCACCACGAGCCGGAGGGCCACGGCCACGACCACGGCCACGGCCACGACCGCGCGGCGCCGCCGTACCGCCGCTGCCGCCACCTGAGCGCGCGCGATGGGGTTTGGGCTGGGGGTGATACGTGCCTCGACCGCTGCCGAGGTCGTCAGGGCCGGCCCCCGGCTGCTGGTGCGCAGGGCCCCGGCCGCCGTGGGCGCGGCCGCTGGGGCGGTCGCGGAGGTGGCTCGGGTCGGTGTACGCGGTGCCGACACCGCGGTACGTGCCGCACGGGTGGCGCGCAACGCCCTGCCCGGCGACACGGGCCAGTGGCGGTCCGGCGCGAAGGCGCATCTGACGCTGCGGCTCGCCGAACCCGTACGCGCCGGGCGGGAGAGCGCGATGCGGCGCGTGGCACAGGCGTCCCGCACCGTGGCGGTGGCACTGGCCGAGCGGCCGGACGTGGTGTCCGCGTACTGGGACGGCGGGCTGACGCGGCTCGTGGTCACGGCGACCGGGGAGGAGATGACCGATCGGGTGGTGGAGCATGCCACCGCCCTCGCCGAGCAGTGCGGCCTGGTGGTCACGGCGGACCCGGAGGAGGAGTTCGCCCACCCCGGCGACCCCGCCGCCGTACGGACCGCCGCGGCGGCGCTCGCCGCCGACGTCCTGGGCACCGGCATCGCGATCGCCGGGGCCGTCCTGCGGCTGCCGCACTCGCCCCGTGCAGTGACCGCGGTGGTGACCCTGCTGCGTGAGAACCCGCGCTTCCGTACCTGGCTGACGGATCGCCTCGGCCGGTCCGGGATGGACCTGGCGCTCGCTCTCGCCAACGCGGCGGCGCACACTGCGGGCGGCACGCCGACGGCCCTGGTGCTCGACGGCGGACTGCGCGCCTGCCAGCTGACGGAGCGGGTGGCACGCGCGGTCGCGTTCGATGTGTCGCACGACCGGTGGTCCGGGCCCGCACGCGCCGCAGTGCCCGCCGATCGCCACCCGCGCCCACCGTTGCACACCTCCCCCACCCAGGAGTACGCCGCCCACACCTCCGTCGGCAGCGTGCTCGCCGCGGCGGCGACGGAACTGGTCAAGCGCGACCTCGAAGAGGCGGCGGAGGCGGTGCTCGCGGGGTCGCCCAAGGCCGCCCGCTACGGCCCCGCCGCCTTCCACTCCGTACTGAGCGGCGCCCTGGCCCGGCAGGGCGTGCTGGTGCGGGAGCCCGAACGGCTGCGGCACCTGGAGCTGGCCGAGACGCTCGTCCTGCACCCCAGTGCGCTGCTGACCCCGGGCGGCGCGGACCCGTGGATCGAGGCCGTGCTGGACGCGGCGCGGCACGCCGGGCTGAGGGTGGTGATGGTCGACCACCCGGCGCTGGCCGACTTCACGGGGCTCGCCGACCGCGTCGTCCGCGGCGACCGGCCGCTGGAGGAGGTGGTGGACGAACTGGTCGAGGACAGCGAGAGCGGAACCGTCGTCACCGTCGCCCGGCCCGCCTCGGTTGATCAGGACGACGTGCTCGCCGGCCTGCTCGGCAGCGATGTGGCCGTCGCCCTCACCGACCTGGACGGGGTCGTCGTCTGGGGTGCCGACGTGCTGGCCCCGCACGGCCTGGCCGACGCGTGGCGGGTGCTGACCGCGATACCGGCTGCGCGCAGGGTCGCCCGTAGGTCGCAGACTCTGGCCCGGTCGGGGGCGGCGCTGTCCGGGCTGCTGGTGGCCGTCCGCGGCGCCCGTCCGTCGCCCCGCTGGCCCCTGCCCGGTCTGCGGCAC
The DNA here is from genome assembly GCF_001866645.1 of Streptomyces colonosanans. Taxonomy (GTDB): domain Bacteria; phylum Actinomycetota; class Actinomycetes; order Streptomycetales; family Streptomycetaceae; genus Streptomyces; species Streptomyces colonosanans. The sequence continues at coordinate 11,660 of NZ_MLYP01000004.1, forward strand.
ATGCCGGTCGACGCGGCCGCGGCCGCCGCCCTGCTGACCGGCGTGCAGGCGGCGCTGGGCGTGGCCGCGGCCACGCTTCCGCACCCCCGCCCGCGGGTCGCCTGGCACGCGCTGGAGTCCGAGGAGGTCCAGGAGCGGCTGGAGCACCAGCCGGAGCCGGAGGCCCAGCGACCGGCCGACCGGGTGCGCACCGCGGTGCAGTCCCTCGCCCGGTACCCCGTGCTCGGGCCCGCGAGCGGCCCGGTGCGCTGGACGGTGCGGCTCGCCCGAGCCGTACGCGGCGAACTCGACGATCCGCTCACCCCGGTCCTGGCGGTCGGCTCGGCCGCGTCGGCGATCCTCGGCTCCGCCGTGGACGCGCTGCTGGTCGTCGGCGCGCTCGACCTGAACGCCCTGGTCGGCGGCGTCCAGCGACTGCGGGCGGAGCGGGCGCTGTCCGGGCTGCTGGCCGAGCAGCAGCGCAAGGCCCGCCTTCGACGGAGACGGGGGGCACGCAGGCCGCGGCCACGGGAGGCGGCGCAGACCGTGGACGCCGCCGAGCTGCACCAGGGGGATGTCATCGAGCTCGAAGCCGACGACGTCGTACCCGCCGATGCCCGGCTGCTGTGGGAGGACGGTCTGGAGGTGGACGAGTCCGCGCTGACCGGAGAGTCCCTGCCGGCCGAGAAGCAGACCGATCCCACCCCGCGCGCCGCCGTCGCCGACCGTCGCTGCATGGTCTTCGAGGGCACGACCGTGGTGGCCGGACGCGCCCGGGCGGTCGTGGTGGACACCGGCGACCGCACCGAGGCGGCCCGCGCCGTCTCCCTCGCCGCCCGTAAGCCCCCGGCCGCCGGGGTGCAGGCCAGGCTCCAGGAACTCACCCGCAAGGCGCTGCCGTTGACGCTCGCGGGCGGGGCCGCGGTGACGGGCCTGTCGCTGCTGCACGGCACGCCGGTCCGGCGGGCGGTCAGCGGCGGAGTCGCGGTGGCCGTCGCCGCCGTTCCCGAAGGGCTGCCGCTGGTGGCCACGGTGGCCCAACTCGCCGCCGCCCGGCGGTTGAGCCGGCAGGGCGTCCTGGTCCGTACCCCGCGCACCCTGGAGGCGCTGGGCCGGATGGACACGCTCTGCTTCGACAAGACCGGCACGCTCACCGAGAACCGGCTGCGCGTGGTGCGGGCCGCGGACGCCGACGGCACCGTCCGGGCGGCCGGCCACACCGAGTCCGCGCGGACCCTGTGTATCGCCGCCCGCGCCTGCCCCCGCCTGGCCGGCGAGGTGGACGGCAAGTCGGCCCACGCCACCGACGAGGCCGTGCTGGACGCGGCCGGCCCCGGCCCGGACTGGACGCAGACCGAGGGCCGCCCGTTCGAGGCCGGCCGCGGGTACGCAGCCGCTGTGGGCCGAGGCGAGGACGGCGCCCGGGTGCTCGTGGTCAAGGGCGCCCCGGAGATCGTGCTGCCCGCCTGTGCCAAGCTGCCGGCCCGGATCTTCGAGGCGGCTCATGAGCTGGCCCGCGACGGACTGCGCGTCCTGGCGGTGGCCGAGCGCCCGCTGGCCGGGGACGAGAACGACGAGGACGTCCTGGAGGAGGCCCTCGACGGACTCAGGTGCACCGGCCTGCTGGCCCTGTCGGACGTGCCGCGGGAAACCTCCACCGCCCTCGTCCGGGGTCTGCGGCAGACGGGAGTCCGTCCGGTCATGCTCACCGGCGACCATCCCCAGACCGCCCGGGCGATCGCCGTGGAGCTGGGCTGGCCCGAGGACACGGCCGTGGTCACCGGCGACGAACTGGCCGCCGCGGACCGGTCGGCACGAGCCCGGATGCTGCGGGACGCGGACGTCGTCGCCCGGGTCGCGCCCGAACAGAAGCTCCAGGTGGTCGAGGCGCTGCGGGACGCGGGCCGGGTCGTCGGCATGGTCGGCGACGGCGCCAACGACGCCGCGGCCATCCGCGCCGCCGACATCGGCGTGGGTATCAGCGCCCGCGGCTCGGCGGCCGCACGCAACGCCGCCGACCTCGTCCTCACCGACTCCGACATGACCGTCCTGATCGAGACGGTGGCCGAGGGCCGCGCGCTGTGGCACGGCGTCGCCGACGCCATCGCCATCCTCATCGGCGGCAACGCAGGCGAGGTCGGCTTCGGCATCCTCGGCGGGCTGCTGTGGGGCGCGGCCCCGCTCTCCACCCGCCAGATGCTGCTGGTCAACCTGTTCACGGACCTGTTCCCGGCGGTGGCGGTGGCGGTGACCCCCGACCGGGAGCAGAAGGACGGGGCCGGCATCGGGAGCGAGGACGGCGGTCGGCTCGTCACATCCCTTCTGGGGCAGGCGCTGCTCCGGCAGATCCGTCACCGGGCCCTGGCCACATGCCTGGGCGCGACCGTGGCGTGGCTGCTCGGCCGTGCCACCCCGGGCACCTCCCGCCGCTCCACCACGATGGCCCTGTGCGCGCTGGTGGGCACCCAGCTCGCCCAGACCATGGCCGACCGCCGGGACAGCCGGCTGGTGCGGGCCACGGCCCTCGGTTCGGCCGCGGTGCTCGTCGCCCTGGTGCAGACCCCGGGCGTCAGCCAGGCCCTCGGCTGCACACCGCTCGGCCCGGTCGCCTGGACGGGCGTGGCCGCGGCGATCGCGCTCGCGGTGGCCGGGCACCGGACGCTGCCGCAGGTGGAGCAGGCCGTGCTGCGGTGGTGGCGGTCGTCGGAGGGCGCCCGGCCCGAGACACCGGCCGGAAACGCGGCGCGGTCGGTTTCGGAGGTGGCACGGTCTGTCTCGGACATCGCGCGGAACGCCTCGGAGGTGCTGCGCAGGGCCTCCAGCGCGGGCCCGCCGCCCTCGGCCGCGCCTGCGGGCGGCAGTTGACGGCGCCCCACCCGCGTGCTTCGGGAGCGCCCACCCGCCTGTCGTGGGCACGAGTGTTCGAAAGAGAGAAGCAGGTGTGGGCCGAACGTGCAAGGCGACCTGCAACGATGCACCCTCATAGCGGAATTTCAGAGAGCTCACGGGGATTTTCTCACCATCGTGGGCCACAGTAAGAGGTGATGAACCTCATCAGACGCCCCCCTGGCAACCGCCGGCACGCCTTCTTCGGTGCCCTCGTGCTGCTGGCCGTCACGAACTCCTCCGTGGCGGCGGCCGACGGCGGTACCGGACCGCTGGGCGCGACCATCCAGGCGGAGGCCGGCCTGGACAGCGCACGGATCGGTCCGCTCTTCGGCCCGGCTGCTCTGGAAGGCGGCCACTTCTGCACCGCCTCCGTGGTGCACAGCAAGCGCGGCAATCTGATCGTCACCGCCGCCCACTGCCTGAACAGCAAGGGCGCGTTGTGGTTCGCCCCCGGCTACCGGGACGGCAAGGCGCCGTACGGGGTGTGGAAGGTGACCAAGAAGTTCGTCCCCGACACCTGGAACGGTGACCAGGACGAGAACAGCGACGTCGGCTTCGCCGCCCTGGAGTCGGTCGGCGGTGTGAACGTCGAGGACATCGTCGGAGGCAACCGGTTCGCCACGGGGCGGTCGACCGGTGCCACCGCCGTCACCATCACCGGATACCCCAACTCCGAAGAGAATCCGATCACCTGTACGAACAAACCGAGCGCCCACAGCCGAACCCAGCAGCGCATCGAGTGCCCCGATTTCACCGGCGGCACGAGCGGCAGCCCCTGGGTGAACAACGAGGGTGAGATCGTGGGCATCCTCGGCGGCCACGAACAAGGCGGCTCCACCTCCGACATCTCCTACAGCGTCGTCCTGAACAGCAAGGCCGCGGCCCTGTACCGGACCGCCTCGGGCAAGTAGCCGCAGCCGTACGTCCTCTGTGCGGCGTACACGCAGGGCCTGCTGACGTGCCGCCGTCGGCGATCTCCCGGCGGTGGCCGGTCTTGTATGCCCAGGGCCGGGCCGGAAACAACCCGGTCCTGCAGCGCCTCACGCCCCTACACTGACCCTCGGCGTACTCCCGGGCGGCGAGGGGCGGTTGACGGTGCGTAAGGCCTGGATCTGGGTGACCGCTGCCGCCGGTGCCGGGCTCGGCTTCGTGATGCTGCTCGTCATCGGGGTCTACATGGCCGCCGAGAACCCCACAGGCGGCAGCGGGCAGGGATCCGTCGGGCTCGCCAAGAACGCCGTGCCCGCCGCGTACTCCGGGCTCGTGCAGAAGTGGGGCAACCTGTGCGGCGCGATCAACCCCGCACTGCTCGCCGCCCAGCTCTACCAGGAGAGCGGCTTCAACCCGCACGCCAAGAGCCCCGTGAAGGCCGAGGGGATAGCGCAGTTCATGCCCGGCACCTGGGCCATCCACGGCATCGACGCCGACGGCAACGGGGTCGCCGACGTCTGGGACCCGGCCGACGCGATCCCGTCGGCCGCCTCGTACGACTGCAAGCTCGCCTCGTATGTGAAGGACGTGCCCGGCAACCCGACGGAGAACATGCTCGCCTCGTACAACGCGGGGGCGTACGCGGTCATCAAGTACGGCGGCGTGCCGCCGTACAAGGAGACCCAGAACTACGTGAAGACCATCATGACCCTGTCGAAGAGCTTCGCCGCGCCCATGCAGCGCGTGGACCCCTCGAAGCAGGCGGCCGCCGCGATCTACTACGCGCAGAAGAAGCTCGGCACCCCCTATCTGTGGGGCGGCAACGGCACCAGGGACCAGGGCGGACGCTTCGACTGCTCCGGACTGACCAAGGCCGCGTACGCGAGCGTCGGCGTCACGCTGCCGCGCGTCGCCAATGACCAGTACAACGCCGGACCGCACCCGAAGCGGGACGAACTGCTCCCGGGTGACCTGGTGTTCTTCTCGGACGACCTGACCGATTCGCGCGCCATCCGGCACGTCGGGATCTACGTCGGCGGCGGCTACATGATCGACGCGCCCCGGTCGGGCGCCGTGATCCGGTTCGACCCCGTCGACACCCCGGACTACTTCGGTGCGACGCGTGTCACCGAAGACGGCGCGAAAGCGCTGCCCACCGCGGTGTGAACCAGGCGGTGAACGGCGCGCGCGGGGGGACGCGCGCGCCGGCCGGAACCCTTCGGTACGCCTCTCTCCCCTGAGCTGCGAGGACGAGTCTCTCTTCGGTAACGTCTGCGTGATCGTTCGGTCGAGTGAGGAACGCGGACGCAAGGGTTGTGCGTTCCTTTTTATGTAGAGCATCGACGTACGGCTTGACGTGGAGCGGATCTACGACCACGGGGGTGGTGGAGCGGCGTACACGGGTGCGTCCGCGGTACGGGACAGATGACGAAGGGGCCGCGCACGATGGCTGGACTCGCGGGATCCGGTTCGAACCCCGACGTCGATCTGCTCTACGACATCAACGGCCTGGCCGGGGACACCCCGCACTGGTTCGACCGTGCCACGGTGTTCGTCGGCGAGTACGGCCTGCCGCTCGCGATGGTTCTGCTCGTGCTGTGGTGCTGGTGGAGCGTGCGCCGGCGGGGTGGCGAGGACGCGGCGACATCCGTGGCCGCGCTCATGTGGGCCCCGCTCGCCGCCGGAATCGCGGTGCTGGTGAACATGCCGATCCGGGACTTCGTGGGACGTCCCCGGCCGTTCGTCGACCATCAGGGGCTCGATGTCCTCGTCGCCGGCAAGACCGGCTACTCCTTCGTCAGCGACCACGCCACACTCACGATGGCGATGGCGGCCGGACTGTTCGTCGCGAACCGGAAGTTCGGGCTCATCGGTCTCGGGATCGCGCTCCTCGAAGGGTTCTGCCGGGTCTACCTGGGCGTGCACTATCCGACGGACGTCGTCGGCGGTTTCGCCCTCGGCACGGCCGTGGCCCTGCTCCTGTCGCCGCTCGCCATGGCCCTGCTGACCCCGCTCGCCAAGGCGGTCGAACGCTCGCCGCGTGCCGGCCTGCTGATCCGGGCGCGCGGGGCGCGTGCCGCGCAGACCGTGATCCCCGGCGCGCGGAAGGAGGCGGCGGCCGAGGAGAGGGACCTGGCGGCCTGAGCCTTTCAGGCGGGCTCGCTCGCGTGTCCCTGCGCGTCGGTTCTGGCCAGGCTGCGGGCCCGGCGCGCCGGGCCGCGCCAGCCGCAGGTGCAGCGCGCCACGCAGAAACGGCCCTGTTCAGTCGTGGTCGTGCGGTGGTCCTCGTGACCGGTGCGGGTGTCCTGCTGCTCCACTTGGCAAGGGTACCCAAGGCGCGTGAGACGCCGGGCCGTGCGCGTGACGGCTCCTCCTACTCGTCGTTAACCGCTACAGCAGGAGGGGCACCGGGACGGGCCGGCTGGGGGTAGACGGGCGATGGTGGAGCGGCGGCAAGGTCGGACGGGCGCGGCGTTCGCCGCGGCGGTGGGAGTCCTGGTCTGCGGTGCCTCGGTCACGGGATGTTCGGGCAGCGGGGCCGCCGCCGAGGACGCGCGCCCGACCACCGACGCGGTAGGGACGCTCCACCGGGCCGCCGCGACCCTGGTACGGGAAGGCAGCTCCAAGGCCCGTACGTCGATGGAGATGGCCACCGGCGGCACCCGGGTCACCATTCGCGGCGATGGCGTGTACGACTTCCACGGCCGGCTCGGCCGGCTGACGGTGACCCTGCCGCGGGATCCCGCGGGTGCCGAGGAGCACCGCCCCATCACCGAACTGCTCGCCCCCGGCGCGCTGTTCATGAAGAACCGGGGCGCGGGCGTGCCGGCCGACAAATGGGTACGGGTCGACACGGCCACGCTCTCCGACGGCAACCTCGTCACCGGCGGTGCCACCGACCCGTACGCGGCAGCCGAGTTGCTGCGCGGGGTGCGGAAGGCGACGTACGTCGGGCAGACCGAGGTCGAAGGGACACCGGTGCGGCACTATCGCGGGATCGCCGACATCGGGCTCGCGGCGCGGAGCGCGTCCGCCGGGAACAAGGGGCCGTTGCGGGCGGCGGCGAAAGGGTTCGCCACGGCCGAGGTCCCCTTCGACGCCTACCTCGACGACCAGGGACGCATCCGCAAGCTCCGCCAGCGGTTCGGCTTCGTCAACGGCGAACGGAAGACCACGGTCGCGGTGACCTCGACGACCCTGCTGTACGGCTTCGGGGCCCCGGCCCGGGTGGTGCTCCCGGCGTCCGCGGACATCTTCGACGGAAAGATCGCGGAGCGGTGAAGGGGACTGCCGGGCCGGGGGACGGGCCCGGAAGTGGCGCGGCTGAGGGGCTGGAAATGGTCCGTCCGTGCCATGCGCGGTGTGCGGGCCGCTCCCTACCCTAGGAGGTCGGTGACGGCAGAAAGAGGTGATGCACGTGGCTCCGCTGGGCGGTACGGCAGTTCAGGACCACGTGGCCCTCGCCGAGATCGAGCTGTGCGGCGACCTGATCATCGCGGCGTCGGCCGCGATCGAGGACCGGCTCAGTCTGGAAAGCATCGACGAGGTGCTGAGAGTGGCCGAGGAACGGGACCCCTCCGGCGACTGAGCCGTCGGCGTATCGCGCTGGTGCCCCGACAGACCACGCCTGCTTCAAGGGCAGACGTCGCCTGCCGGGGCACCAGCCCGAGGCGTCACGTCCGCAGCAGCCGGCCGATCGCCTTCGTCGCCTCCTCCACCTTCGCGTCGATCTCCGACCCGCCCTTGAGTGCGGCGTCCGCGACGCAGTGGCGCAGATGCTCGTCGAGGAGCTGGAGCGCGAAGGACTGCAGCGCCTTCGTCGAGGCGGAGACCTGCGTGAGTATGTCGATGCAGTACACGTCCTCGTCGACCATCCGCTGCAGCCCGCGGATCTGGCCCTCGATGCGGCGCAGCCGCTTGAGGTGCTCGTCCTTCTGGTGGTGGTAGCCGTGGATGCCGTGGTCGTGGTCGGTCATCACGGTCTCGGCGCCCTCGGAGGGCGCCGGCGCGCCGGCCTCGGTGGTCGTCATCGCGTCCTCCTGGAGATGGTTGCCCGGGGATACGGATCAGGACAGTGGACCAGCGGACGCGGATCCCACGCGCCGCGAAACGGACATATACCCCCGACCGGTATATGGTAACGAACTTTTCCGGTGAGAGAGCCCTGGTCAACGAGGTCCGGCCACCGTCGTCCCGCCCCCGTGCCGACCACTTTGCTCGATGGGCGACACTGGAGGACGACCCTTAGCCGTGGCCGGATGATGTGCTTAGCATCAGCCTGACCGAAACCGAAGCATCCTGAGGACCCCACGTGCGCTTTCGTCTGACCCCCAGGGAGACGAGCTTCTACGACATGTTCGCCGCATCCGCGGACAACATCGTCACCGGTTCCAAACTCCTGATGGAACTGCTCGGGGCGGACACCTCCGACCGGGCCGAGATCGCAGAGCGTATGCGGGCAGCGGAACACGCCGGTGACGACGCCACACACGCGATCTTCCACCAGCTGAACTCCTCGTTCATCACGCCGTTCGACCGTGAGGACATCTACTCCCTCGCATCGTCCCTGGACGACATCATGGACTTCATGGAGGAGGCCGTCGACCTGGTCGTCCTCTACAACGTCGAGGAACTGCCCAAGGGCGTCGCACAGCAGATCGAGGTCCTGGCGCGGGCGGCGGAGCTGACGGCCGAGGCGATGCCCAACCTCCGCACGATGGAGAACCTGACCGAGTACTGGATCGAGGTGAACCGCCTGGAGAACCAGGCGGACCAGATCCACCGCAAGCTGCTCGCCCACCTCTTCAACGGCAAGTACGACGCGATCGAGGTCCTGAAGCTCAAGCAGATCGTGGACGTGCTGGAGGAGGCCGCGGACGCCTTCGAGCACGTGGCCAACACGGTGGAGACCATCGCGGTCAAGGAGTCCTGAGGCGTCCATGGACACCTTTGCTTTGATCCTGACCATCCTGGTCGCGCTCTTCTTCACCTATACGAACGGCTTCCACGACTCCGCGAACGCGATCGCGACGTCGGTGTCGACGCGCGCGCTGACGCCGCGGGCGGCGCTGGCGATGGCCGCGGCGATGAACCTCGCCGGTGCCTTCCTCGGCAGCGGGGTCGCGAAGACGGTCAGCGAGGGCCTGATCCAGACGCCCGAAGGCGGGAAGGGGATGGGAATCCTCTTCGCGGCGCTGGTCGGTGCCATCGTCTGGAACCTGGTCACGTGGTACTTCGGCCTGCCCTCGTCGTCGTCGCACGCGCTGTTCGGCGGCATGGTCGGCGCGGCGCTGGCCGGCGGTACGACGGTGTACTGGACCGGAGTCCTGGACAAGATCGTCATCCCCATGTTCCTGTCCCCGGTGGTCGGCCTGATCGTCGGCTATCTGGTGATGACGGTGATCATGTGGCTCTTCCGGCGGGCCAATCCGCACAAGGCGAAGCGGGGCTTCCGTATAGCGCAGACGGTGTCGGCGGCCGGCATGGCGCTCGGCCACGGCCTCCAGGACGCGCAGAAGACGATGGGCATCGTGGTGATGGCGCTGGTCATCGCGGACGTCCAGGACTACGGGGATCCGATCCCGGTGTGGGTGAAGATCGTCTGTGCGGTGATGCTGTCGCTGGGCACGTACGCGGGCGGCTGGCGCATCATGCGCACGCTGGGCCGCAAGATCATCGAGCTGGACCCGCCGCAGGGCTTCGCGGCGGAGACGACGGGGGCGTCGATCATGTTCACGACGGCGTTCCTGTTCAAGGCGCCGATCTCCACGACCCATGTGATCACCTCGGCGATCATGGGCGTGGGCGCGACGAAGCGGTTGAACGCCGTGCGGTGGGGTGTCGCGAAGAACATCGTCCTGGGCTGGTTCATCACGATGCCGGCGGCGGCGATCGTGGCGGCGTGCGGGTTCTGGTTGATCAACCTGGCGTTCTTGTAGAAACGTCGGCGGCGCAGGTGCCGCCCGGAGGAAGCCGCGCCCCCGGGGCGTCCCGGACCCGGGGCCCCGGGGGCCGTCGTTTCAAGATGCGGTGGTCGCCGGCGCGACAAGACTGGACCTATGACTACCAAGGCACTCCTCGAAGGCGGACCGGACGATCTGGCGGGCACGCTCGTGCCGGTCGTCCCTCCGGGACAAGAGCTGAAGATTCCTCACCGCGGCGGATACGAGCACTACAAGGTCACGTCGCGCCACGAGGACAGCCAGGAGGGTCGGGTCACCGTCTACCAGTGGTGGGAACGCACCGAAGTCGCCGAATGAGAGCGGGCCCGCCCCCGGGACACGGGGGCGGGCCCTCTTCTTCCTCGCGGTGGCACCGCCATGCAGCACCGCGAGGGGTCATCAGCAGCTCAGCCGAAGCGGCCCGAGATGTAGTCCTCCGTCGCCTGGACCGACGGGTTGGAGAAGATCCGCTCCGTCTCGTCGATCTCGATCAGCTTTCCCGGCTGGCCCACGCCCGCCAGGTTGAAGAACGCCGTACGGTCCGAGACGCGTGCGGCCTGCTGCATGTTGTGCGTCACGATCACGATCGTGAAGCGTTCCTTCAGTTCGCCGATCAGGTCCTCGATGGCCAGGGTCGAGATCGGGTCCAGGGCCGAGCAGGGCTCGTCCATCAGCAGGACCTTCGGCTCGACCGCGATCGCGCGAGCGATGCACAGACGCTGCTGCTGACCGCCCGACAGGCCCGAGCCCGGCTTGTTCAGGCGGTCCTTCACCTCGTTCCAGAGGTTCGCGCCCCTGAGCGACTTCTCGACGATGTCGTTCAGTTCCGCCTTCCGGTAGTTGCCGTTCAGGCGCAGGCCCGCCGCCACGTTGTCGAAGATCGACATGGTGGGGAAGGGGTTGGGGCGCTGGAAGACCATGCCCACCTCGCGGCGGACGGAGACCGGGTCGATCCCCGCGCCGTACAGGTCCTCGTCGTCCAGGAGCACCTTGCCCTCGACGCGTCCGCCCGGGGTCACCTCGTGCATGCGGTTGAGCGTCCGCAGGAACGTCGACTTGCCGCAGCCGGAGGGGCCGATGAACGCCGTCACCGACCGTGGCTCGACCGTCATCGAGATGTCCTCGATCGCCTTGTGGGAGCCGTAGTAGGCGGTGAGTCCGCTTACGTCGATTCGCTTGGCCATGACTACTTCACTTCCAAAGTCTGATGGGTGGTGCTGTGGCCGGCGCGGCGGCAGCCGCACATCAATGCCTCAGCGACCGGTCGCGCGGCGGTTGCCGCAGGTCGTCAGCGCGGTGCCTTCCAGCGGGCGATACCGCGAGCCACCAGGTTGAGGATCATCACGAATGCGATCAGCGTGAGCGATGCCGCCCAGGCGCGGTCGTACGCCGCGTTGGCGCCCGCGCTGTTCGAGTACTGCTGGTAGATGTACAGCGGCAGCGACGCCTGCGCACCTTCGAAGGGGTTGGCGTTGATGAACTGGTTGCCGAACACGAGCAGCAGCACCGGCGCGGTCTCGCCGGCGATACGGGCGATCGCCAGCATGATGCCGGTGGTGATGCCGCCGATGGAGGTCGGCAGGACCACCTTCAGGATGGTGCGCCACTTGGGCACGCCGAGCGCCAGGGACGCCTCGCGCAGCTCGTTCGGGACGAGCTTGAGCATCTCTTCCGTGGAGCGGACCACGACCGGCATCATCAGGATGGCCAGGGCGAGCGATCCGGCGAAGCCGAACGGCTGCATGTCGAGCATCAGCATCAGGCTGAGGATGAACAGGCCGGCGACGATCGACGGGATGCCGGTCATCACGTCGACGAAGAAGGTGACGGCCTTGGCGAGCCTGCCGCGGCCGTATTCCACCAGGTAGATCGCGGTGAGCACGCCGATCGGCGCGCCGATCAGGGTGGCGAGGCCGACCTGCTCCAGGCTGCCGAGGATGGCGTGGTAGATGCCGCCGCCCGGCTGGGAGTCGGCGACCACACCCATCGAGTGGGTCAGGAAGTAGACGTCGAGGACCTTCACACCGCGCTGCACGGTCACCCAGATCAGGGAGACCAGCGGCACCACGGCGAGCAGGAAGGCGACCCACACGAGAGAGGTCGCGACACGGTCCTTGGCCTGGCGGCGGCCCTCGACGCGCGCGGCGATGCCGTACGTGGCGAGGACGAAGAGGATGGCGGCGATCACGCCCCACTGGACGCGGCTGTGCAGTCCGGCGGCGGCCCCGATGCCGATCGCGGCGGCGATCGAGCCGGCGGCGATGGCCCAGGGGGACCACGAGGGGAGGCGGGCGCCGCGCAGCGTGCTGGGGCGCTTGTGGGCGACGGCTGCGGTGCTCATGCGTTGGCCCCCGAGTATTCCTTGCGGCGGGCGATGATCATGCGGGCCGCGCCGTTGACCAGCAGGGTGATGACGAACAGGACCAGACCGGAGGCGATCAGCGCGTCACGGCCGTACTCCGTCGCCTCGCTGAACTTGCTGGCGATGTTCTGGGCGAAGGTTCCGCCGCCCGGGTTGAGCAGGCTGCCGTGGATGAGGAAGTCCGGGGAGAGCACGGTGGCGACGGCCATCGTCTCGCCGAGCGCACGGCCAAGGCCCAGCATGGAGGCGGAGACGACGCCGGAGCGGCCGAAGGGCAGCACGGCCATCCGGACGACCTCCCAGCGCGTGGCGCCGAGGGCCAGGGCCGCCTCCTCGTGCATCCGCGGGACCTGGCGGAAGACCTCGCGGCTCACATTGGTGATGATCGGAAGGATCATGATCGCGAGCAGGATGCCGACGGTGAGCATCGAGCGGGGGGCACCGCCGTCCCAGGAGAAGATGCCGGTCCAGCCGAGGTAGTCGTTCAGCCAGCTGAAGAGGCCGTTCAGGTTCGGTACGAGGACCAGGGCGCCCCACAGGCCGTAGACGATGGACGGCACGGCGGCGAGCAGGTCGATCACGTACCCGATGGGGCCGGACACCCGGCGCGGGGCGTAGTGCGTGAGGAAGAGCGCGATGGCGACCGCGATCGGAACCGCGATGACCATGGCGACGACCGAGGAGACCACCGTGCCGAAGGCCAGTACGGCGATGCCGAAGACCGGCGGGTTGAGGTTCGTGTTCCACTCGAAGGTGGTCAGGAAGTTCCCGTGGTCCTTGCTGATGGCCAGGGACGCACGGTAGGCGAGGAAGACCGCGATCGCGGCCATGATCACCAGCAGCAGGATGCCCGCTCCGCGGGAGAGGCCGAGGAAGATCCGGTCTCCGGGGCGGGTGGCGCTGTGGGACGTGCGCTTCCGCCCGGCCGCGGAAGGCCGCGGAGCGGGGGGAGGTGCTTGTGTGTTGCGTGTAGTTATGTCCATCGGGTTCTCCGGTCTGCGGAGCCACGCGCGGTGTGCGGCTCCTGGCGGCGGTGCACCGGACGATGCGGTCCGGTCCCGCGGGGGGACCGGACCGCACTCTCATGTCAGCTCAGGCCCTCGATGGTGGTGCGGACCTTGGAGATGATGTCGTCGGGGATCGGGGCGTAGTTGTTCTGGCTCAGGACGGCCTGGCCGTCCGTGCTCGCGATGTAGCGCAGGAAGGCCTTGGTGGCGGGCAGGGTGTCCGCCTTGTTGCCCTTGTCGCAGGCGATCTCGTAGGTGACCAGGACGATCGGGTAGGCGCCGTCGGCCTTGGTGCCGTAGTTCAGCTTGAGCGAGAGGTCCTTGCCGGTGCCGACGACCTTGGCGTCCGCGATGGCCTTGGTGGCGTTGTCGACGGTGGCCTTGACCGGGGTGGAGGCGCCCGTGTCGATGGAGACCGTGGACATGTCCTTGGCGTACGACAGCTCGAAGTAGCCGATGGCGCCGGCGGTCTGCTTGACCTGCGCGGCCACACCCGAGGACTGCGGAGCGGACTGGCCGCCCTTGGCCTGCCAGGCCTTGCCGCCGTCGTACTTGCCCCAGACGGACGGGGCCGCGGCCTTCAGGTACTTGGTGAAGTTGTCCGTGGTGCCGGACTCGTCCGAACGGTGGAACGCCTGGATCTTGGTGGAGGGCAGCTTGGCGCCCGGGTTCAGCTTCTGGATCGCCTTGTCGTTCCAGGTCGTGATCTGGCTGTCGAAGATCTTGGCCAGGGTGTCGGCGTCCAGCACCAGGTTGTCGACGCCCGGCAGGTTGTAGCCGACGGCGATCGGGCCGCCGACCATCGGGAGGTCGATGCCCTGGCCGCCGGAGCAGACCTTCTTGGAGGCCGCGACCTCTTCGGGCTTCAGCGCGGAGTCCGAACCGGCGAAGGCGACCTGGCCCTGGGTGAACGCGGTGACGCCGGCGCCGGAGCCCTGGCCCTTGTAGTTGACCTGCACGCCGGAGCAGGCCTGGGAGAACTGCGCCACCCAGGCGTCGATCGCGTTCTTCTGCGCCGAGGAGCCGTCGGCGAGCAGCTGGCCCTTGGCGTTGTCGCACTTGGCCGAGTTCGCCGCCGACGACGACGAGGAGGAGGCGGAGCTGTCGCTCTTCTTGCCCGTGTCGTCGGAGCCGCACGCCGTGAGGGCCAGGGCGCCGGAGACCGCGAGAGCACCGAGGGTGAGGGCCCGCCGGTTCATGCGCTGAAGCTTCACTTTCGGGAGTTCCTTCCAGGAGCCGCCGTCCTGATCGGCGGCGTGCGAAGTGTGGGTGACGGCGGACGCGCACTCGAGGCCGCGCCCTCCCTCAGGTAAGGCCGAAATTAGGCAGAACAGGTGAAGGCGCCTACGGCCGCAAGTGAACGGAGGGTGAACCCCTGCGGACGGTGTGGTGAGGTCACGGAACGCTTACGGATCGGACACGAGGGCATTCCACTGAGCTGAGTCGGGACGGGCGTACGGCCTGCGGGTTTCGGTCGGGTGCGGCGTTGTTGCGGCTGAGCGCGCGGCGGCCCCGCGCCTTCTGGGGCGCGGGGCTTATATCGGGTTCAGGAGGATATCTACCAGTTCGCGGTCGCGAGGCTGGGTGAGGCGGGTCCGGGTCGCGGCCGGCGGGAGCCACAGGATCCGGTCGACCTCGCGGTTGGGGGTGAAGGAGCCGCCGCTCGCCTCGGCCGCCCAGTAGTGGACCTGCTTGGGGCGTCCGTACGCCTCGTAGTGGACGGTGGGCAGACGCACGCCGGGCACGGCGGTGTACCCCGTCTCCTCCGCCACCTCCCGCAGCGCACCGGCGAGCGCGTCCTCGCCGGGCTTGAGCTTGCCCTTCGGATGGGACCAGTCGTCGTACTTCGGCCGGTGGACCAGGCAGATCTCCAGCGCGCCGTCGACGGGGGAGCGGCGCCACAGGACACAGCCCGCGGCGCGGATGGCGTCGTCGCTCATCGGGTGCTCACGGCTCCTTTCCCGTGGCCGCGGCGCGCCGTGCCGCCGTACGGGCGCCTACGCAGTCTCCACCGTCTGCCTCTGCCACGACTGCTGGAAGGCGAAACGGGCGGCCTCCACTTCATGGCGCTGGTCGGCATGAAGCACGCCGAGGGCGTACGCCGTCGCCGGAGCGATGCGCGGGGTGCGCGCCGCCGCGGCAGCGGCGGCGGCCGCCTCCGCGGCGTCACGGTGCCGGTTCAGGGCCCGGCCCGCCGCCGACAGCCGTACGTCGACGGCCGCGTCCTTGCCGTACAGCACCTCCTGGGCGTAGCGGTGCAGCCGCAGCAGCAGCCGGACCTGGTGCCAGGGGCCGTCCTGCGGGTGCGGTGCCGGGTCCGGGGACAGGCCGTTGACCAGGGCCTCCGCGTTGTACGGATGGCCCGCGGTGACCAGCGGCAGCGCGGCCACCGCGTCGAGCAGCCGTTCGTGTGCCGCCGCGGCCGGCGGGCGCAGATCGGCGGTGGCCGCGGCGGGCGTGAGCGGGACCTCGCTGGCGAGGACGGCGACGCTGTCCGCCACCGCGTGGAAACGGCTCGACCCGAGGGCCTGCAGGGCCGCGGAGTGGGCGCGTGTGCGGGCCAGCGTCAGCTGGCGCTCCAGCAGCGCGCCCGCCTTCGCCGCGCCGACGGTAAGGGCGCCGCGCTCCGGGGCGGCGGGCCGCGCCGCGTCCCCCGGCTGCGCGGGGAGGGCCGACGCGCCCGACAGCCGGTGCAGGGCCTCGAGCAGCCGTTCGAGCCGGGCGGCATAGGCGTGCTCGCGGGCCAGCGTGCCCGACAGCCAGGCGAGCTCGGGACGCACCCTTTCTGCCCAGTCGGCGTCGAGCAGGGGGCGGAACGTGTGGAGCGTGCCGCTGATGCGGCGGGCCGAGCGGCGCAGGGCGAGCGCCGCGTCGCCGGAGTTCTCCGCCCCGCCCGCCACCCCCGCTCTCGATCTCGCCCGAACGGTGGGATGCGTGTCCCCCGTCTCCTGGTGCTGGCGCAGAGCACGGAGGAACTCCGTGGCCTGGGCCCTCAGGTAGCCCGCGAGGGCATCCCCGCCGGGGAGGGGCGGGGCCGTGGAGTCAGTGGAGGGATCAAGGTGCTGCTGTGCCACGCCGGCGCCTCCGGGCGTCTATGAGCATCTCCTGGATGTTCCGCAGGGGCTGGCCGTCCGCGTCGGTCGCATGCCGGGTCCACTCGCCGTCGGGGCCCAGGTGCCAGGAGGAGGTGGTGTCGGACATACCGGTCTCCAGGAGCCGGTTGAGGGTCGCCCGGTGCGCCGGGTCGGTGACCCTGACGAGGGCCTCGATACGGCGGTCGAGGTTGCGGTGCATCATGTCCGCGCTGCCGATCCACACCTCGGGCTCGCCGCCGCCCGCGAAGGCGAAGACGCGGGAGTGCTCGAGGAAGCGGCCGAGGACGGACCGTACGCGTATGTTCTCGGACAGACCGGTGACGCCCGGCCGCAGTGCGCAGATCCCGCGCACCCAGACGTCGACCGGGACGCCTGCCTGGGACGCCCGGTAGAGGGCGTCGACGACCGCCTCGTCCACCATCGAGTTGACCTTGATGCGGACGTACGCGGGACGTCCTGCGGCGTGGTGCTGGATCTCCTTGTTGATCCGGGAGATCAGACCGTCGCGCAGGGACTTGGGGGCGACGAGCAGCCGGCGATAGGTCTCGCGGCGCGAGTAGCCCGACAGCCTGTTGAACAGGTCGGACAGGTCCGCGCCGACCTGCGGATCGGCGGTCAGCAGACCCAGGTCCTCGTACAGGCGCGCGGTCTTCGGGTGGTAGTTGCCCGTACCGACATGGGTGTAACGGCGGAGCGTGTCGCCCTCCTGCCGTACGACGAGCGACAGCTTGCAGTGGGTCTTCAGCCCGAGGAGCCCGTACACGACGTGGCAGCCCGCCTCCTCCAGCTTGCGGGCCCAGCTGATGTTGGCCTGCTCGTCGAAGCGGGCCTTGATCTCGACCAGGACGAGGACCTGCTTGCCGGACTCGGCCGCGTCGACGAGCGCGTCGACGATCGGCGAGGTCTCCGAGGTCCGGTACAGCGTCTGCTTGATGGCGAGCACGTCCGGGTCGGCGGCCGCCTGCTCCAGGAATGCCTGGACCGAGGTGGAGAAGGAGTCGTACGGGTGGTGCAGCAGGACGTCCCGCTCCCGCAGTGCCGCGAAGACGTCGGGCGCCGACGCCGACTCGACCTCCGCGAGGTCGCGGTGGGTGCCCGCGATGTACTTCGGGTACTTCAGCTCGGGATGGTCGAGGTTGGCGACGCCGAAGAGGCCCGTGAGGTCCAGGGGGCCGGGCAGCGGGTACACCTCGGCCTCGGAGATCTTCAGCTCGCGTACCAGGAGGTCGAGGACGTAGCGGTCGATCGACTCCTCCACCTCCAGGCGCACCGGCGGCCCGAAGCGGCGCCGCATGAGTTCCTTCTCCAGGGCCTGGAGCAGGTTCTCGGCGTCGTCCTCCTCGACCTCCAGGTCCTCGTTGCGGGTGATCCGGAAGGTGTGGTGCTCCAGGACCTCCATGCCCGGGAACAGCTCCTCCAGATGCGCGGCGATGACGTCCTCGATGGGGACGTAGCGCTGCGAGGAGGCCTCCAGGAAGCGGGAGAGCAGCGGCGGGACCTTGACGCGCGCGAAGTGGCGGTGGCCGGAGACCGGGTTGCGCACGACGACCGCGAGGTTCAGCGACAGCCCCGAGATGTACGGGAAGGGGTGCGCGGGGTCGACGGCCAGCGGGGTGAGTACCGGGAAGATCTGGTGGCGGAAGAGCGTGAACAGGCGTGCCTGCTCCTTCTCGGTCAGCTCGTTCCAGCGGACCAGGTGGATGCTCTCCTCCGTGAGCGCGGGGGCGACGTCCTCGTGGAAGCAGGCCGCGTGCCGGGCCATGAGCTCGCGGGAGCGGGCCCAGATCATCTCCAGCACCTCGCGCGGCTGGAGGCCGGACGCCGACCGGGTGGCGACACCGGTGGCGATGCGGCGCTTCAGGCCTGCGACCCGGACCATGAAGAACTCGTCCAGGTTGCTGGCGAAGATCGCCAGGAACTTCGCCCGCTCGAGGAGCGGCGTGTTCGGGTCCTCGGCGAGTTCGAGCACGCGCTCGTTGAACTGGAGCCAGCTGCGTTCCCGGTCGAGGAAGCGGCCCTGCGGGAGCTGGGCGCCCTCGGCCTCCTCGTACACATCGAGGTCGGCGTCGATGTCCGGTTCCAGGTCGGAGACCGTCGCGGCCACGGCGTGCGGGCGGTGCGCGGCGATGGAGCCCACGGAGGGCTGCTGGTTCTGCATGTTCGCGCGACCCGAGGGTTCTCCATCACGCGCGGTGGTGGGGGACGGCTGGGCCTGTGCCTGGGCATTTTGCTGGCTCATGAACCCATTCTTCCGCGCCGATCGGGTGAGGGGCGCGTCGGAGAGCGAAGGCGGCAGTGCGACGAGGGGACGCCCGCTCTCCGCACCGGCCCCGCTCTCCCGGGGCGGCGGGGGCTCTGGCGCGGCGGCGTTCATTGCCCGAGCGTCGCAAGCCCGTCTGAATCAAGGGTTACGGCGACATGACATGCGGGATAGCGGGTGGAGGCTCGCGGGCGTCCCTGTAGGGCGCGCGGTGGCGTAGGGGGCTTGGGCAGCGTGTGCCGCGCGGTGTGTGCCGGCGGCCGGGCGGCCCGCACCGGGTCGGTCGGGAACCGTTCCCGGACCGACCGGAAACTCCTCTCGGGAAACGTGAACCGATCGAGGGGGCTCGTCCGATGAAGGGGCGTGAGGGAAACGAGAAGTGACGGGGAGCTGCTGCATGCCGCGGCGGACGGGGACCGTCGCGCCTTCGAGGAGCTGTACCGGCGGTACGCGCCGTGGCTCACGGCACGACTGCGTGGCCGGTGCGCCGACCCGGGGGTCGTGGACGACGTCGTGCAGGAGACGTTCCTCGCGGTCTGGCGCGGCACCGCGCGCTACCGCGAGGACGGTGACGTGGCCGGCTGGCTCTGGCGCATCGGCGCCCGACGGCTGGTGGACGCGCTGCGCGGCGACGGCGCGCGTGGCCGGCTGCGGAAGACGCTGGCGCGGCTGCGGCACCGTCACGAGGCCTCCGCGGAGGAGCGTGTCCTCGCGGGAGTGGAGCACGGCGACCTGGCGGGGGCGCTGACCAGGCTCTCGCCCGAGCTGCGGGCCGTCCTGCAGGCGACGGTGGTCGACGGACTGACGACCAAGGAGGCGGCCGTCCTGCTCGGTATTCCCCCGGGCACGGTCAAGACACGGGCGCTGCGCGCGCGCAAGCGGTTGCGGGAGGAGCTGGCATGAGCGACGACAAGCACGACGGCATCGGATGGCACGCGGACGCCGACGATCTTCGCGCCTATGCGCGCGGCGAGCTGGAGGCACCCCGGCTGTGGTCCGTCGACGCACATCTGATCGCCTGCGCGCCCTGCCGCCTCGCGCTGGCCGAGGCGGGCGACCCGCTCGCCCTGGACGCGGGCTGGGCGCGGCTCGACGCCGAGCTGGACGCTCCCCGGCCGGGCGTCGTCGAGGCCCTGCTGACGCGCATCGGGGTCGCCGACCACACCGCGCGGCTGCTCGCCGCGACACCTGTGCTGCGCGCCTCCTGGCTGAGCGCGGTGCTGCTGGTCCTGGCCATGACGGTGGCAAGCGTGTACACGGCCGACTCGCCCTGGCTGTTCCTAGCGCTGGCTTCGCTGCTGCCGCTGGCGGGCGTCGCGCTGTCGTACGGTCCGGTCCTCGACCCGACCTACGAGATGGCGCTCGTCGCCCCGCTGCACGGCTTCCGTCTGCTGATGATCCGCACGGTCGCGGTGCTGGTCACCAGCCTGGGGCTGAACGGCCTGGCGACGCTGGCCCTCCCGGAATACGGGCTGCGGGCGCTGGCCTGGCTGCTGCCCGCACTCGCGCTGACCACGACGGGTCTCGCACTGACCGCCCGGCTGGGCCCGGTCCTCGCCCCCGCCCTGGTCAGCGGCGGCTGGGTCGCCCTGCTGGTGGTGACCAGGGCGACCACCCACGGGACGCTCGTGCCGTTCACGGCGGCGGGCCAGGGCGTGGCGGCGGCGATCGCCGTGGTCGCCGCGGTCTCGCTGCACCGTCTGCGGGACCGGTTCGACGGCTCGCCGTCCCCCTCCTCCATCACCGACTTCGCGCACAGGAGCGCCTCATGACCACCCACCCCACCGTCTCGGCCTCCGGCCTGACCCTGCGCTACGGCGGCACAGCCGCTCTCGACGACGTCTCCTTCCGCCTGCACGAGGGCGTCACGGGCCTGCTCGGACCCAACGGTGCGGGCAAGACGACCCTGCTGCGTGTGCTGGCCACCGCCGTGCCCGCCGACCGGGGTGCCTTCACCGTCCTCGGGCACGACCCGGGCACGGTGAACGGCCGCCGGGAGGTGCGGCGCCGGCTCGGCTATCTGCCGCAGACCCCGGGCTTCCACGCGGACTTCACCGCCTTCGCGTTCGTCGACTACGTGGCGATCCTCAAGGAGCTCACCGACCGGGCGGCCCGCCATCGCGAGGTGCGGCGCGTGCTCGAGGCCGTCGACCTCTCCGATGTGCGCGGCAAGCGCATCAAGCGGCTCTCCGGCGGAATGCGCCAGCGTGTCGCCCTGGCCGCCGCGCTCCTCGGGGATCCGGACCTGCTGCTGCTCGACGAACCGACCGTGGGCCTCGACCCCGAACAGCGCATGCGGTTCCGGGAGGTGATCGCCGAGGCGGGCCAGGGCAGGACGGTGCTGCTGTCCACCCACCAGACCGAGGACGTGGCGATGCTCTGCCGTCGCGTCATCGTCATGGCCCACGGCCGTGTCCGCTTCGAGGGCACCCCGGCCGAGTTGACCGCACGGGCGGCGGGCCGGGTGTGGAGCAGCGCGGAACGCGACCCGCAGGCCCGTGCGGGCTGGCGCACGGGCCTGGGCGCCTTCCGTAATGTCGGCGACCCGCCCAAGGACGCCGAACTCCTCGAACCCACCTTGGAGGACGGCTACTTGCTCGTCCTCGACGGCGAGCCCGTGGAGGTCGCGTCCGCATGAGCGCCGTCATCGACAAGGCCCCCGTGGTGTCCGCACCCGCGCAGGCCGGCCGCCACCCGGTCTCCGCGGTCCTCGCACTCGCCCGCTTCGAGGCCCGCGAACTCCTCCTGCGGATCCCGGTGTTCGTGTTCCTGCTGCTGTACGTCGGCCAGACCGGCTGGAAGCTGTTCTCCCGGGGCGGCATGGACGACTACCCGGTCCTGCACCACGTCGACTGCGCAACCCAGTCCGGCCCTATGTTCCTTGACATCGCCGTCCTCGTCTCCGTGAACGTCGCCGTGCTGCGCTCCCGGCGCCACGACACGGACCGGCACTTCGACACCCTGGTCATGGAGCCGTGGCGGCGCACGCTCGCGCACGCGCTGTCGGTGGTGCCCATCGCCGCGGTCACCGCGCTGGTCGTCGCCGTCGAGTTCGGCTGGGCGGCGCTGCAGCCGGGTGCGGTCGGCCATGGTTCGGTCGCCGAGCTGGCGGTGGGGCCGCTGGTGCTGCTGCTGTGCGGAGTCCTGGGGGTACTGACCGCGCGGGTGATCCCGAGTGTGCTCGGCGGCCCCGTCGTCGTGGTCATCGGGTTCGTCGCGTTCATGGTCGCCCCCGGCGTCATCGGACCGGACACGGTGCACTGGCTGGACTGGCTGCAGCCATATGTCTGGGAGGGCGGCCTCAAGCCGATCCCCTCCGGCCTCCTGGGCCGCCCGGCCGCCTGGCACGTCCTGTATCTGGCGGGCCTGACCGCACTGCTGCTGTGTGTCGCGGTCCTGCTGAACGGGCGGCGTACACGCCTGCTGAAGGCGGTGACGGCGGTAGCGCTGGCTGCCACGGTCGGGGGGATCGCCGGGCAGTCCCCGAGCCACGAGGCCGCCCTGACCGCGGCCCGTGACAAGGTGAGCCACGGGCCGGCGCCCTTCCAGTCGTGTGAGACGCACGGCCGGTCGACGTACTGCTCCTTTCCGGAGTGGACCGGCTGGCGGGACGACTGGGCGCGGGTCGTCGACCGTGTCCAGAGCCTCGCCGGCGGTCGGGCCCAAGGAGCACGGCTGACGATCCGGCAGCGGATACCGGTCGTCTACGACCTGCGCAGCGACTCCGCCATCATGCCCCTGCACACACCGGGCGAGGTCACGGCCGGCACGCTCTGGGGCGGCAACCGTGTCCCCGAGTTCGCCGTCGGGGTCGCATCGGTTCTCGTGGCAGGGGACGAGGAGTCGGCCCCCGGGCCGTGCGACGCCCGCGTGGTGACCGTCATGTGGCTGGCGCTGGCCGCGCAGGACGATCCGAAGACGGCGTTCCGCAACGTCCGCCTGGACGACAGCGTCGAGGGCTCCGCCGCCGTCCTGGGCGTCACGGACTCGCTCTCGATGAGCGCCGGGCAGACCCGGATCGTCCGGGAACTCCTCGAGCGTCCGCGCTACAGCGTCACGGCCCGGGTGAAGTCCCACTGGACGGAGCTGACGTCCCCGAAGACCTCACGGGCGCGGGTGGCGGAACTGCTCGGGGTACCGGCCGCCGAGGGGGACGACGAGGAAGAGGGGGAGCTGTGCCGGCAGTAGCCGACAGATATGCGGGGATCGCGGCCCTCGTCCCGCCGGTGTGGCGCTCCCTCCCCTGGGGGATGCTCGGTGCCGCCGCCGGCCTGGGCCCGGCTCTCGGCGCGGTCGCACGGCTGACGCCGGGCGGGTACGGCACCGCCTTCGCCGCCGTGCTCCTCAGGGTCGCCGCGGTCGCCCTCGCCCTGGGCCTGGCGTTCCTGCTGGACGATCCGGCGCGGCACACCACCGCGGCGGTGCCGACCCGGCGGGTGGTGCGCAGCGGAGTGCGGATGGTGCTTGCCGCCCCGTTCGCGGCACTGAGCTGGACGGCGGCCCTGCTGCTGGTACCGGCGCGGATACGGCCCCCGGCCGGCGACCTCACCCTGGAGGCGGCGGCGCTGGCGGCCCTGGCGCTCACCGGCGCCGCGAGCGCCCTACGGTTCACCGACAGACCACGGCCGGGGGCGGCGGTGGCGGCGGCGCTGCTGATGGGAACGCTGCTGGCGACGCTGCTCCCTGAGCGAGGGTCCCTGCTCGTCGCGGTGGGCGCCCCCGGCTGGGCGGCGGCCCATCAGCGATGGGCGGCCCTGCTGATGCTCACCCTGCTGGTGGGCGCGGCGCTTCTGCCGGAGCCGGTACGCAGGCACCGGGTGACGGCCCGCGCCCACCGCTGACGGCGACGCACGGCCCCGGTCACCCGTTCCTCACGTTTCCGACCGGTACATCAGATCCGTCTCGTGGGTCATGAAGCCCAGCCGCTCGTAGACCGTGAGCGCGGCCTTGTTGTCCGCGTCGACGTACAGCATCACGGTGGGCAGGCCCTGGGCGGCGAGGTGCCGCAGGCCGATCGTGGTGAGGGCGCGGCCGAGGCCGCCGCCCTGAGCGCCGGGGCGGACGCCGAGGACGTACACCTCGCCGAGCTGCTCCTCCGCGTGGACCTTGGTCCAGTGGAAGCCGATGAGCTCCGGGCCGTGCTCGCCCTCGCGCTCGGCGAGGAAGAAGCCCTGCGGGTCGAACCATGGCTCGGCCATGCGATCGTCCAGGTCGCGCTGGGTGAGCGAGCCCTGTTCGGGGTGGTGGGCGAAGGCGCTCGCGTTGACGGTGAGCCAGGCCGTGTCGTCCCGGCCGGGCACGAAGGTGCGCACCGTGACGCCGTCGGGCAGCTTGGGCTCGGGCAGCTCGAGGTCGGTCAACGGGCGGCGCATCTGGCGCAGTTCACGGAAGAGGGTGAGGCCGAGCACCTGGGCGAGGTGCCGGGCCGCGGAGTGGCCGCCGTGCGCCCACACCCGCAACCGCTTGCCGGAGGCGGCGAGGAGCGCGGCGCCCAGCGCCCGGCCGTGCCCGTGCCCGCGATGCGAGGGGTGCACGGCCAGCTCGGCGGCGGGGGCCTCGACCGGGTCGGTGTCTTCCAACTGGGCGTATCCGACGAGCGTGTCGCCGACCGTCAGCAGAAGATGGGACACGCCCTCCCGCTCACCGCCGCGCAACTGCAGGCGTCCCTGTTCGGACACCGCCTGCTGCCCGTCGACCCGGGCGGCCTCGGCGAGCAGCGCGAGCACGGACTCGGCTTGTCCGGGAGAAAGCGCGGTGAGGGTCTCGATGGCGCGGGGCGATGCCGGGTGGGCGCAGTCGTCGCTGGTCATGAGTACGAGAGTACGGGGATGGCCGCCGAAAGGAGACGCAAATGGACACCTGGTTGTAATCCCGGACCCCTGTTGCGCTACGCGCGTTGACCCTAGGCTGCGCGAGCGACCGTCTCAGCGTGCTCATTACACGAAGCACGCATGGACGGTCCGGACACCACACACGCGGGCAGACGGTCCGGCCGCGCATGCCCGGCGTAACCGCGCGCACTTCACTCAGGGGAGCACATGCCACCGACGGCACACCGGCACAGACGTCTTCACCGTATCCTCGCCGCCGCCGCGGGCCTTGCCACCGTGGGCGCCCTGGCGGCTGCGCTGCCTGCCGACGCCCAGGAGGGCAAGCCCGCTCAGGGGAACGGTCAGTCGGGCCGCTACCAGGACGTGCAGTTGCTGTCGTTCAACGACCTGCACGGCAACCTGGAGCCGCCCGCGGGCTCCTCGGGGCGGGTCACCGAGCACCAGGAGGACGGCACCACCAGGACCATCGAAAACGTGGGCGGCGTGGAGTACCTCGCCACGCACCTGCGGCAGGCCCGCGCGAACAACCCGTACTCCATCACGGCCGCCGCCGGTGACATGGTCGGCGCCTCACCGCTGCTCTCCGGGCTGTTCCACGACGAGCCGACCATCGAGGCGCTCAACAAGCTGAACCTGGACGTCACCAGCGTCGGCAACCACGAGTTCGACGAGGGTGCCAAGGAACTGGCCCGGCTGCAGAACGGCGGCTGTCACCCCACGGACGGCTGCTACGACAAGAGCCAGGAGTTCAAGGGAGCGAACTTCCCTTACCTGGCCGCGAACGTGACGGACGAGAAGACCGGCAAGCCGATCCTCAAGCCGTACTGGGTCTGGAAGAAGAACGGCGTCAAGGTCGGCTTCATCGGCGTGACCCTGGAGGGCACTCCGAACATCGTCTCCGCCGAGGGTGTCAAGGGCCTGAAGTTCGGCGACGAGGTGGAGACGATCAACAAGTACGCCAAGGAGCTCCAGAAGCAGGGCGTCCAGTCGATCGTCGCGCTGATCCACGAGGGCGGTATGCCGGCGTCGTCCGCGTACAACTACGACTGCGACAGCCCGGGGCCGGGCGACGGCATCTCCGGTCCGGTCGTCGACATCGCCAAGCACGTCACTCCGGCCGTGGACGCGCTGGTCACCGGCCACACCCACCAGGCGTACGCGTGCACGATCGACGACCCGGCGGGCCACCCCCGCATGGTGACGTCGGCGTCCTCGTTCGGCCGTCTGTACACGGACACGACGCTGACGTACGACCGCGCGAGCGGCGACATCGTCCGTACGGCCGTCAAGTCCGCGAACCACGTGGTCACCCGGAACGTCACTCCGGCCCGCGACATGTCCGATCTGATCACCAAGTGGAACCGGCTCGCCGCTCCTGTCGCCTCCCGGCCCGTCGGCTACATCGCGGGCGACATCGACACCGCCGGCACCGAGTCCCCGATGGGTGACCTGATCGCGGACGCGCAGTTGGCGCACGCCAGGTCCCTCGACCCCGAGGCGGACCTCGCCCTCATGAACCCCGGCGGCATCCGTGCGCCGCTCACCCGCAAGGCGAGCGACGGTGCGGTGACGTACGGGCAGGCGTTCACGGTCCAGCCGTTCGCCAACACCGTGAACCTGGTCGACCTGACCGGCGCCCAGCTGATCACCGGGCTCCAGCAGCAGGTCAGTGGGGCGAACGAGGCCTCGCCGAAGATCCTGCAGGTCTCCGGGGGCCTGACCTACACGCTGGACCTGACGAAGTCGGGCGCCGCGCGCGTGGTCACGGACTCCGTCAGGCTGAACGGCGCCGCGATCGACCCGGCCGCCACCTACCGCGTCGCGATGAACTCCTTCCTCGCGGGCGGCGGCGACGGCTTCGCCGAGCTGGGCAAGGGGAAGAACATGCTGGTCGGCGGCGACGACCTGGAGGCGTTCACGACGTATCTGACGGCCAACTCGTCGGCCGCGGCGCCGTACCCGGTGCCGGCGGCGGACCGGATCACCGTCCTGAAGTGATGACCGGCGGCCCGCCCCCGTCCAGGGACATGGACGAGGGCGGGCCGCTGTGCGTCACGTGTGGTCCGGAAGAAGCGGTCCGGGGTCAGGACGTACGGCCTGTGCCGCCCCCGGCGGCGGAGTCGGCGCCCCCGGCAGCCGTACCGTGGCCACCGTTCCCCCGCCCTCCGCGGGGGTGAGGGTCACCTTGCCGCCCGCCTGCTGGACCGTGCGGGCCACGATCGACAGGCCCAGGCCGGAGCCGGGGAGCGCGCGGGCCGAGGGCGAGCGCCAGAACCGGTCGAAGACGTAGGGGAGCTCCTCGGCCGCGATACCGGGACCGTGGTCGCGGACCGTCAGGACGCCCTCCGTCAGCACGACCTTGATCGTGCCGCCGTCGGGGCTGAACTTCACCGCGTTGTCCAGGATGTTCACGACCGCCCGCTCCAGTGCGGACGGTTCCGCCCGTACGTACCACGGCTGGAGATCCGTGGTGATCGTCAACTCCGGGCCGCGCAGCCGGGCCCGGTCCAGGGCGGACTCGACGATCTCCTGCCACGCCAGCACCTGCGGCTTGCCGGCGTGCTGGCCCTTCGCCGGCCGCGACAGTTCCTGAAGGTCCCCGATGAGGGACGCCAGCTCCGTCATCTGCGCCTTCACCGAGGAGAGAAGCGCCTTGCGGTCCTCCGCGGGCAGGGGGCGTCCCGTCTCCTCGCTGCGGGTGAGGAGTTCGATGTTCGTCCGCAGTGAGGTGAGGGGCGTACGCAGTTCGTGGCCCGCGTCCGCGATCAGCTGCTGCTGCAGATCGCGGGAGCTGGCCAGGGACGACGTCATGGAGTTGAAGGAGCGGGAGAGACGGGCGATCTCGTCCTCGCTGTGCTCGTCCACGGGGATCCGGGTGGTCAGGTCCTCGGTGCGGGCGATGTGCTCGACGGCCTCTGTGAGCTTGTCGACGGGACGCAGGCCGGCGCGGGCCACGGCCAGACCGACGGCTCCGGCGCCCATGACTCCGAGGCCGGACACGACCAGGAGGATGAGGGCCAGGTCGCTCAGGGTCTTCTTGGTGTCCTGGAGGGGGTACGCCACGAGCAGGGCGTAGTCCTGGTACAGCTGCGGGCCCGCCGGTCCCTCGGAGACCAGGGGGGTCGTCAGTACCCGCACCGGGTTGCCCTTGCTGTCGATGCTGTTGTGGAGCACGCCCCGGGTCGGGTTCCTGGCGATCTCGATGTCGCTGTTCGTGACGTGGACGAGGCCCGCCGAGTTCGGGTAGACGCAGGCGTCGCCACCCGAAGTGATCACCTGCGTGTAGTAGGTGCGGGGCTGGGGTCCGCGGTCGTCCTGCGGGGAGGGTGTGGTCGTGCAGTTGCCCAGGACGGTCGCCAGTCCGCCCGCCCTGACCGGCTGGCTCGTGTTCTTCAGGTTGCCGTCCACCTGCTCGTACAGCTTCCCCTGCACGACGAACCAGCAGCTCACCGACACGGCGGCCACTCCGAAGGCCACGGCCGCGGCCACCAGCAGGGCCAGCCGGGAGCGGAGCGGGAGGGAGCGGAACCGTCTGATCACTCCGCGCCGCCTTGGCGCAGCACATAGCCGACACCACGGACGGTGTGCACGAGGCGCGGCTCGCCGCCCGCCTCCGTCTTGCGCCGCAGGTACATCACGTACACGTCGAGCGAGTTCGACGACGGCTCGAAGTCGAAGCCCCAGACCGCCTGGAGGATCTGCTCGCGGGTCAGCACCTGGCGCGGATGTGCCATGAACATCTCCAGGAGCGTGAACTCGGTACGGGTCAGTTCCACGGCCCGCCCGCCTCGTGTGACCTCGCGTGTCGCCAGGTCCATCCGGAGGTCGGCGAACGTCAGCGCCTCGTCCTCCTCGGCGCCGGTCGCTGTGACCGCGTACGAGCTGCGGCGCAGCAGGGCCCGGATGCGGGCGAACAGCTCGTCCAGCTCGAACGGCTTGACCAGGTAGTCGTCGGCTCCCGCGTCCAGGCCGGTGACCCGGTCCCCGACCGTGTCGCGGGCGGTGAGCATGAGGATGGGAGTGGTGGTGCCCGCGCCGCGCATCCGGCGGGCGGCGGTGAGGCCGTCCATGCGGGGCATCTGGATGTCCAGGACGACCAGGTCGGGCCGGTAGCCGGTCGCCTTCTCCAGCGCGTCCGCGCCGTCCACGGCGACCGCGGTGTCGTAACCCTCGAAGGCGAGGCTGCGCTGGAGTGCTTCGCGCACCGCCGGCTCGTCGTCGACGATCAGGATGCGCTGTGATTCTCGGTCGCCTTCGGCGGGGCTCATTGTGGAGTTCCTCAAGGTGCGATCGGACGGGGCTGCATGTATTCAGACTCGCACGTTTCGGGGCAGAGGCGGAGAGAGCGGTCAGGTGCCGTCGCCGGCGGCCGCCCCCGAGCCGTACAGGACGG
The DNA here is from genome assembly GCF_001866645.1 of Streptomyces colonosanans. Lineage (GTDB taxonomy): Bacteria > Actinomycetota > Actinomycetes > Streptomycetales > Streptomycetaceae > Streptomyces > Streptomyces colonosanans. Next base: position 40,348 of record NZ_MLYP01000004.1, read on the forward strand.
TTCAGCCGAGCACCGCGGTGAGCCGGTTCAGCGGCACCTTGCGGCGGTGGGTCCGACGGGGGCCGGTGCGCAGGCCCATCAGCTGCGGGACCGCCACCTCCGGCGTCCGCGCCACCACGGTGCGCAGTTCGCATGCCTGAGGCTTGCGGGGCGCCGGTACGTGGAGTTCGTGTGCCACGGCCAGGGCCAGGGTAATACCGGCGGGGCCGACGGGGCCGGTGACCTCGTGCACTATCTGCCTGATCATGTCGTACTCCTTTTCGCTCGCCCGGCCGGGCGTCGGTTCAGTTCTGGAAGCCGGCGCGAAGCTTCGCAAGGTCGGACTTCGCGGTGTTGATCGGGATGGCGAAGCCGAGACCGACGCTGCCGGCGCTCGACGAGGTCGAGCCCGAGTCGGCCGAGTACATCGCCGAGTTGATGCCGATGACGTTGCCGTTCATGTCGATGAGGGCGCCGCCGGAGTTGCCCGGGTTCAGGGACGCGTCCGTCTGGATCGCCTTGTACGTCGTCGTGGACGAGCCCGGGTCGCCGTTGAAGTGGCGGCCGCCGAACTCGAAGGGCCACTGGCCGTCCTGGCCCTGGTTCTCGTCGGCCGGGACGGTGACGTCGCGGTCGAGGGCCGAGACGATGCCGCTGGTGACCGTGCCGCTCAGGCCCTCGGGGGAGCCGATCGCGACGACCTGGTCGCCGACCCGGATGCCATCGGAGTTGCCCAGGGTGGCGGCCTTCAGGCCGGAGGCGTTCTCCAGCTTGATCAGCGCCAGGTCCTTCTTGCTGTCGGTGCCGAGGACCCGCGCGGTGTACGCCGTGCCCTCGCTCGTCGTCACCTTGACCGAGGAGGCTCCGGAGATGACGTGGTTGTTGGTGAGGATCTCGCCGTCACCGGTGATGATCACGCCGGAACCGGTCGACCGTCCGGAGTTCGAGGTGGCGCGGACCTCCACGATGCTCGGGCTGACCGCGGCGGCCACGCCGGCGACCGTGCCCTTCTTGCCCGCCGGCACCACATTGGTGCTGGTGGAGCTGGAGGAGGCCGTGCTCTTGCCGGTCAGCTCCTGGATGCCGTACGCCGTGCCGCCTCCGATGGCCGCGGCGACGATCGCCACGGCGGACAGGAGGGCGAGCGGGCCCTTGGCGCGCTTCCTCGGCGCGGGCTCGGCGCCGGCCGGGGCCGCCGGCGGCTCCGGCGCGTACGCCGGCGGGGGCGGCCACTGGGGGCTCTCGGGGGAGGAGAAGTGCTGCTGCCGGGGGTCCGCGGACTGGTGTCCGTCACCCTGGGGGGAGTCGTACGCGCCGCTGCGGCGGAAGCTCTCGGTCATGCAAGAGAGATTGTCCCGTGATCATGAGAGCTATCTGAGTCGTCCCTGAAAAGCACGACAGAACCGTGTATGCCCGAAATAAGAACGCCTCCGGGCTCGGAACCCGCAGGGCGGGCCCGGTGTCACTCGCAGCCGCAGGACTGGCGTACGACCAGGCGCGACGGGAACAGCCTCAGCCGCTCACGGCGGGAGCCCGCGACGCGCAGGCTGTCGTCCAGGACCAGGTCGACGGCGGCGCGGGCCATGGCCGAGCGGTCGGTGGCGATCGTGGTCAGCGGCGGGTCCGTGAGCGCCGCCTCCTTGACGTCGTCGAAGCCGGCCACAGCCAGCTTGCCCGGCACATCGATGCGCAGCTCGCGGGCGGCGCGCAGCACGCCGATCGCCTGGTCGTCGGTGGAGCAGAAGACGGCGGGCGGGCGGTTCGGGCCGGACAGCAGTTCCAGGGCCACCCGGTAGGCGTCGTAGCGGTTGTAGGGCGCCTTGAAGAGACGGCCCTCCGTGGGGATCCCGGCCTCCTGCATCGCGCGCCGCCAGCCCTCGACGTGGTCGGAGACCGGGTCGCCGACCGCCGGGGTCTGCTCCGTGCCGCCCATGCAGGCGACGTACGGGTAGCCGTGCTCCAGGAGGTGGCGTGCGGCGAGCTGGGCGCCGCCGATGTCGTCCGTGACCACGGCGACGTCGTCGATCGCCTCGGGCCGTTCGTGCAGCAGCACCACCCGGGCGTCCCAGGCCTCGATCTCCGCGGCGGCGTGGTCGCTGAGCGCGTGGCTGACCAGGATCAGCCCGGAGACGCGCATACCGAGGAAGGCCCGCAGATAGTGGACCTCGCGCTCGGCCACATAGTCGGAGTTGCCGACCAGCACCATCTTTCCGCGCTCGGCGGCGGCCTGCTCGACCGCGTGCGCCATCTCCCCGAAGAAGGGCTGGCGCGCGTCCGGCACGATCATGCCTATGAGGTCCGTGCGCCGCGACGCCATGGCCTGGGCGACCCGGTCGGGCCGGTACCCCAGTTCCTTGATCGCGGCGAGGACACGCTCGCGCGTGGCCGGGGCGACCGGCCGGGGTCCGTTGTTGATGACATAGCTGACGACGGCGGTAGAGGTCCCCGCCAGCCGCGCCACATCATCCCGAGTCACCTTGGCCACGCGCGGAGTCTACGCGGATGGAACGCCGCTGGGCAGGGCGTACGCCTGTTCCTATGCCTCAGCCGCGACCTCGGGCGCGGGCACACGCGCCGGTCCGCCCGCATCCTTCGGCTTCGCCCGGGCCGCCCTGGCCTTCGCCTCCTCCGCTGCGCGCTCCACCTTCTCCGGGGTCACGAAGCGGTACCCGACGTTGCGGACGGTTCCGATCAGCGACTCGTGCTCGGGCCCGAGCTTGGCCCGCAGCCGCCGTACGTGGACGTCGACCGTGCGCGTGCCGCCGAAGTAGTCGTAGCCCCAGACCTCCTGCAGCAGCTGGGCGCGGGTGAAGACGCGGCCCGGGTGCTGCGCGAGGTACTTCAGGAGCTCGAACTCCTTGAAGGTGAGGTCGAGGACGCGGCCCTTGAGCTTGGCGCTGTAGGTCGCCTCGTCCACGGACAGGTCGCCGTTGCGGATCTCCGTCGGGGAGTCGTCGCCCGCGATCTGCAGCCGGCCCAGGGCCAGTCGCAGCCGGGCCTCGACCTCGGCGGGTCCCGCGGTGTCCAGCAGGACGTCGTCGATGCCCCAGTCGGCGGTGACGGCCGCGAGACCGCCTTCGGTGACGACGAGGAGGAGGGGGCAGCCGGGCCCGGTGGAGCGCAGCAGCCGGCACAGGCTGCGCACCTGCGGAAGGTCCCGCCGTCCGTCGATCAGGATGACGTTGGCGCCCGGGGTGTCGACGAGGGCGGCGCCTTCCGCCGGGGCCACGCGCACGTCGTGCAGAAGCAGGCCGAGAGCGGGCAGTACCTCGGTCGACGGCTGAAGGGCGTTGGTCAGCAGCAGCAGAGAACTCATCGCACCCCTTCCCCGGGCTCGAACAGGGGGGACCCCCATGCCTCGGTCGTCCTGCGCTCGTGCACGGGTCGCTCGCCCATAACGTCTGGTTCCTCCTCGGTCCCTGCGTTTGCGGCACTGCTTCGTCCGGTGCGAATCCCGCGCCCCTGGGACCCGCCATGCGTTCGAGGCCCCGTACACCCGCGGTGTCCCGCTTCGCATACAACGCTTCCGAAAGCACAAAAGGACCCGGGGGCTACGCTGCCCGAGTCCTCTGCCCAGCAGAATAGCCCACATGAGCACCAGCCGGTCAGACCAAACGGGACAATCTGCCACCTGCCCGGATCCCGAGCCGGCATGTCGGGGGCAACTGCGGACGTTTCTGCGCACGGTCGACGGTGTGACGATCGACGCGGCATACGACCCGGGGCCTCATCCGGAATCGGTCGCACACGGCACCGGAGGCGCGCCTTCCGGTCATCCGGCGGATCTCGCGATCGTGGTCGCGCACGGCTTCACCGGCGATCTGGAGCGCCCCCATGTCCGCCGGGTGGCGGGCGTCCTCGCGCGGTACGGGGCTGTGGTCACGTTCTCCTTCCGGGGCCATGGGGCGTCGGGGGGACGGTCGACGGTCGGTGACCGCGAGGTGGACGACCTGGCCGCCGCGGTGGCGTGGGCGCGCGAGCTGGGGCACTCCCGGGTGGTCACCGTCGGTTTCTCCATGGGCGGTTCCGTGGTGCTGCGGCATGCGGCACGGCGCGACGAGGGCATGCACCCCGACGCGGTGGTGGCCGTCAGCTCGCCCGCCCGCTGGTTCTACCGGGGCACGGCCCCCATGCGGCGGCTCCACTGGCTCGTCCTGCGCCCCGAGGGCCGCCTGGTGGGCCGCTACGGGATGCGCACCCGGATCGACCACCGGACCTGGGACCCGGTACCCGCCTCACCCACGGAGTCCGTCCCGCTGATCGCGCCGACGCCCCTGCTGATCGTGCACGGCGACCAGGACGCCTACTTCCCCCTCGACCACCCCCGGATGCTGGCGGACGCCGCCGGGGACCACGCCGAACTGTGGTTGGAGCCCGGCATGGGCCACGCCGAGCACGCCAGCGACGACGCCCTGCTGGCGCGGATCGGGGCGTGGGCGGTCTCGCGCGCGGGGGCACTAGCCTGACGGTGTTCATGACGACCGAGTTGAGGAAGCAGATGGCAAAGGGCACGGTGCGTTACTGGGCCGCCGCCAAGGCGGCTGCCGGAACCGCCGAGGAGCCGTACGACGCGATCACGCTCGCGGAGGCGCTCGACGCGGCCCGCGAGCGACACCCCGGCGAACTCGTCCGCGTCCTGCGGCGATGCTCTTTCCTCGTCGACGGTGACCCCGTGGGGACCCGCGTGCATGAGACGGTACGGCTGGCCGAGGGCGGCACGGTCGAGGTGCTCCCGCCGTTCGCAGGAGGATGAGCGAAGCGATGAGCAACCAGCCGTACGAGGGGTACGACGCGGGGTACGACCCCTACGGGCAGCCGCAGCCCCATCCGCAGCAGGCGCAGCAGCAGGGGTGGTACGACCCGAACGCCGCGTCCGCGTATCCCCAGCAGCAGCCGTATGGGCAGCCGCAGCCCCACCAGCAGCAGTGGGAGGGGCAGAACTACGGGGGCGCGTTGCCGCCGGAGGCCCCCGTGTACGACTCCCACGGTTACGCGGCGCCCGGCGCCGACGGCCGCGCTCACCCGTCCGGCTCAGTCGGGAGAGCCGACGGCTGGGCGGCCGGCCAGGGAGGCGGCGGTACGCGGACGGCGGCGCCCGAGGCTCCCGCCGTCGACGTGTCCCGCCTGCCCGCCAACCAGCGCGCCCGGCTCGAAGGCCGTTCACCGATCATCGAGCCCGGGCGGCAGCCCGCTGCGCTCACCGCGGCCCTCGGGGCGCTGCTCGCCGGGGCCGCGGCCCTCGGTTCGTACGCCCTTGCGGTACCGCTGGTGATTCTGCAGGCGGTGACGGCCGCCGGATGGTTCCGGCTGAACGGCATGTGGCCCGCCCGGCAGGGCATCGCGCTGGCGTTCCTGGGCGCGTTCGCCGCGGATGTCGCGCTGCTCGCGGTCGGCCGGGAGCAGGGGCCCGCCGTGATCCTCGGCACCCTCGGCGTGTGGGTGCTGCTGTCCCTCGTCCTGCAGCTGCGGTCGCACGCCGACCCGGACACCCGGATGTACGGCCTGATGGCGACCGTCGCCTCGTCCGCGTTGTCGATCGTCGCGGCCGGGTACCTGGCGGCCCCGCAGGACGCCGTCACGGTGGGTGCCGTCGCGGTCGCGGCGGCGATCCTGGCGCGGGCGCTGCCGCTGCCGACCGCGGCCTCGGTGACCGTGGGGCTGCTGGCGGCGGCCGGCGCGGGCATCGCGCTGGGAGGGGCGACGAGCCTGGGCACGTCCGGGGCCTTCCTCGGCCTGGGTGCAGGCATCTGCGCCCTGATCGGCCACCGGGTCGCCTCCTACGACTACCCGTCCCGCTTCGTCCACTTCACGGCGGGTGTCGCCCTGCCCCTGACGGCGGCGGCGCCCGTGGTCTACGTGCTGGGACGGGCGCTCGGCTGACGGGCGGTGCCCGCTCCGGCGCACGCCGGTCGTATGCCCGCAGACCGGCGTACGACCGGCCCCGGAGCCGCACCCCGGCCGGCTGTCGGCTGTCTGTCACAGGTGGTCGACAGATTCCCGGACCCCCATCCCCCGAGGGTTACAGTCGCTCGACGACCATCCGGTCATCCGCGACCGTCGCCGTCGATGACCGCTGAGGTGGGGAAATCCGAGCATGCGCGCACTGCGAATACTGCTGATCTTCATCGTGGTTCTGGGCGGCCTCTTCCTGATCGTGGACCGGGTCGCCGTCCACTTCGCGGAGAACGAGGCGGCCGACAGGCTGAAGGCCCACGAGAACCTGGCCACCACCCCCGACGTGTCCATCCACGGCTTCCCCTTCCTCACCCAGCTCATCGACGGTGAGCTGGACGACATCGAGGTCGGCATCAAGGACTACGAGGCGGTCTCCGGCAACGGCAACGAGAGGATCCGCATCGACGACCTGAACGCCCATATGAAGGGCGTGAAGTTCTCCGGGGACTACAGCTCCGCCACCGCCGCCGACGCCACCGGCACCGCGCTCATCGCGTACGACGAGCTGCTCAAGACGGCCAAGCCGGAGCCCACCCAGGTCGCGCCCGGCCTCACCGCCCGTGTCCTCGGTCTCTCGGACGGCGGCAACGGCAAGATCAAGGTCGCGATCGAGGCGACGGTGTTCGGCGCCAAGCTGCCGAAGCCGGTCTATGTGCTCAGCTCGGTCGCGGTCCAGGGTGACGCGGTGAAGGTACACGCGGACGCCCTGCCCAAGTTCGGCGGCGTCCAGCTCGGCGAGAGCCGGTTCCGGGCGATCACGGACTTCCAGCAGAAGATCGACCGGCTTCCCGGCGGTATACGGCTCGACAGGGTCGAGGCGGCCGAGGACGGGGTGGAGATCACGGTCAAGGGTTCGCACATCAGCCTCGTGGGGTAACAACCACTGACGGGCGGCGACGGCAGGGTGTCCGAAGAGCGAGACGCACCAGTCCGTACTGCAGATCCGATGAGGGGCGAAAGTGCCCGGAAGCCGTGCGGCGACGGCGCGGCGCTCCCATTGGTCCCACATTCCGGACGATCGCGTCTCACAGAACGACACACCGGTGGCACACCGGGCTCTCCGTCCCTACGATCGACGGCATGCAGCGACAGGCGGATCTCACCAAGCGACGGGCAGTGGACCTGTGCCGCGTCGCCGCCATGCTCTGTCGCATTTCCTGAGTGGGAGAGCGGACTCCCGTAGCCCCGGCCCCGATCCCGGCGTCCTGATCGTGACGCCCTGATCCTCGACACAAGGCCACTTGTGCGCCGCGTACGCCACCGCTGAATTGCGTACCCGCACCGCTTTTCACTCGTACATCCCCGCCGCAACCGCCCCGGAGGAGAAAGAGCATGAGCCGCAGCGACGTCCTGGTCGACGCAGACTGGCTGCAGGACCACCTGGACGACTCGGACATCGCGATCGTCGAGGTCGACGAGGACACGTCCGCGTACGACAAGAACCACATCAGGAACGCCATCCGGATCGACTGGACGAAGGACCTCCAGGACCCGGTCCGCCGTGACTTCATCGACCAGGCCGGCTTCGAGAAGCTGCTGTCGGGCAAGGGCATCGCCAACGACACGCTGGTGATCCTCTACGGCGGCAACAACAACTGGTTCGCGTCCTACGCCTTCTGGTACTTCAAGCTGTACGGCCACGAGAACGTCAAGCTCCTCGACGGCGGCCGCAAGAAGTGGGAGCTGGACGCCCGCGAGCTGGTCGACGGCACCGAAGTGCCCGAGCGCCCGGCCACCGACTACCAGGCCAAGCCGCAGGACACCTCCCTGCGCGCCTTCCGCGACGAGGTGATCGCCGCGATCGGCTCGCAGAACCTGGTCGACGTCCGCTCGCCCGACGAGTTCTCCGGCAAGCTGCTCGCCCCCGCGCACCTGCCGCAGGAGCAGTCGCAGCGTCCGGGCCACGTCCCGACCGCCCGCAACATCCCGTGGTCCAAGAACGCCAACGACGACGGCACGTTCAAGTCGGACGAGGAGCTCAGGAAGCTCTACACCGAGGAGGACATCGACCTGGCCAAGGACACCATCGCCTACTGCCGCATCGGTGAGCGCTCAGCGCTGACCTGGTTCGTCCTGCACGAGCTGCTCGGCGTCCCGAACGTCAGGAACTACGACGGCTCCTGGACCGAGTACGGCTCGCTCGTCGGTGTTCCGATCGAGCTCGGCGCCGCCAAGTAATCCCGGATCCCCGGACCTACCCGGAAGGAAGAACCATGTGTGGAGCGAAGGCCGGCGGCCCCGACGCCTCGACGATCAAGCCCGGTGAGACCACGATCCAGGGCCAGGTGACCCGCAACGGCGAGCCCGTCGCCGGGTATGTGCGCCTGCTGGACTCGACGGAAGAGTTCACCGCCGAGGTCCCGACCTCTGCGACCGGACAGTTCCGCTTCTACGCGGCCGAGGGCACCTGGACCGTGCGCGCCCTGGTGCCGGGCGCCACCGCGGACCGTACGGTCGTCGCCCGGAAGGGCGGTCTCGCGGAGGTCGCGATCGCCGTGTGACGGCACACTCCACGACGGTCCGACGGACCGTACGTGCACGGCCGAAGGGCCGCACCCCCGGGGGTTGGACGCCATACCGGTGGGGTGCGGCCCTTCGGTGCGCCCCGGCATAGCCTTGATGTATGTACGCACGGCGGCGCCACGTCTACTTCGCCATGATGGGCACCTGCATCGGGCTGTTCGTCCTGGCCTGGGGCGTCGTGCGGATCTGGTCGGTGCCCGCGGCCGTGGGGATGTGCCTGGTCGCGATGGTCATCCCGCCGCTGGCCGCCATGGTCGCGAACCGGCGCGGCCCCGACGACCGCTGGTGGGACGACCCGTCCGGGGACCCGCAGTCCGACGAGTGGTGGGACGAGCTGGACGGCAAGAAACGGCGGTAGCCCTCTGCGGATGCCGCTCGGTCCGCTCAGTCCACCGAGACGGAACCGGTGCCACCCGGCTCCTTCGGGGCCCGGTCCGGTGGGCTGGTCGCCTCCCGGGGGTCGGGTACGCGCATCGTCACGCGCCGGTCCGCGAGTCCCGGCGTGGCCGTCGAGGCGTACCTGGATGTCCTTGACCTGCCCGGTGTCGTGGAAGTAGAGCACGACGACCTGCCGCACGGATCCTTCGTCAGGGCCGTCGAGGCCGCGAAAGCGATGCGTGCCGGCTTCGGCATCCGTACGCTCCGGGGTACTTGGTGACCACGGGCTGGACGATCATCATCCCGGCGATGGTCCCGGTCAGTAGACGAGAGCCTGGGTGTCGTCGGCCAGCGACTCCTGGACGAAGACCTGGGAGCCCGCGATCCGTACGCCCTCGATGACGTCCTTCTCCGTGATCTCGCGACGGGCCGCGCACTGCGTGCACAGGGTGATCCGCCCCGCCGCCAGGATCGAGTCGATCAGGTCGGGCAGTGGAGCCGCGTGCGGCAGTTCGAACCCGGCGGCCCGGCCCGGCAGCGCGAACCAGGACGACTCGCCGGTCAGCCACAGGGAGACATCGACGCCGCTGGCCACGGCCACGGCCGCCACGGTGAACGCCTGCGAGCAGCGCTCCGGAGCGTCCGCCCCGGCCGTCACCTTGATCACGAGCTTCTTCGCCATGCCCGAAGCCTAGACCGGGGCGTGGGCCCCGCGCGCGAGGGGCTCGTGCCCCTCATGGCGCTCCTACCCGTGTGACGTGCGCCGGTTCACGCGCGGTGCTCCTCCCGAAGGTGCCGGCACAGCAGGACGTTCGCGTCCGTCTCCGCGCTGCGGTCGTGCTCCGCGCATGCGGCCTCGCGCCGCCCGGCCAGCTCCGTGCACGTCGTACAGCCGGGGACCGGCAGGGGCGGGCGGCTCAGATCGTCGGGGTCCGGCGTGTTGGCGCCGACCGCCCGGGCGCGCTCGTTCGCCGCCCTCACTCCGGCACTCAGTCGCTCCCGCTGCGTGGCCGGGCGGAGCGCGGCCGGATCGGCCTGCCACTCCCGGCCGCCGCCGACCGGGCGCAGCAGCGCGTACGGGCCCGACCCGTCCTGGTACTCCCCGACCCTGCCCGCCGCGGGGTCGTAGACGAGCGCTCCGCGCTTCAAGGGCTCCGACTCCGCTGTCGTCTCCGCCGTCATCCGGTTCCGTTCCTTTCCGCCAACGCCTGCGCCCAGCGCAATCGCTGAACTACCCTGCGTATTCACGACATTACGAGCATGGCCCCTGAGCAGGGCCCCGACGCCGTGGGGCGACGTCTCGTTCTCCGCCTCTCGGCGCTATTTCCACAGGTTCCACGGCCTCATTCCACGAAGGAGCACCATGCCGCCGAGACGGGTGATTACGGGCCGCAGTCAGGAGCCCCGGCGGCGGTTCGCGGAGGAACTCCGGTTACTGCGCACAGCGCGCGGGGAGAGCCTGCGGAAGCTGGGTGAGGTGCTGGGCTGGGACTGGTCGCTGTTCGGGAAGATGGAGAGCGGCCAGACGCTGGGGAGCCCCGAGGTGGTCCAGGCGCTGGATCAGCACTACGGGACGCCGGGGTTGCTGTTGACGCTGTGGGAACTGGCGGTGGGGGATCCGTCGCAGTTCAAGGAGCAGTACCGGCGGTACATGATGCTCGAGGCCGAAGCTGTGAGTCTGTGGCACTACGGGGTGAGCAGGCCGCCAGGGCTTCTTCAGACGGCTGGATACGCCCGGGAAGCGCTCGCGGCGGGCGGTATCAAGGGGCAGGAGCTGGACCAGCAGGTCGACGCGCGCACCGGTCGGCGAAAGCTGCTGGAGGGTGACGATGCGCCGCCGTTCCGGGCCATCCTCTCCGAGGCGGTGCTGCGGATTCCGTTGCGCGATGCCGGGGAGTGGCGGGAGCAGCTGGAGTATCTCGCAGAGGTGTCGGAGCGGCCGAACGTCACGCTCCACGTGCTGCCGTTCAGCGCCGGTCCGCACGGCTTGGCGAGTACCGACCTGATGTTCCTGCGGCTGCTGGACGGCCGTACCGTGGCGTATGCGGAGAACGACGTGCGTGGCGAACTGATCGAGGAATCAAGCAGAGTTGAGCGTTTCCATCGCACATATGATGCGGTGCGCGACATGGCCCTGTCCTCGGTCGAGTCGCGGAAGTTCATCCTGCGAATGTTGGAGGAAGTGCCGTGCGAGCCATCGACCTGAGCAACGCGATGTGGCGCAAGAGCTCCTACAGCAACTCGGACGGCGGCAACTGCGTAGAGGTCTCCGACGACTTCCTGAGCGCCGCCGACTGGCACAAGAGCTCCTACAGCAACTCGGACGGTGGCCAGTGCGTAGAGGTCGCCCACAACCTCCCCTCCGCCGTCCCCGTCCGGGACAGCAAGGACCCCGCCCGCGGAGCGCTCGTCTTCGAGGCCGCCACGTGGGCCCGCTTCATCGACGACGTCAAGAGTGGCGCACCTCGCGCAGAGGCCTGAGCTCCCGCCGCGTAAGCTGGGCTTCGGCCCTGTCGTATGCCCACCCCCGCTCAAGGAGCACCCGTGGAGATCTTCTTCGAAACCCTGCTGGTCCTCGTCTGCGTCGGCGTGCTCGCCTTCGCCGGTCTGACCGTGAAGAAGCTGTACCAGGGCCAGCGCTGACCCCCACCATCCAGGAAGCTCCGCTCATGATCGAGATCCCGTCCGACCTCCACAAGGACCTCGTCCCCCTCGCCTTCCTGCTCGGGAACTGGGCGGGCGCGGGCGTGCACGACTTCCCCGGGTCCGAGAAGTGCAACTTCGGGCAGGAGGTCTCCTTCACCCACGACGGCCGTGACTTCCTGGAGTACCACTCCCACACCTGGGTGCTGGACAGCGAGGGCAACAAGGTCAGGCCGCTGGAGACCGAGTCCGGCTACTGGCGGATCGACGCGGACCGCAAGGTCGAGGTCACCATGGTCCGCGACGACGGGGTCGTCGAGGTCTGGTACGGCGAGATGGCCCACAAGAAGCCGCAGATCGACATCGCGACGGACGCGGTGGCCCGTACGGCCGCCTCGGGCCCGTACAGCGGCGGCAAGCGCCTGTACGGCTACGTGAAGAGCGACCTCATGTGGGTCGGCGAGAAGCAGACCCCCGAGGTCCCGCTGCGCCCCTACATGTCGGCTCAGCTGAAGAAGGTCGTCTCCCCGGAGGACGTCGAACGCTGGGCGAAGGCCCTCCCGGACGACCTCCCGGACGACGGCATCGCCTTCTTCAAGTAGGCCGAGTCTCCGCCTCCGGCCTCGGCGTGGATCCTCCGGATCCCGGCGATGGCGTCCGCCGGGTCCTCCGTGCCCGCGCTGATCACTTCTTTGGGGCGCCTCCGGCGCCCGGCGCTCCTACACTGGCCCTGTGGTGAGCACCGACTGGAAGAGCGATCTGCGGCAGCGCGGCTACCGGCTGACCCCCCAGCGGCAACTCGTGCTTGAAGCCGTGGACACCCTGGAGCACGCGACCCCCGACGACATCCTCGGCGAGGTGAGGAAGACCGCGTCCGGGGTCAACATCTCCACCGTCTACCGGACCCTGGAGTTGCTGGAGGAGCTGGGGCTGGTCAGCCACGCCCACCTCGGGCACGGCGCCCCGACGTACCATCTGGCGGACCGGCACCACCACATACACCTGGTCTGCCGCGACTGCACGACCGTCATCGAGGCCGACCTCGACGTGGCCGCCGAGTTCATCGCCAAGCTCCGCGAGACCTTCGATTTCGACACGGACATGAAGCACTTCGCGATCTTCGGCCGGTGCAAGGACTGCTCTCTCAAGAGTTCAACTACCGCGTCGTAGGCTTGGATCCATGAAGAGTCCCCTGCTGTCCCTCCCCGGCGCCGTCCCCGGCGAGGGTGTGGATGAAGGTGTCGCCGCCCACTACGGCGACCTGTTCCGCGAACAGCGTGCCCTCGCCGACGGCACCGGGTTCGTGGACCTCTCGCACCGCGGTGTCATCACCGTCAGCGGTGACGACCGGCTGAGCTGGCTGCACCTCCTGCTCACCCAGCACGTCAGCGAACTTCCCGCGCACCAGGCCACCGAGGCACTCATCCTCTCCGCGCACGGCCACATCGAGCACGCGCTGTACCTCGTCGACGACGGCGAGACGGTCTGGGCCCACGTCGAGCCCGGCACCCAGGACGCGCTGATCGCGTACCTGGAGTCGATGAAGTTCTTCTACCGCGTGGAAGTCGCCGACCGGACCGCCGAGTTCGCGGTGGTGCACCTGCCGGCCGGTTCGATCGCCGAGGACCCCGAGGGCGTCCTGGTCCGTGAGACGTCGTACGGCCGCGACCTCTTCCTCCCGCGGACGGACCTGGAGTCGTACGCGCAGAGGAACGGCCCCCCGGCCGGACTCCTGGCCTACGAGGCGCTGCGCGTCGAGCAGCACCGCCCCCGCCTCGGCTTCGAGACCGACCACCGCACCATCCCGCACGAACTGGGCTGGATCGGCACGGCCGTGCACCTCCAGAAGGGCTGCTACCGGGGCCAGGAGACGGTCGCCCGGGTCCAGAACCTGGGCAAGCCGCCGCGCCGCCTGGTCTTCCTCCACCTCGACGGCAGCGATGTCCACCTGCCGCCGCACGGCGCGGAACTGCGCCTCGCGGACGAAGGCGCCGAGGGCCGCAAGATCGGCTTCGTGACGACGTCGGTACGCCACCACGAGCTGGGCCCGGTCGCCCTCGCCCTGGTCAAGCGGAACGTCCCGGTCGACGCCCGCCTCCTCGCGGACTCCACCGCGGCGGCACAGGAAGTGATCGTCGAGCCGTAGAGTCCGGCTCAGATCTCCAGCAGCACGGTGAACGGGCCGTCGTTCGTCAGCGACACGCTCATCTTCGCGCCGAACCGGCCCGTCGCCACCGTTGCGCCCAGCGAGCGGAGCTGAGCGACCACCTCGTCGACGAGGGGCTCGGCGACATCGCCCGGGGCGGCCGCGTTCCAGGTGGGACGGCGGCCTTTGCGGGCATCCCCGTAGAGCGTGAACTGGCTGATCACGAGAAGCGGCGCGTCGATGTCGGAGCAGGACTTCTCGTCGTGCAGCATCCGGATCGACCAGAGCTTGCGGGCGAGCTGGGCCGCCTTCTCCTTGGTGTCCTCGTGCGTGACCCCGACGAGCACGCACAGCCCCTCGCCGCTGATCCCGCCGACCGTCTCGCCGTCCACGACGACGCTCGCGCCGTCCACCCTCTGCACCACCGCACGCATGAGGACCATCATGCCGTGCGGGCCCGAATCGGCCGTAAGGGGCCGGGCATCGATCCCTGATCCCCCGTATCCCGTCCCCGCGCATCCCCTCGCGATGCCGCCGTCTTCCCCTCCGGTCCTCTTCCAAACGCGTCTTCACAGGCCACAGGTCCATACCCCCCATCCGGGGCTGATCGGGAGCACTCGGTCACAAAGCGGCCACGCCGGGTGGCACGATGCGTGTGTCGCGGCACATCCGTGGGGTGCCGCGCCGGTCGAGGGGACGGTTAAGAGGCACATGAGCACACCGAGTACCGGGCTGCCGCCGGGGGCTGCGGCGCCCGCCCGTAAGGGAAGCACGGGGGAGATCCGGCCGCCCGTGCAGCGCACGGACAGCTGCCTGCCTGCGGACCCTCCCCCGAGCTCTTCGAGCAGGGGGTGCGTCCAGGGGCACGACCTGTCCGCACTGCGGCTGGACGAGCTGCGCGCGCTGCGCCGGGACGCCCAGCGGGACGAGACGGACCTCAGCTATGTGCGGCGGCTGCTCCAGGGGCGTATCGACATTCTGCGGGCCGAGCTGGCCAGGCGCGGGGGCCGGGCCAGCTCGCAGGGGGTCATGGAGCGGCTCGCGGAGATCCTTGAGGACGCTCCCGCCCGGCAGCCCTCCTCGGCCCGCCATGTGACGGTCGGCACACCGCACGGTGAGGAGTACCGGCGGCTGGCGGCGGACATGCTCGCCGAGGTCGAGCTGTCGGACCTGGAGGCGCGCACGGACGACGAGCTGGGCGCGGGCATGGGCCGCCTCGTGCGGTACGAGCAGCAGGTCTCGGGGCGGCGGCAGCGACTGCAGCGCACGGCGGACGAATGCAGTTCCGAAATCGCGCGCAGGTACCGTGAAGGAGAAGCACAAGTAGACGACCTGCTCATGTGACAGCGGCGGGCCCTGGCGAATCCGGGGCCCGCGAGCATGCACGGCGGCCCCGGAACCCGGCGGCAGCGGCGGCCCGGGACCCCGGGTATCGCGGCGGCCGGGGAGGGGCCGTATGCGGTGCCGTGCCCGGTGGACCCCCTCCGGGCGGAGAGGCGCCGGGGCGGGTCCCCCGTCGATCCCGAAGGCCGCCGCCCATGTCCACCGCTGTCCAGATCACCACCCCGCCCGCCCCGTCTTCCGTGCCCCCGGTGCTCGCCGAGGTGGTGCGGTCCGGGTTCGTCGAAGGGCGACACCGGGGAAGTCTCGTCCTGCTGGCCGCCGACGGGCGCGTGGAACTGGCGCTCGGGGACGCGACGGCGCCGGTCTTCCCGCGCTCGTCCAACAAGCCGATGCAGGCGGCCGGCGTGCTGCGGGCGGGCCTGGAGCTGACCGGGGAGCGGCTGGCGATCGCGGCCGCGAGCCACTCGGGCGAGGCGTTCCACCGGGACCTGGTGCACACGATGCTCCTGGAATACGGCCTGAGCGCGCAGCGGCTCCAGTGCCCGCCGGACCTGCCGCTGGACCCGGCGGAGGCCGAGGCCTACCTGGCGTCGGGCGCCGTGCGCGAGCGGGTCACCATGAACTGCTCCGGCAAGCACACGGCGATGCTGGCGGCGTGCGCGCTGCGCGGCTGGCCGCTGGACTCCTACCTCGACCCCGCGCACCCGCTGCAGCGGCTGATCCATTCGGTGGTGGAGGAGGCCGCCGGTGAGCCGGTGGCGGCGGTCGGCACGGACGGCTGCGGGGCCCCGCTGATGGCGATCAGCCTCACCGGTCTGGCCCGCGCCTTCCGCTCCTTCGTCCTGGCGGCGCCGGGCACGGCGGAACGCCGCGTGGCCGACGCGATGCGCGCGCACCCGGAGTACGTGGCGGGCACGCGCCGCCCCGACACCTGGTTGATGCGCGAGATCCCCGGCGTCCTGTCGAAGATGGGCGCGGAGGCGGTCCAGGCGGTGGCCCTCCCGGACGGCCGGGCCCTGGCCTTCAAGGTGGACGACGGCGCGGGCCGGGCGCTCGGCCCGATTCTGTCCCGGGCCCTGACCCTGCTGGGAGTCGAGGCCCCGGTGGTGGACCGGATCGGGAAGGCGCCGCTCCTGGGCGGGGGCCTCGAGGTGGGGGAGATACGGGCGGTGTTCTAGGGCCTGTTCTGCGTTCCCTGTCGTCCGCGCGGAGCGCGGGCGCAGCGGCGTTCGGTGCGTGCGCTCGGCGTGCGGTGTCGCAGGTCATGTGGCGGAGCCACCTGTCCTGCGGAGCCGAGAGCTTGGGGGAGTGCGTGCCGGGCGTCGGGGCGCCGACAGGGGACTCAGAACAGGCCCTGGTGCCCGGCAGGCAACGTTCGCCCGTCAAGGAGCGGCGTCGTGGGGGCACCTCCCGCTCTGAGGGTCCCCCCTGCTCGAAGAGCTTGGGGGAGTGCCGGACGGAAGCCCTCGTACTGGACGTACTTGGGTTTTCGGCCGGTGCGGCGAGTGGGGGTCCCCCTGCTCGAAGAGCCTGGGGGAGCGTGCCGGGCGTCGCGACGAGGCGAACGTCGCCTGGTGGGGCACTAGGCCTTCCGGGCATCGTGACGGGGCGAACGTCGCCTGGTGGGGCACCGGCCTGCCGCATACCCCACCGGGCCGCGTAAATTCCGCGACACTCCCGCCGCCGTACGCCTAGCGTGGCCTCATGAGCCGCCGCCTCGAGAACATCGACGTACGCCCCGTCACCGAGGGCGAGATCTCCGACTGGACCCGCGCCCTCAACACCGGATTTCTGCGCCCGCCGTACGTCACCGAGGCCGAAGTCGCCGACCGGGGCACCTACATCGTCCCCTCCCGCACCCTCGGCGCCTTCGACGACGGCCGCTGTGTGGCCACCTTCCGCTCCTTCGCCCAGGAGCTCACCGCCGTCGGCGGACGACCCGTCCCCGCCGACGCGATCAGCAACGTCACGGTCACTGCCACCCACCGCCGCCGGGGCCTGCTCACTCGTATGATGGCGCTCGACCTCGCCGCCGCGAAGGAGCGCGGTGACGTCGTCGCGACGCTCATCGCCGCCGAGTACCCCATCTACGGCCGCTACGGCTTCGGTCCGGCCGCCCACACCGCCGAGTGGACCATCGACGTCCCCCGCACCGGCCTCGACCGCCACCGCCCCGTCCCGGACGACGGCGGCCGTATCGACCTCGTCGACGGCGCCGAGGTCCGCAAGCTGGGTCCCGAACTGCACGAACGCCTCCGCCGCGCGCAACCCGGCGCCATCGACCGCGACGACCGCTGGTGGCAGGTGAACACGGGGGAGATCCGCCCGGCCGGCGTGCCCTGGACCGAACCCTTCTACGCCGTCCACCGCTCCGCCTCCGGCAGGGTCGAGGGGCTTGCCGCCTATGTGTGCGACGACCACTGGGGTGACGACAAGCGGCCTCTGAACACGGCGACCGTCAAGGGCCTGATCACCACGAGCCCGGCCGCCGAGCGCGCCCTGTGGCACTACCTCTGCTCCATCGACTGGATCACCACGGTGAAGTCGGGCCGCCGCGCCCCGGACGACCTGCTGCCGCACCTCCTGCCCGACCCGCGCGCGGCCCGCCTCACCACGTACGCGGACTGGCTGTGGGTGCGCATCCTGGATGTCGTCAAGGCCTTGGAGGCTCGGACGTACGCGGCAACCGGCACGCTCGTGCTGGAGGTGGTGGACGAGTCGGGGCTCACCGGTGGCCGCTACCTGCTGGAGGCCGGACCGGACGGGGCGCAGTGCGCGCCGACCGACCGGGACGCCCAGCTGGCCCTGTCCGCGGCCGAGTTGGCGACCCTGTGGCTGGGCGACGAGTCCGCTGTGCGGCTTGCGGCGCTCGGACGGGTGCGGGAACAGCAAGAGGGCGCCGCCTCCGTCGCCGACGCCCTGCTGCGTACGTCCAGGCGACCGTGGTGCCCGGACATGTTCTGAGGCCCGCGGGCCCTTGGGTGGCGCTCCTTCCGCGCGGGTGAGTGGCTGTTGTGCTGTTCATCCGTAGCGATTCAGTTGTGGTTGCGGTGGTGCGCTGGGACATGGACCGACCGATCGGGCTCCCGGCTCCCCTCCGGAAGAGAGCCCTGTCGGTTGTACGTCCAGAGTCTGGCCAACCTTCCAAAGGTTTGACCATGTCGTTCAAGACTGCTCAAGTGCGTTCAACTTGCCGAAGTTGGCGACCAACTTCACTGTACGTATCTCCGCTTCGCGTCGCCTTGTAACCACCCTTCACGGAACTGCCCAAAGATGGCGTGAAGTTGAAGTTGTCGTGATTACCCGTGGAGACGGGGCGTGCTGCCGCCCACGTATGGAAGGTTCTGCGACGGTCCGTTGCGTGAGATTCCCCCGGGGCGAACGAATCCGGCCACGGGCGGCCGACTCCCGCGGATCACGGGGCGGGGTCGGGCCGCCAGTACCGTGAGGGCGGCCGCCTCGGTGAAGCGGCAGGCGGGGCATCGACGTTGATGCCGACGGAGGTCACGAGCACCCCGATGACCCCACCCCCGGGCACCGTCGAAAGGCTCCACCAACTCCACCAAGTTGGCATTCAACTCATGATTGTCTCGGCGGAGTTGGTCAGCAGCGACAAACAAGTGGCAAACAACTCCCTCCAGATGGACGTAGGTTGTAGCTTTTGGTTGTGGCCCAGGAGAATGCCGTAGTGAACGGCAGCAGAAAGCTCTCGCCTCAGGAGATCGCCGACGCTCTGCGGGACCGTATCCGCACCGGCGCCCTTAAGACGGGCGACCGCCTGCCGACCCAGGCCGAACTCGCTGAGGAGTTCGGAGTGGAGCGGGGCACGGTCCGCCAGGCCTTGCGCGCCCTCCAGGAGGACGGGCTGCTCAGCAACGTCAGCAAGGGCAGCCCGCCCAGGATCGCCGAACCCCTGCCGGTGAGGGGTGAGCCGCAGCCGACGCTGGTCGGGCTCGCGCCGAGGCTCGCGGAGGCGTTCGCGGCGCCGCATGTGCGCGTCGACGCGGCCTGTCTGACCGCCGAGACGCTGATGCTGGCGCTCGGCGAACCGGTACGCCTGATCCACGAGGGCAGGATCCGCCCGGAGTCGATCGACGTCCGCATCCTGCTTCCGTCCGGTGACATCGACCTGGCGTTCCCCGTCCCGGTGGGCGGACGCGGCGAGGACGACCTGGTCCACAAACGCTGGCTGGACCAGCGCAACGCCCAGGTCCGCGTCCTGCGCCACAACCTCCAGGCCCTGCACGCGTCGCACGGCATCGATGTCGAGGTGACGTTCCGCGCGCTGCCCTTCACCCCACCGGTGAAGCTGTACCTGCTCAACGGGACGGAAGCCCTGATCGCTTACTACACGCTGACGAAACGCGAGGAGGAGGTGGAGAACCGGACACTCGAGATGTACGACGCCCTGGGCGCCAAGTCCCTCCTCTTCTCCTTCGAACGCCGCACGGACCGGCGCGACGCGGTGTTCGTGGACCAGTCCCAGAGGTGGTTCGACGCCCTCTGGGACACCATCACGACGGACCTGACGCTCTCCTAGCCGCTCGTGAAGGGACGGCTCAATCCAGCAGGGGCACCAACTGCTCCTCCTCGTAGGTCAGATGCGCCTCCAGTGCGTCGGTGAGACGTTCCACCTCAGTCAGGACGAGAGCGGGGTCGGCGTCCTCGCGCGATATGGCCCGGCGCAGCTCGTCGAGGAGAGCGGCGATCTGCTCGTGTTCGCGGCGCAGCCGGTCCAGGGCGGGTGCGAGCTCAGGGTGGCGGTCGGCGAGGAACGGGAACATGACGGTGTCCTCGCCGGTGTGGTGGTTGCCCAGGCCCTTGCAGAGCGTGAGGCAGTTGACCCGGAGCTGGGCGCCGAGCGTGGAGCTGCCACCAGAGGTCGCGAACTCCTGGCGGATCAACGCGAGTTCGCGGCGAAAGACGTCGTGCACCCGCTTGATGGCCTCGCCGGGGGAGGACGCGTTGATGTTCGGCGGTCCGGGCCTGGCGTTCTCGAGGGCCACGACCGGGATGACGCGGTCCGTCTTCGACTGGTACTCGGCCCAGCCCGGATCGGCCTCGACGGCACGGGCGAAGGCGCGGTCGCGTGCGGCGCGGTCCAGGACGACCGCGGTCGCCTCATAGGTGAACACGCCCGTCTCCACGGTGACCTGGGGATGGGCCACAAGATTGCGGTACCAGTCCGGGTGCTTGGGGGAGCCGCCGGCCGAGGCGATCACGAGGACGCGGTCGCCGCCGTCGTGGTAGTAGCCGACGGGGGTGGTGTGCGGGGTGCCGGTACGGGCACCGATGGTGGTGAGGAGGAGCAGCCGCGCGCCTTCGAAGGGGTCGCCCACGCGGCCGTGTTGAGCGCGGAACTCGTCGATGATCTGTTGATTGAAGGGGTTGGGCACTCTCTGCTTCCTTCTGCTTCGCCTGGTGGAGGAAAACCTCGAAGAACCTGGGGGAAACAGAAGAACCGGCGGGCTCCTGGCCCGCCCCCGCCTCACTCAGAGGCCGGGTACCCGACTCGCTCATGGCCCATGGCCGACCCGGCAGTCATGGGCACAACGGTAGCGGGGCATGCGAAGCCGCGGCAAGGGCGGACCCACCACCTGCCCCGCTACCGGCCACGGTCGTCGCTTGCTCCTACTGCCGGAGCTCCACGACATCGGCGACCACGCAACTGACGTTGTCCGGAGCTCCGGAGGCATGGGCGAGAGCGACGAGTTCACGGACCGCCTGCTCGGGCTCACCGATCCCCAAGAGCACCCGGTGGATCTTGTCGATGGGCACGACGGTGGGCAGACCGTCGGAGCAGAGCAGGTACCGATCGTGTTGCCGGGCGTCCTGCAGGCGCATGTCGGCGGTGTCATCGGCGCCTTGACCCAGGCTTCGTATCAGCAGCGACCGCTGGGGGTGGGAGGCGGCTTCCTCCGGGCTGATACGTCCCTCGTCGACCATCGACTGCACCATCGTGTGGTCGTGCGTGATCTGGAACAGCTCTCCGTCGCGCAGCAGGTGGACGCGGGAGTCGCCGATGTGGACGAGGGCCAGCTGCGAGCCGGCCCAGAGCATCGCGGTCAGTGTCGTGCCGGCCCCCTCGGGTGAAGAGCCGGTGTCTGTGACGCCGTACACGGCCCGTTTGGCCTGTTCGACGGCGTCCTCAAGGACGTTGAGGAGGTTGCCCGCCGGGACGCCGGCCGTCTCGAGGTGCTTGAGCGCGTCGACGGCGGCCGCGCCGGCAGCGGCTCCCGTGCTGCCGTAGCCGTCGGCTACGGCGAGCAGGCGGGAGCCCGCGTAGACGGTGTCCTGGTTGCTCTCGCGGACCAGGCCGGTGTCGGAGAGTGCGGCGTAACGGATTCCCAGGGGCTTGGCGGTCGGGGACATGGCTGGGTCCTTCCGGGACAGGTGGTCGATGAGGAAGGCGGCCAGGTCCCGCCGGGCGGCGGTGTCGGCCTCGACCTGTGCCCAGAACGCGCGGACCTCCTGGGCCGCCGGGCCTGCCTCCAGCGTGCGCACGTGCTGGATGCGGGCCAGCGGCATCCCCAGACGCCGGAGCCAGGCGACCAGTCGGGCCTGGTCCAGCTGTTCCGGGGCGTAGAGGCGATAGCCGGTCACCGGGTCGACGCGAGCGGGGGGCAGCAGGCCGAGTTCGTCGTAAAGACGCAGTGCCTTCGGCGACAGCCGGGACGCCCTCGCGAACGCCCCGATGGTCAGCAACCCCATGCCCGCCCCTCCTCATGCCGGGCACATCGCCCGGCCCCACCGATGCTGTGGCTTCCCCCAAGGTGAAGGTCAAGCAAGGATTGTGCCCGGCTCGGCGCGCTCGGTTCCCCCGCGCGAGCCGGCCCCCGCCGCGTGGGGGCCACGGGAGGATGAGTGTGCGATAGCCGAGGCGCTGGTAGAGGGCGTTGCTGGTGGGGTTGGACAGGTCCGCGAACAGGGCGACGTCCCTCGCGCCCGCGGCCAGTGCAGCTCGGCTCACCTCTGCCGTCACGGTGGAGGGCAGCTTGCCGCGCAGTTCCTCCGGGACCCGCTCACTTCACCGCGCAGATCCAGTGGGGAACCGCAGACATACCGGGAACGGACACTGACTGTCGCGAGCAGTCACACCGGGGCGATCGAACACACCTAACTTCTGCAAGCAGGTGCTTGCAAAAGTTAGCATCGGTGCGGCAAGGTGGAGTCATGGCATCGCTCAATGTCGGCAGTCTCGGTGAGTACCTGCGGGAACAGCGGCGCAGCGCGCAGCTGTCGCTCAGGCAGCTTGCCGATGCCGCCGGGGTGTCCAATCCGTATCTGAGCCAGATCGAGCGCGGGCTGCGCAAGCCGAGCGCGGAGGTGCTGCAGCAGGTCGCCAAGGCGCTGCGGATCTCCGCCGAGACGCTGTACGTGCGGGCCGGCATCCTCGACGCCGAACGGGACCGGGAGGAGTGGCGGCGGGAAGGTGCGACGCGCGCCGTGATCCTCGACGATCCCACGCTCACCGAGCGGCAGAAGCAGGTGCTGCTCCAGATCTACGAGTCTTTCCGCAAGGAGAACGGCTTCGGGATCGCTCGGGCGGGCGTGGCGGACGGGGACGGTCGGGGGACTCAGTACACGGATGACGCCCAGGACGCCGCGGCCCCCGGCCCCCACACGGCCGATGGCGGCGACGTCGGTCCGCCGCAGACCGCCGGTTGACCGAGATGATCGAGGCAACCGAGACGATCGGGATCATCGGGACGACGGGAAGGCGCCCGCGGACCGCCCCTCAACCCTCAACCGAAAGCCGAAACGGGAGGACCATCCCCATGGCCATCACCGACGACCTGCGCAAGACCCTCAGCGACCCGACCCCGCTCTACTTTGCCGCCGGCACCGCCGACCTGGCCATCCAGCAGGCCAAGAAGGTGCCTGGTCTGGTGGAGCAGCTGCGCGCCGAGGCCCCGGCTCGCTTCGAGGCCGTACGCAACACCGACCCCAAGGTCGTGCAGGAGAAGGCGACCGCACGCGCCAAGGAGGCCTCCGCCCGGGTCAAGGAGACACAGGAGACCATCCAGGCGAAGGTCGGCGAGTTCTTCGGCTCCCTCGACACGGACCTGAAGAAGTTCGGCAGCTCCCTCGACGCCGACCTGAAGAAGTTCGGCAGCTCCCTCGACGCGGACCTGAAGAAGCTCGGCGAAAGCGCCCAGGACCTTGCCCTGCGTGGTGTCGGCGTCGCCGCCGAGTACGCGGTCAGGGCCCGTGAGACCTACGAGAAGGTCGCCGAGCACGGCGAGCAGGCCGTGAGGACATGGCGCGGCGAGGCCGCCGAGGAGATCGAGGAGCTGGCCGTCGCCGTCGAGCCGAAGGCGGAGCCGGTCGAGGTCAGGGACGAGCCGAAGTCGGCCGGTCCCGGGGCCGAGGCCACCCCGGACGGGAAGCCCGCGATGAAGAAGGCCCCGGCCCGCAAGCCGGTGGCGAGGAAGAGCACGCCGCCGGCCCGGTAAGAGCCGCCGGCTCGGAGACAACGGAAGACGGGGAAGGGGCCGGGCACTCTGGGAGTTCCCGGCCCGTTCTTGCGGATACACGGCGGCAGGACACGGGTACGGTTGGCGTAGAGACGTTTCTACTCGGGTGGTGGGCATTGTGCTGATGACGGCATTCGGCGGCCTGATGTGGCTGCTCTTCACCGCCATACTGGTGCTCGCCGTGGTGGCACTGGCGATGGCCGCGCTGTACCGGCAGGATGCGTACCGCGCCGCGGACAAGCAGAACAAGGGCTTCTGGTTGATCATCCTCGGTCTCACCGTCGCGGTGAACCTGCTGGTGCCCATGCTCTTCCTGCAGATCATCGGCCTTGTCGCCACGATCGTCTTCTTCGTGGACGTCCGGCCCGCCCTCAAGCAGGTCTCGGGCGGCGGCTGGGGCCGCCGCCGCCGCGGCAGCAGCAGCGACGGTCCGTACGGGCCGTACAACGGCGGCCGTTAGGCCCGTCCGGAGTTCCCTGCCCGCGCCGCGACGGCCAGACCCTGTTCCGCCGCGGCCGCGTACGACGGCTACGTCCCGCGGTCGAGCAGAAGGACCGCGACGTCGTCGGTCAGTTCCCCGCCGTTGAGGTCGCGGACCTCGTTCACCGTGGTGCGCAGCAGCTCCCTGCCGGTCAGCCCCTCGGCCAGCCGACGGCGGACCAGCTTCACCATGCCGGCTTCGCCGAGCCGCTCCCTGCCCTCGCCGATGCGGCCCTCGATGAGACCGTCGGTGTAGAGCATCAGGCTCCAGACGGGGCCCAGCTCCACCTGTATGCGCGGCCAGCGGGCGTGCGGGAGCAGACCGAGCGCCGGGCCGTTGTTGTCGTACGGCAGCAGCTCGGCCGGCCGGTCGGGGCGGGCGATCAGCGGGGACGGGTGGCCGGCCAGGCACAGTCCGGCGCGGCGGCCGTCCGGCGCGATGTCCACCGTGCACAGCGTCGCGAAGATCTCCTCGTTGTCGCGCTCGTGCTCCAGAACCTGCTGAAGCGTGGAGAGCAGGTCGTCGCCGCACAGGCCCGCCAGCGTCAGGGCACGCCAGGCGATGCGCAGCTCCACGCCGAGCGCGGCCTCGTCCGGGCCGTGCCCGCAGACGTCGCCGATCATCGCGTGCACCGTGCCGTCGGGGGTACGGACGGTGTCGTAGAAGTCGCCGCCGAGCAGCGCACGCGAGCGGCCGGGACGGTAGCGGGCGGCGAAGCGCAGCGAGGAACCGTCCAGCAGTGGGGTGGGCAGCAACCCGCGCTCCAGCCGACGGTTCTCCTGTGCCCGCAGCCGGGACTCGGTCAGCCGCCGCTCGGTCGTGTCGGACCGCTTCCGCTCGACCGCGTAGCGGATCGCACGGCTCAGCAGCCGTCCGTCCAGCTCCTCGCGGAACAGATAGTCCTGGGCACCCACGCGTACCGCCTCGGCGCCGCGCTCGGCGTCGCCGGACGCGGTGAGCGCGAGGACGGCATGGCGCGGCGCCAGTTGGAGCACGTGCCGCAGCACGGTCAGCTCATCGGCCTCCTCACAGGCCCGGCCCGCGGCAGGCAGCGCGAGGTCCAGCAGGATGCAGTGGACGTCGTCGGTGAGCAGCCGCTCGGCCTCGGTGAGATTGCGGGCGGTGCGCAGCCGGATGGGCCGGCCCGCCGAGTCGAGCATCTCGGGCACGATCGGTGAACCGGCCGGGTCGTCCTCGATCACCAGCAGGGTGAGCGTGTCGGCCAGCCCCGGTACGGCCTGCGTCCCCGGCGGGGACCCGGCTTGAGCCTGACCACTCTCCACGGCCGGGATCGCTCTCTGCCGCGGTACGGGCATCGTGTTGGGTTCCTTCCCTCCCCCCGAGGGCATGGTGGGGCGAGGGACCTCGACCCACCGACGGGGACCATAGCGGTAGCTGCGGCTCCAGCGGAATGCCTGGTGGGGCGACGCCGGGAAACACGCCAACGTCATATGCCGCATCCCGTACCGCAGTTGGACATGGTGCGGCCGGGCCGGGGATGAGGAATGTCACGTCGGGTGGAGGTTTGACGCGGGTGCGGCGTGCGTCCCGTCACATGGGGTACGTCACGGCTGCCGAGCGCGGACGCGGCGGGCCGGGGGGCCGCCCCGGGCTCCTTCCCGCGCCCCTCGCGCTCACGCGTCCGGCCGTACGACGCCCAGGATCGGCATCGAGCCCGCTCCGGCGACCGTCACCGACCGTCCGGGCCGCGGGGCGTGGACGATCGAGCCGTCGCCGACGTACATGGCCACATGGCTGGCGTCCTTGAAGTAGATGATCAGGTCGCCGGGGCGCATGTCCTTGACGCCGACGTGCCTGAGCCGCTTCCACTGCTCCTGCGAGGTGCGCGGAATGCCGGTGCCGGCCGCCGCCCAGGCCTGGGACGTCAGTCCCGAGCAGTCGTACGACGCCGGGCCCACGGCGCCCCATTGGTACGGCTTGCCGATCTGGCCGGTCGCGAAGCTCACGGCCCTGCGGCCCTCGTCGGAGGCCTTGCCGCCGATCTCCTTGAGTATGCCGGAGCCGAGCCAGGCGGTCTGCGCCTTGTGTGCGGCCTCTTCCTCCAGTTTCCGCAGCCGCTCCCGCTCCTGCTTCTTCAGCCGGGACTCGAGCTGTCTGGCGGCCGCGATCTGCTTCTCGATCTTCTTCTTGGCTTCGGCCTTGGCCTTGCGGTTGGCCTCCAGCCTCTCCCACTCGTCGGAGGCGTCGCGCGCGTACTGGCGCAGGTCCTCCTGGGTGCGCGTCAACTCCTTGAGCAGGCCCTGGGTCGCGTGCTCGCCCTGGCGGACGGTGCCCGCGCCGTCGAGGAAGTCCTGGGGGTTGTCGCTCAGCCAGAGCCGGACCGAAGGGGGCAGGCCCCCGCCGCGGTACTGGGCACGGGCTGCCGCGCCTGCCCGGTTCTTCAGTTCGGCCAGCCTCTCCTGGCCCTTGACGATCTCCTCGGCCAGCTTGACGATCTGCGTCGACTGCTTCGAGGTCTTCTCTTCGGCCGCGTTGTAGGCGTCGGTGGCGACCGCGGCGTTGTGGTACAGCGAGTCCAGCTTCTTGCGGACCGCTTCAAGGTCCTTGCCGGGGGCCTGAGTCGGGCCGCCGGAAGGGTTGGGCGTCGGAGACGGCCGGCTCGGGCTCGCATGTGCCGCGCCGGGCGCACCCAGCAGGGTGACCGCACAGACAAGGACGATGCTTGCCGTGGTCAGGGTCCGCTTTCCGGATCCCATATTTCGCCCCCAAATCTGATTTACCGTCAGTAACTAGCGGTCGCCTGGGGGATCGTGCCACGTCAGTGGGCAAAGTGACAGAGGCGGGGCTCAACCGTGCAAAAAGTCCCCCTCTTGCCGCACGCGGTACGACGATCTCTCTCCCCCGGCGCCCGCCCTGGTATGGCGATCTCCCGCGAATGTGACGAACGACGCAGGAAGACCGTTCCCGGTGATCGGGCATGAGGTGGAGTGGTGAGCGCCCTGGGCGGGGCTGCTCACGCGCGGGGCGCCAACGCGTCCCAGGTCACCGTGACCTCCCCCTGGCGCCAGCGCGCCGGGCCGTCGGTCACCGGCCAGTCCGCCGTCAGCCGGCGGACCGCGCGTATCCAGCGCTGGCGCGCACCGTACGAGGCGTAGGGCGCGGCGGCGGCCCAGGCGCGGTCGAAGTCGCGCAGGAAGGCGTGCACGGGCTCGCCCGGGACGTTGCGGTGGATGAGTGCCTTCGGGAGTCGCTCGGCCAGGTCGGACGGGCGGTCCAGGGAGCCGAGCCGAGTGGCGAAGGTGACCGTGCGCGGACCTTCGGGACCGAGTGCGACCCAGACGTGGCGGCGGCCGATCTCGTCGCATGTGCCCTCGACGAGCAGTCCGCCGCGGGAGCCGGATGCCGGATCGGCGGGGGCGAGGCGGGTGCGCAGCCGCTCCCAGACGGCCGCGACCTCGCCCTCCTCGTACTGCCGCAGGACATTCGCGGCGCGGATCAGGGACGGCCGGCCCGATACAGGCACCTCGAAGCCGCCGTGCCGGAACACCAGGCCTTCGCGTGCGTACGGCTGTGCGGCCGCCACCCGGGCGGGCTCGATCTCGACGCCGACCACGCGGGTGCGGGGCGCGGCGCCGCGCAGGCGCTGCAGCAGCTCCACCGCGGTCCATGGGGCAGCCCCGTAGCCGAGGTCGACGGCCACCGGGTCCGCCGTGCGGCGCAGCTCGGCGCCGTGGACCGCGGCGATCCAGCGGTCCATCCGGCGCAGCCGGTTCGGGTTGGTGGTCCCGCGCGTCACCGTACCCACAGGGCGGGACGAGGCGCGGGTTGGCATGCGTACGAGAGTAAGCGGCCCGGGAGGGGGAGCGGACCGGCCTGTGGAAAACCTCCATTTCTCGAACGGTTGAGCGATCAACGGCAATGATTTGGCAAAGCCGCTTGTCGGGGAAATGGAGTGCCGCGCTCTGGTGTTTCTCCGTCGGAGGGTTTCCGTGCCGCCCCCACAGGCATGCCCGCGACAAGGAGGAACGCCACGTGAGCCAGTACGT
The DNA here is from genome assembly GCF_001866645.1 of Streptomyces colonosanans. Taxonomy (GTDB): domain Bacteria; phylum Actinomycetota; class Actinomycetes; order Streptomycetales; family Streptomycetaceae; genus Streptomyces; species Streptomyces colonosanans. The sequence goes on from NZ_MLYP01000004.1 coordinate 68,281, forward strand.
GAGCAGGCTCGGGCGTCGCTCCCCAGCGGCTCCCCCGCGGCTGAGGCTGCACCGCCGCCCCCGTCGGGTCGCCATGCTCTCCGTGCACACCTCGCCGCTCCACCAGCCCGGCACGGGCGACGCCGGCGGCATGAACGTCTACATCGTGGAACTCGCCCAGCGTCTCGCCGCCATCAACATCGAGGTCGAGATCTTCACCCGGTCGACCACGGCCGCGCTCGCGCCGACTGTCGAACTCGCCCCCGGGGTCCTCGTCCGGCACGTCGACGCCGGTCCGTACGAAGGCCTCGCCAAGGAGGAGTTGCCCGCTCAGCTCTGCGCCTTCACGCACGGCGTGATGCAGGCCTGGGCCGGCCACCGGCCCGGCTACTACGACCTGGTGCACTCCCACTACTGGCTCTCCGGCCACGTCGGCTGGCTCGCCGCCCAGCGCTGGGGCGCCCCCCTGGTGCACGCCATGCACACCATGGCCAAGGTCAAGAACGCCTCCCTCGCCGAGGGCGACACCCCCGAGCCCGCCGCCCGCGTCATCGGCGAGACCCAGATCGTGTCCGCCGCCGACCGGCTCATCGCCAACACCGCCGAGGAGGCCGGCGAGTTGGTGCACCATTACGCGGCCGATCCGGGCAGGGTCGCCGTCGTCCATCCCGGCGTCAATCTGGAGCGCTTCCGGCCGGCCGACGGCCGTGCCGCCGCCCGCGCCCGTCTCGGGCTTCCGCAGGACGCGTTCATCCCTCTCTTCGCCGGGCGCATACAGCCACTCAAGGCGCCCGACGTGCTGCTGCACGCTGTCGCCGTACTCCTCGACGAGCGCCCCGATCTGCGTTCGCGCATCGTCGTGCCCGTGGTGGGAGGCCCCAGCGGCAGCGGTCTTGCCAAGCCGGAGGGCCTGCAGAAGCTCGCCGCCCAGCTGGGCCTGAGCGACGTCGTGCGCTTCCGGCCGCCCGTCGGGCAGGAGCAGCTCGCGGACTGGTTCCGTGCCGCGTCGGTGCTGGTGATGCCGTCGTACAACGAGTCCTTCGGGCTGGTCGCCATCGAGGCGCAGGCGGCCGGTACACCGGTGCTGGCCGCAGCGGTCGGCGGACTGCCCGTCGCTGTCCGGGACGGACGGACCGGATTCCTCGTCCAGGGGCACGATCCGGCCGCCTACGCGCGCCTACTGCGCGAATTCGCCGACAATCCGGGGCTCTCCGCCCGTCTGGGTGACGCCGCGGCCCGCCACGCCCAGTCGTTCGGCTGGGACACGGCGGCCCACGCCACCGCCGAGGTGTACACGGCCGCGATGCAGGCCCATCGGCGCCGGGTGCGCGCGTACCACGGCTGACAGCGGTCGCGTACGCTCCCAGCATGGCTGAGGAACAGCGGGCGGCGCAGGTCATCGAAGAGGTGCTCAAGGACGCCGAACTGGAGTGGGAGAACCCGCGCACGGGCAGCTACGTCGTGAAGCTCCCGGGGACGCGCAAGCTGTCCACGACCGTCTCGCTGAAGGTCGGCAGGCACTCCCTCTCGGTCAACGCCTTTGTGATCCGGCACCCGGACGAGAACGAGGCCGGGGTGCACCGCTGGCTGCTGGAGCGCAACCTCAAGCTGTACGGCGTGAGTTACGCCGTCGACCCGCTCGGCGACATCTACCTGACCGGCAGGCTGCCGCTGGCCGCGGTCACCGCGGACGAGGTGGACCGGCTGCTCGGCTCCGTCCTGGAGGCGGCGGACGGGAGCTTCAACACCCTTCTGGAGCTGGGCTTCACGTCCGCGATCCGCAAGGAGTACGCCTGGCGGGTGGCGCGCGGTGAGTCGACCCGCAATCTGGACGCGTTCAGCCATCTGACCCAGCGCGCCGAGGACTGACACTCCGGCCCCTGTCGGTCCATCCCCGTGTGTCCCCTTCCCCGCCGGGGGCGCGGGCGGGCCCGCACCCCGCCCGCGGCGCGCCCCTCAGGCCGAGCCGACCTCCGCCTCGACCGCCGCCGTGCGCGTCTTCGCCACCGGCTGCTCCGCCGGAAGGCGGCGCATCAGGGCGCCGTACCCGACGGCCGCACCCGTGCCGACCACCGCGCACAGCCCCCACAGCCACTCCGCGCCGAACCGGTCGATGACGAAACCGGACATCAGCGGGGCGGCCAGGGCCGCCACCGACCAGGACAGGGTGTACATGCCCTGGTAGCGACCGCGCCCGTGCACGGGGGAGAGGCGGACGACGAGGCCGGTCTGGGTGGGCGCGTTGACGATCTCCGCCAGCGTCCACACGCACACCGTCAGTGCGAAGACGCCGACCGAGCCCGCGAACACGGTGAGCCCGAAGCCGTACCCCGCGAGCAGGGACGAGATGACGAGCAGCCGACGCGGATCGCGGTGCTCGATGAAGCGGGTGACCGGGATCTGCAGCGCGACGATCAGGATGCCGTTGACGGCGATCGCCATGCCGTAGTCGGCGGGGGTGAAGCCGGCCTTGCCCATCGCCACCGGCAGGCCCACGGACCCCTGCTGGAAGATGAGCGCGACCAGGAAGGACAGGCCGACCACGCTCATGAAGCGGCCGTCGCGCAGCACGGTCCCGAGGCCCACATCCTCGGCGGCTTCCTTGGCGGTCGGCGCCGGGCGCGACTCGGGCAGCTTCACGAAGACGACGATCGCGCAGATCATCGTCATCCCCGCCTCGATCAGGAACCCGGCGAGATAGCTGTACTCCGCGATGAAGCCCGCCGCCATCGAGGAGACGGCGAAGCCCAGGTTGATCGCCCAGTAGTTGAGGGAGAAGGCGCGGACCCGGTCCTCGGGCCGGACGATGTCGGCCATCATCGCCTGTACGGCGGGGCGGGAGGCGTTGCTCGTCATGCCCACGAGGAAGGCGACGGCCGCGATCGCCACCGGATCGTGCATGAAGCCGAGCAGGGCGACGGAGAGGGCGGTGGACGACTGGGCGACAAGGAGGGTCGGCCGCCGTCCGAGCCGGTCGGCCATCACGCCCGCGCCGAGGGAGGAGACGACCCCGCCGAGGCCGTGCAGCGACGCGACGAGACCGGCGTACGAGGCGGAGTACCCGCGGTCCAGGGTCAGATACAGCGCCATGAAGGTGGCGACGAAGGCGCCCAGCCGGTTGACGAGCGTGCTGGTCCACAGCCACCAGAACTCACGGGGAAGCCCGGAGACGCTCTCCCTGGCGGCGCGTCTGAGGGTGGCGAGTGGCATAAGGGATCCCCCACGGATGTAAGTAGCTCGGACAGCTAGCACACCTTACGAATGCGGGGCCCGGCGCGGCTACTCAATTAACAGATGGCGTCAATCGACGTACGGCCGGGGAGCAGGCGGTCCGCGCGCCGATCCGCCTGCCGGGCGGGCGCGCAAGCGATCAGACGGTTCGATTACGCTCAGGACCATGGCCGACGCACCGTACAAGCTGATCCTCCTCCGCCACGGCGAGAGCGAGTGGAACGCCAAGAACCTGTTCACCGGCTGGGTGGACGTCAACCTGACCGAGAAGGGCGAGAAGGAGGCGGCCCGCGGCGGGGAGCTGCTGAAGGACGCCGGCCTGCTGCCCGACGTGGTCCACACCTCCCTCCAGAAGCGTGCGATCCGCACGGCACAGCTCGCGCTGGAGGCGTGCGACCGCCACTGGATCCCGGTCCACCGCACCTGGCGCCTGAACGAGCGCCACTACGGCGCCCTCCAGGGCAAGGACAAGGCGCAGACGCTCGCCGAGTTCGGCGAGGAGCAGTTCATGCTGTGGCGCCGGTCCTACGACACCCCGCCGCCCGCGCTGGACCGCGACGACGCGTACTCCCAGTTCTCCGACCCGCGCTACGCGACCCTCCCGCCGGAGCTGCGCCCGCAGACGGAGTGCCTGAAGGACGTCGTCGGCCGCATGCTCCCGTACTGGTTCGACGCCATCGTCCCCGACCTCCTGACCGGCCGTACGGTCCTGGTCGCCGCCCACGGGAACAGCCTGCGCGCCCTGGTCAAGCACCTCGACCAGATCTCGGACGCCGACATCGCCGGCCTGAACATCCCCACGGGCATCCCGCTGTCCTACGAACTCGACGCCGACTTCCGCCCGGTCACCCCCGGCGGCACGTACCTCGACCCGCAGGCGGCGGCAGCCGCGATCGAGGCCGTCAAGAACCAGGGCAAGAAGAAGTAAGCCCCATCCGTCAGGCCCCCCATCTGCGGTTTTTTCGCGGATGGGAGGCCTGAAGCCTTTCCTGAGGTTCCCCCGCTGCGCGGGAGTGGCTGACTAGCTGGTCAGGGCGGGTTGGCGGGGTTTCAGGTTCACTGGTTCGGCCGCTGCCTGGTTGGCGTAGTGCTTCTCCTCGAACTCGATCGGGCTGAGGTAGCCGAGCCGTTTCTGGATGCGGCGGGGGTTATAGAAGCCGTCGATGTACTCGAAGAGCGCGAGGTTCGCCTCGGCTCTGGTCGCGAAGACGCGGCCTCGGATGCACTCGGTCTTGATCAGCATCCACAGGTTCTCCGCCAGGGCGTTGTCGAACGAGTCACCGACCGAGCCCATGGATGCTTGAATTCCTGCTCTGACTAAGCGTGTTGTGAGCTTGATGGATGTGTATTGAGTGCCGTGGTCGGCGTGGTGGACGAGTTCACCGGGGGCGACCTCCCGGCTGGCGAGGGCGTATTCCAACGAGGTGAGGACCAGGTCGGCGTCCGCGCGGGCGGAGGTCTCCCAGGCCACGACTCTGCGGGAGAAGGCGTCCCGGATCGCCGACAGCCACAGTGGCCCCTCCTGAGTGGGGATCATGGTCAGGTCGGTGACCCACAGCCGGTTCGGTGTGGGGGCTGTGAAGTCGCGTTGCACCAGGTCAGGGGCGAGGTCGGCGTCTGGGTCGCGGCGAGTGAAGCTCTTGCCCTTGCGGGGGCTGATACCGGCGAGGCCGGCTTCCCGCATGAGCCGTTCGACCCGTTTGCGGCCGACGTGGACGCCCTCTCGCTTGAGGACGGCGTGCACGCGGGGCGAGCCGTAGATCCCGCCGGAGTCGGCGTGGACCTGGCGGATCTGCCCAGTCAGCTCGATGTCCTGGCGGCGCCGCTCACACGGCTGCTTCTCAGCCTGACACCAGCGGTAGTAGGTGGAGGAGGGGATGTGCAGTACCCGGAGTACGGGCTCGACCCCCAGGTGCGGGTGCTCGTCGATGAGCGCTCTCACCTGGGCCGGGTCGGGTCGAGCTGTGCGGCGAAAAAAGCCGAGGCCGTCCGCAGGACCTCGTTCGCCCGTTTGAGCTGGGCATTCTCCTTGCGCAGGGCCGTCAGCTCCTCGCGTTCGGCGGTGGTGAGCAGATCGTCCCGCTCACCGGCGTCGGCCTCGGCCTGCCGGATCCAGCCGCGCAGGGCCTCGTGATGCACGCCGAGTTCCTCGGCGAGGCGGCGAATGACGGGCTTCGGCTCCGATGCGCGATACATCCGAACCGCACGCTCACGCAACTCCAGCGGGTATTTCTTGGGGGCAGGCATCGTCAGATCTCCTCTCACGAGATCTATCTGACCTGCTGTCAGCACTCCTCGCATCTCGGGGGAACCACAGCCCCGGCCACAGACGGCAGTGTGTAGCCCGGACCGCTGTGAGTTACCGCATCCAGGAATCGACTGACGCCCGCACGCGGTTCGGTCCAAGCGTCATCCTGAGCTAATTCATACCCTGGACCGCTGTGGGTCAGGGCATCTAAGAAACGAGTTCCCATTCTCACACGCCGCCGTCGGCCCAGACCAGCGTGATGGTGGAGAACCGCTCGCGCAGCAGGGCCAGCAGCGGGCAGGCGCCGTCGCGGTCCTGCACCCCGGCGGTAGTGACGACTACGGCCAGCAGCAGCCCCAGGCAGTCCACCGCGATGTGCCTCTTGCGCCCGTTGATCTTCTTTCCGCCATCGAATCCCCTGGTGGCGGCGCCAACGGTATCGGCGGCCTTGACCGACTGGGAATCGATCGATCCGGCTGTGGGCAGCTCGGCCCGGCCCAGCTTGATACGGATGCGGCCGCGCAGCCGGTCTACCAGCCGCTGCGGCAGCCCGCGCCGGGACCAGCGTTCGAAGAACGCATACACCGCGGCGTGCGGCGGGAAGTCGCACGGCAGAGCCCGCCACTCGATCCCGTACCGGACCACGTAGCCGATCGCGTCCACCATCGCCCGCAGGTCGTGCACCATCGGCCGCCCGCTCGCCTTGACCAGCTCGGCCATCACCGCCCGCCCCTCGGGCTCCAGCACCGCCCATTCGGCGTCGGTCAGATCCGACGGATACCGGGGCGTCCGATCCCAACATGCACACCCGTCCGAACCGCAACCGGTGGTGTTCGCCGCCGTAAGGGAGTAGACAGTCACCTACGGGCTCCTGGCCGCTGAGCTGCTTGAACACCATCTCAGCTATCAGGAGCCCGCTCCTGTCTCCCCTGTTATTAATCAGCCCTGACCATCACTCGACGATCTCCCGACCCAGAACGCGACACTCAATGCGAGCTCCCCCGGTCGCCTCTGGTGCCAACTCTGGATCACGATCTAGAAGAAACTACTTGCCAATTCTGAAAGTACTTGCCACCGTATCGGCATGGCGTTGAACGAACTGGATCCAGCGTCCGCACTGGCGCAGGCGCAACGGCTGAAGAGATCGGTGGACCGGCGCTCTCGCTGGGTGGTCCGTTATCAACTGGCATACGGCACGGTGTCGTTCGCGATGGTGCTCGCGCTCGGGCTGCTGAGGGGCCCGCTGGGCATCGCGGTCAGCATGGCCATCTGGATGCCGGCGATCGGCGTGCTGAGCGTGTACGCGGCGCGGCAGCCGGTCGCGCACCGCGGGATGGCGGTGACGCACGGTGTGATGATCGGCATCTGGGCCATGTTGTACGGGCTCGTGCTCGGTGTCGGCATCACGTTCTTCCGCGGAGACCTGGCCTGGTGGCTGCCGGGTGCGGCGCTGGTCGCGCTGCCCGGGTTCGGGGCGGCCTGTGTGACGGCCCGGCGGGTGCGGGTATGAGCCATCCCCGGCACGCGCTGGACGAGGTCATCCATTCCCCTGTCCGGTTCTCGATCATGGCGACGCTCGCGGCGGCCGAGAAGGCGGAGTTCGCGTACGTACGCGACGCCGTTGAGGTGAGCGACTCGGCGCTGTCCAAACAGGCCGCCACGCTGGAGAAGGCCGGCTACGTCAAGGTCACCAAGGGGTACGTCGGCAAGCGCCCACGAACCTGGCTATCGCTCACCGCCCAGGGCCGCCACGCGTTCACCGCGCATGTCGAGGCGTTGCACGCGATCGTCACACGCACCTGAGATCCCTTTGTCAGCAGGCTCTCAGACTCGGCAGTCACGTACGAGGGTGCGTAGGGCCTGGCGACGTTGTTCGTTAGTTGTGCCGGCTGATTTGGTCCCGGCAGGGTGGGCACCTCTCTGGACCGACGCACCAGGTGCGAGGTACACCGACGCCAGGTCAAGCCCCACCCAAGTTGCTTCGGGACGAAGAGGTCCTATGTGCCGGCTGGGCACAGCGCGAGCTGACGCTGAGGAAGGCTCGACCCGCACTCCTGGGTCAACCGGAGGCAGCCCGGCATAAGTCCGGGCCGTCTCTGGGCCGTGCGGGAGCGCTCAACGATGACAGATGACGACAGTCGACGACGGCTCTTCACCTGCTCAGAGACGGTGCTTCGGGTACCGGCGCAGATGCCGATCAGTGAAGCAGAGTTGAGGAAGATCAGAAGTCGTCCGTGCCCCGTCCGTGCCCGATGGTGCGGGGACCTGCGAGGGCACCAGTAGGGCCCATAGCGCCATCTGGCCGGATCGCTCCCTTGTCGGTGCTTCGTGTACGTGTCACACAGTTGATAGGCGGGGTGACTGGGGGAGGGGGACTTTGCATGTCCGTGCTGGGTGGCAACCGCGGTGAGCCGTCGGACTGGGCCGTGAAGCGGTTCAGGCGGCACGCCGGCAGGCTCGTCGAAGCGATCCCGGAGCAACTGGCGAGGGCCCATGCACGGGCTCACGCAGTACACCTCACCGCGAGACTGAAGAAGCGCAGCCCCTACGGCTCGACCTTGGCGGAGGCAGTGCGCGAGAACCTGGCGGACACTGCGCGGGAGTTGGGAGAAGCCGTGCGGGACCTACGCGGGTACGAGTACGCCGTCATCAATGACCATGCGCTCTTCCCCTTTAAGTACGCCAACCGGCTCAAGCCGCTTGAACGGGCGCGGTTGGCTGCCGACGCTTCTCCCACCCGCCGCCGCATGCTCTTGAGTCACGGGCCGGAGCCGGAGGACGGCCTCTTCCCGCTGGATGACGAGTACACGACTGAGGAGTACGAGGATCTGCACGAGACCTTCGAGGCGCTGGGCGCGTCCACGAAGCTGGTGTGCCTCTTCTTCACCGCCGACCCGGAGAGCGGCATCCACGTGATCCACTGGGGAGACGCGCGCCTTGAGCCGGACCGTACCTTCACCTGGCTCTACAGCGAACAGCTGCGGGTGGCGACCCAGCCATTTGAGTGAGCCGCGCCGATGCTGGGCCGTCCCTGGGCCGTCCGAGGCCCCCCGAGGCCGACCAACGTAGACCGCCAGTGACAGACGAGCCACCGCCGCCACCAGCGAAACCCCAGGTCACAGGCGCCCGACCCCACGGGTTTCCGCCCAGGGGTGGCGGTGCGGCAAGACGGGGTGTTTCTTTCCGTCGACCGGGAAGGTGTAGCGCCCTCAGGCGACAGCACCGTTCCATTGCAGGCAGCAACGTTCCAACTTCTGCGGAATAGAGGTCTGCTCTGGAACGCCCGTCACATCTTCCCTGCCGTAGCGCCGCGCCGCATAGGAGCGAACCACTCTTGAACGAGCAGACCTTCGCCGACCTGGCCGGCGAACTCATGCGCTCCGCCCTTGATTCCTGGCGAACAGGCAACCGACGTTTCGCCGTCTTCCACGCCGGATTGGGTTGCGAACACGCCCTCAAGGCTCTACTCGCCCACCGCAATCCCCTCCTGGTAGCCGACAGCCAGACGGACCAAGCGCTGCGCTTCCGTGCTCTCGGCCTGGATGACAGCGATGGTGTCAAGCCGTTGACCGAAGCGCGCACCATCAGCATGGAGCGTGCCTTCAAGGACGCAGCGATCTTCATGCAAGGGCGGATGCCGGTCACTAAACAGCAGTTCGACCCGCTCGTGCAGTCCCGTAATGGACTAACCCATCTGGCGTGGTACAACACGAAGGTCACGAAGCAGGCCGTCACCACCGGCATTGCCGTAGCCGAAGCTGTCCGCGCCGAACTCGGCATTCCGCCCGCCGTCTTCTGGGGTGGCTATGAGACGGTCTTCAACGAGTTGACCAAGGTCACTGCCATGCCTTCATTGGCCGGGCCCCTGCCCACGCTGGAGGCTGCTGCCGAAACCCTCGCACAACAGGAAGCGGAACATGCCCGCCGGGCAGTGGCCACCGCAGCTATCGTCGCCCGGCACACCGCCAATCTCGGGTCCTCCAACCGAACCGACGACGACCAGATGGCCATCGCCCAAGTCGCTGGCCGCACCGCCTTATGGACCGCTCTTCAGACCACCGGAATGCGTGCCCAAGGCGAAACTACTGCCCTTCTCGAAGCGTACGGCCTCCTCCCACTCGCCCCTCGCCCTGATCGGATACACGGGCCAAGTCCCGCTATGTACGTGCGGGCGCACGATGCCGTCGTCGTAAAAGCCCTTGTCTCCTCGTCGGTCTACAAGGCGTTCGCCGATGCCTGCAAGGAACACAACGTCCTAAGGGAGGCCCTGCCCAGCATTCTGATCCGCAATGGCCGCACCGTCTTTCACCCCAACCAGTGCCAAACGTTCCTGTACTGGGTGGAGTGTCATGCGTGCGAGAGACTCGCAAACGTATATGGCCGTAAGACGCGAGACTTTTTTGCGACGACCCCAGTGTCTGGGAATACATCGGTGGTGAGTGCCCCGACCACTCTGGCAGCACGATCATTACCGATCACGCCGAGCTGTACCACTGTCCCACGTGCTCCCTGAGACTCACCCACCCAGATGAACTCGAGGAGGTCGGCATCCCACTCTCTCTCGAACTCGACTGACAGCCAGACGCTGCGCAGCGGAACTGCTCCCGTACAGCGTGTAAGCCGCGGGGAACCGGCTCCAAGGGCAGATGCGGGGAGAACGCCATCAACTGGAGCGCCAGACAGTCATGGAGGACCCGCTTCGGGAGGCCGCCCGAGACTGTGAGCGAACTCCTAAAACGGTGGCTATTGATACGGCAGGCGCTCAGGTCAGACGGCCACGCTCGTGCCAGGCACGTGCCAGATCGGGCGGGGAACCACGGGAAATAACGGGGACCAGGCCGCCGATCAGGCAGGCCCCGTCGCCGCTCCACCACAGGTCAGGCCAGCAACCACCCGTAGACAACCCAAGCTTCCCAAGCTGATGGCACGGCGAAATCCCGCTGCCTGGGCGTCCTCAGGTGTCCTACCGTTCCGCCTATGACTCCGATCAGCCACGGCAGCTGTAGTTCTGGTCATGGCTGGTCCTGAAGAGCGTGTCGGCGCTGGTGGCAGGCTCGTGCGATGGCTTGATGGCGGCGGCGCCAGGCCATTCAGTGCAGGATGTGTTCCGCGTCTCGGACTGGTGGTGTGAGGACGAACGCCCGAAGGAATCGGACGAGTTCGGGGCAGGTCAACGGGACGAGATGGGCCGGACCGGCAGGGCCGGCCGTGGTCGTGGCAGTGGCGGTCAGGGCGAGGACGGCGGATGCGACAAGGGAGAAAAGCGACCAGCGCATCCAGGAGTTCCAGCAGGTCACCTGCCCTTCGTCCAGGCCAGTGAAGGTCTTGCCGAGTTGGAAAGTCTCCTCGATCCGCCACCGTCGGCAGATCACTTCCACCAGCTGGGCGAGGGTGACATCTTCGGTCGACCAGCAGCGGAAGAAGGAGATCTCGCCGATGTACCGGTGTCGGCGAGCGACCAGGACGCTGGTGCCGTCATCTCCGTGTCCGTTGGGGGTGTCGTCCGCACGGACATCGAGCCAGGCCCAGTCGTACTCGCGGGTGCCCTTCGTTCCGTGTCCGGTCTGCATGCGCATCCACTGGTGCGGCAGTATCTTGTTGATCATCTGGCGGGCCTTCCACCTGCGGCCCGCTCCATCCGTGACCGTGTACGTGTGGGACACGCCGACCGCGTAGCCGAGCCCGAATTCCCGCATACTCCTGCGAAGTTCACGTCCCGAATACACATCGTCACCGGCGAACCAGCGTGTCCGGACACCCAACTCGAGCGCGTTTTTGACCATGGCGGCGGTCTGCTGCAGCTTCGTCGCGAACATGATCCCTTCCGGGACGCCGACTGCCTCGCGGCGCTCCTCGTCCGCAGCCCAGTCCCTCGGGAGATACAGGGCCCGGTCGATCACCACCCGCACCGACTCGGTGACCGCGGCCAGGTGCACGGCGACCTGGCACAGTCCGACGCCTTTGATCGCGCCGGAGTACTGGCGGCCGGCGCCGACGCAGTCGGTCGAGGACTTCGCGTCCCCGGTCTCGTCCGCGACCAGCACCACGTCCTGACCTGCAAGTTCACGCGCGACCAGGCGGGCGATCTCCTCCCGGGCCCGGTCATGGTCGAACCTCGCCCGTGACAGCAGATGCTGCAGCCGGTGCGGGCCTGGATGCCCCAGCGCCTCAGCCAGCGTCCAGCAGTTCCGCGTGTCCACCTCCGTCAGCAGCCCGTTGATCATCTCCGCTGCCGTCGCACGTGTCTCACGCCGCGCGAAGCAGCCCGCGATCGCATCCATCGCCGCCCGGAACACCCGGCCCCAGGCCGCCTGGGCTATCGTGGCCTCCGCGGCCACCTGGTCCTGAAACGTCGTCACAAACGTTCATGATCATGGTGGCCGTACCTATGCCCGCACCCGACCCCGCAAGCCGCCGACCAGCACAGACACCGGAACTACAACTGCCGTGTCAGCCCCGAGAATCCGCTGACCTCAGAGGACGCCCAGGCGTTGCTCGCCGTGCTCCCTGCCCGAGTCGAGGTCAAGCGAGGGATGAGTGAGCGTGAACTCGACCGGGTCGAGGAGCGCTGGGGGTTCCGCTTCGCTCCAGAGCACCGGACGCTGTTGGGCGCAGGACTGCCGACGGGCGGCCGTGGCTGGCCCGACTGGCGGGACGGCAACGCGGAGGAGTTGGCGGAGCGGCTGGCTTGGCCGATCGACGGTGTGCTGTTCGACGTGGAACACAACGGCTTCTGGCATCCGGAGTGGGATCCGCGGCCGGCGGGCACTCAGGACGCCTTGGAAGTGGCTCGCAGCTACTTGGCCAAGGTCCCGGTGATGGTGCCGATCTACTCACACCGGTGTCTGCTGGCGGATCCGAACCGTACGGGCACGCCCGTGCTGTCGATGTACCAGACGGACATCATTTACTACGGCACCGATCTGGCCGACTACTTCCACCACGAGTTCGGTCGCCCGGTGCCCACACCGGAGGACCATCAGCACGCCGAGATCCCGTTCTGGTCCTACTTCCTGGACTGAACGGCTCCCAAGCAGGACTGGCCTTGCGCGACGCCGGACAGGTGCGTACGTCAGCAACTCTGTCCGGCCGTCACACCAGCCGACGACGGACGCCAGACCGGCCTCGGATCGAACTCCTAATGCGGTGCTCATCCCGGTATGACGGAACGGAGCCAATCGGCGAGCGTGGAGAAGTCAGCGTCCACGAGGCCCTTGGCCGGGTTGACGCGATGAAGCAGTGACGGTCCAGGGTGGCTGGCGTCGACCCACAGGCGGTCCATGGCGCTGATCTAGTCGTCGACCCAGATGAACGGCCGGCCGTCGGCCCGGCGGCACAATAGCCCGGCGTGGCAATGGGCGACTCCCTCGTCGCTGGGCCGTCTCTGGGCCGTCCGAGGTCGCTCGACAGTGGCCAACGACGACCACCAAGCGCACGAGCCTACTGCTCCTGAGCAGCGAAAACGCAGGTCGCCAAGATCCCCGACAAGACCCAGGGCAAGAAGAAGTAACGCGGAACGATCAAGCCCCCTGCCTGCGGGTTTCCCGTGGGCAGGGGGCTTCTTCACGGGCGGCGGCCGTGGGACTGCAGACGCTGGTGGCGCCAGCGCCGGACTGTCACCCGGAAGGCCAAAGGGCGAGGCCGCATGCCGTACCGGGCCGACTCGGGGCCACCAGAGGCTGCTGCACGATGACCAACGCCGACGGCTGAGTCGCAGGTCCCAGCGTTGATCGATTACACGGCCGCAGGTCAGAGACCCGGCTCTGCACCTCCTCGGGCCCTGTGTGTGGCGCAACCCACTGGTGGCAGCCCGCGCCAAGATGCATCGCGCATGAGCTGAGGAACCACGTCAGGCCTCTGCGAGCTGCTCCGAGCCCGCCTTGAGTTGTGCGAGGGCGCATTCGAGGTTCTCGGTCACACGCCGGCGCTGATCGACGGGCAGCTTGCCGCCGTCAAGCAGGTGTTCGCAACAGCTCTTCGACTCCTCGTACGCTCCGGTCCAGAAGGCGGAGATCGCGAGTTCGTCGAGTACGCGCCAGTCGTACCAGTCCGACTCGACGGACAGATGGTCACCGCTGGGGTAGGGGATCCGGAACGCCTGCCCCGCGAACATGTAGGCGAGCGGCCATCGTCGGCCGAACCGGCACCAGCGCGCGAGCTCGCCGAGCGGCTCGGCGCGTGTCGGCCGGGCCTCGTGTGCGCGAAGGTAGCGGTCCATCACCTCGTCCGCCGGCCGTTCCATCCTCTCCGCGAGCCGTGCGCCGGACAGGTGGGCGCAGAAGACCTCCTCGTCCCAACCGCCTATGGCCGCCCTGCGGTCATAGGCCTCCAGCGCCTTCTCCAGCTCAAGAGCGTTATGCCAGCTCTGGGCGACGTAGAAGGCGTAACGGGTGTTGTCGGGCTCCTTGATCAGGCCTTGCTCGAGGATCTCGGCATCGCGCAGATACTTCTCCCGCACGCTTTTGCCCATGCTGCGCCCCCCGCCGCCCACAATGCGGATACAGGCGCCTTCGACCGTCCCGAGGGTGCACCGCGTACCGCAGTCGAGGTATTCGTGCAGGACGCCGACGTACCGCCACGGCAGCCGCGTCGAAACCAGAGCGGAGCGCCGGTTGACGCTGGAGCCGTCCCGCACGGTGATGTTGTAGGCATCGAGGGCCAGCTCCGGCAGACGGAAGCCGGACTCGACCTCCATCATGTCGTCGGCGTCCATGAAGAGCAGGTAGTCCGCTCTGCTACGGGCGAGTTCGACCGCCTCGGTGCGGCTGCCGTCGAACCCCTTCCAAGGTCGTTCGTACAACTCGCCCGGCAGATCGCCGTAGACCTCGCGGATGACGTCCTGCGTGCCGTCGGTCGAGCCCGTGTCCACGATGACCCATGTGTCGATCAAGGGCCGTACGGATTCGAGACAACGTCGGATGACGTGGGCTTCGTCCTTGACGATCATATTGAGGCAGACCGTTGGCTTCACGGGTCCCATCCAATTCATCAGCATGCAACCGATATGTGACGGTATCCGGCCACTCAAAGCCACACAAAGAGGCTGACCTAAGGCACTTCGACGACGGTGGGCTGGTCAGTCGGCCCCCAGGCGGCTGTCCGTAGTTGGCTGCGGACGGCAGAGGCTGCTCCGTCCAGACGGTCTTGCCGTCGTGGGTGTAGCGGGTGCCCCACCGCTCGGCGAGCTGCGCGACCAGGAAGAGCCCGCATCCGCCCTCGTCCGTCAGCGGCATGGACGAAGAGGCGCGCGGCCGGCGCTGGCAGGTCTCGCTCTTGGCCATCGGCGAAGCCCGACCGTCGGTTAGGTCCCGGGCTGTTCCCGGGCCGCCCCCAGACAGAGCCGGGGATGCAACTGCACTACAGAGCTGGGCACCTCGGATGCCGACCGCGCGGCTGTGACCGTAGCCTTAGCCACTGACAACGGTCGCTCCGGGAGCACCCCGGCGAGCGTCAATGCCGGGCCGTCTCTGGGCCGTCCGAGGACCCTCGGCAGTAGCCGACGATGACTGATGACAACCGGTCGTAGGCGGGCAGCCAGGGCTCTCACCAGCAAGAACCCATCTCCTCAAGATCCCCGGCAAGACCCGGGGCAAGAGAAGTAACTCGTAACGATCAAGCCCCCTGTCTGCGGGTTCTCCGCCGGTAGGGGGCTTGTTCCTGCCCTGGGGCCGTTCTCCGGGCGTCCGAGGCCACTCCCCAGCAGCCGACCGACGGACCAGGCACGGCTCAGGGCCCCGGCATGTGCGCCGGGGCCCTTTGGCGACGTACGGCCGCCTGTCGGGGCACTGGTGCCCCAACAGGCAACGTCCGCCCCGGCGTTGCTCCTTGAAGGCGAACGTCGCCTGCCGCGGCACTAGGCCGATGCGGCCGTGCCGGTCAGCCGCACTGGCACGGTGCGCCGGACTGGCACCCGCACCCGCAACCGGAGCCGCAGCCGCAAGCGCCGACCAACGGGAGGCTCTTGATCTCGATGGGCTGTTGGGTCTCGCGCTCCTGCGTGGGGTCGGGCGCGCTGGGGGTCTCGGCCATGGGTCCCTCCTCGAGGCTTTCGAGACACTCTGGTGCCTGTACCCATTGCACGCCCGCCGTACCCGGCGCATCAACGGCGCACGGGCGCTTGGGCGCGCCCGGAGGGCCCTTCCCGGCTCCGTCAGGCGCCCTCGACGCCCGTCACCGACGGGATCTCCGGCTGGAGTTCGTCGGCGTGCTCGCCCGTCACCAGGTACACCACGCGCTTGGCCACCGCCACCGCGTGGTCGGCGTAGCGCTCGTAGTAGCGGCCCAGCAGGGTGACGTCCACGGCCGTCTCGATGCCGTGCTTCCAGCGGTCGTCCATCAGGTGCTGGAAGAGCGTGCGGTGGAGCAGGTCCATCTCGTCGTCGTCCTGCTCCAGCTGCAGCGCCAGGTCGACGTCCTTCGTGATGATCACCTCGGCCGCCTTCGCCATCAGGCGCTGGGCGAGCTGGCCCATCTCCAGGATGGTCGCGTGCAGGTCCTGCGGGACGGCGCGCTCGGGGAAGCGCAGCCGGGCCAGCTTCGCGACATGCTGGGCCAGGTCGCCCGAGCGCTCCAAATCGGCGCTCATCCGCAGCGACGTGACGACGATGCGCAGGTCCGTCGCCACCGGCTGCTGGCGCGCGAGGAGGGCTATGGCTCGCGCCTCCAGGTCGTGCTGGAGGTCGTCGACCTTCTTGTCGCCCTCGATCACGGTCTCCGCCAGCTTCAGGTCGGCGTCGAGGATGGCCGTCGTGGCGCGCCCGATCGCCGACCCGACGAGCCGGGCCATGTCGACCAGGCCCTCACTGATCGAATCAAGTTCCTCGTGGTACGCGTCCCGCATCAGGGTGTCCCTCTCTCACGTCTGCTTCGGGGCCGGGGCCGGGGCCCGTTGCCGCCATGGCGAACACGGCGGACACGGTGCCCTCCGTACCCCACGCTCCCACGTTCCAGCCCGTACGCGACTGATTCCGGCATCCCGAATGAACCGGTACTGGCCCCGAGGTGAACTCTGGGCGACGAGTGTTCTAGCTCGCACTCGGATGGCTGTGGGCAGCGGACAGGGCGTGCCTAACCTGGATGCATGGACGTGAACGCGGCGGTCGCCGCAGCGGCAGCGATCGCCGGAGTTCTCACCGGCGTCATCGCGATGCTGGCGTTCCGCTGGAGCGAGCGCGATCAAAAACGCCCCACCCGCACTTCTCTGAACACCGACCCCGTGCTTCCGCCGGGTGTGGACACGGTGCTGTCCGTGCTGGGGTCCTCGGCCGTCGTCCTCGACGAGGTCGACACCGTGGTGAAGGCCAGCTCGGCCGCGTACGCGCTCGGCCTTGTACGCGGGGGAAAGATCGCCGTCGAGCCGATGCTCCAGATGGCACGCGACACCCGGCGCGACGGCGAGATACGCCAGGTCGAGCTGGACCTGCCGCGCCGGGGCACCGGGCGTGGCGAGGCCCTCGCCGTCTCCGCGCGCGTGGCGCCCCTCGGCTCCCGGCTCGTGCTGCTCCTCGTCGAGGACCTCACCGAGGCCCGCCGGATCGAGGCGGTGCGCCGCGACTTCGTCGCCAACGTCAGCCATGAGCTGAAGACACCGGTGGGGGCCCTGTCGCTGCTCTCCGAGGCCGTGATGGACGCCTCCGACGACCCCGAGGCCGTGGAGCGCTTCGCGGGCCGGATGCAGATCGAGGCGACCCGGCTGACGAACCTGGTGCAGGAACTCATCGACCTGTCGCGGGTGCAGAACGACGACCCCCTCGAGGACGCCGAGCCCGTACGCGTCGACGAACTGGTCGCCGAGGCCGTCGACCGCTGCCGCCACCAGGCCGGCACCAAGCAGATCACCATGGCCTCGAACGTCTGGGTGCCCGACGGGCTCGATCAGAGGGGTGGCACGCGACGGGCGGGCGGCTCCGCCGGTCTGCACGTATGGGGCAACCGTGGTCAGCTGGCCGCCGCCCTCGGCAACCTCGTCGAGAACGCCGTCAACTACTCGCCCGCCCGCACCCGCGTCGGCATAGCCGCGCGCCGGGTGTCCGCGCCCGGCGGGGACCTGATCGAGATCGCCGTGACCGACCAGGGCATCGGCATCACCGAGAAGGACAAGGAGCGCATCTTCGAGCGCTTCTACCGCGTCGACCCGGCCCGCTCCCGTGCCACGGGTGGTACGGGCCTCGGTCTCGCGATCGTCAAGCATGTGGCCGCCTCGCACGGCGGGGAGGTCACAGTGTGGAGTTCCGAGGGTCAGGGCTCCACGTTCACCCTGCGGCTGCCGGAGGCGGGTGCGGCCCGCGACCGTGCGACCGACCATCCGTCCGACCTCGATGACGAGGCCGGCCGGCCCGACGGGACGACCACCGTCTCTTCCCCGTACGAACCGCTTCCCGCCCCGGAGGTCCTTCAGTGACCCGAGTGCTCGTCGTCGAGGACGAGGAATCCTTCTCCGACGCCTTGTCCTACATGCTCCGCAAGGAGGGCTTCGAGGTCGCCATCGCGACCACCGGGCCCGACGGTCTCGACGAGTTCGAGCGCAACGGCGCCGATCTCGTCCTGCTCGACCTGATGCTGCCCGGCCTGCCGGGCACGGAGGTCTGCCGCCAGTTGCGCAGCCGTTCCAACGTCCCCGTGATCATGGTGACCGCCAAAGACAGCGAGATCGACAAGGTGGTCGGGCTGGAGATAGGGGCCGACGACTACGTCACCAAGCCGTTCTCCTCCCGGGAGCTGGTCGCCCGTATACGGGCCGTCCTGCGCCGCCGTGGCGAGCCGGAGGAGGTGACGCCGGCCGCGCTGGAGGCCGGGCCGGTACGCATGGACGTCGACCGCCACGTGGTCACGGTGGCCGGCGCGAAGGTCGACCTGCCGCTGAAGGAGTTCGACCTGCTGGAGATGTTGCTGCGCAACGCGGGCCGCGTGCTGACCCGCATGCAGCTCATCGACCGGGTGTGGGGCGCCGACTACGTGGGCGACACCAAGACCCTCGACGTTCACGTCAAGCGTCTGCGCGCCAAGATCGAACCGGACCCGGGTGCCCCGCGCTTCCTGGTGACGGTCCGCGGTCTCGGCTACAAGTTCGAGCCGTAGGCCGAAGGCGGTCCCCCCGCGCGCGTACGGGCACCTACGGCCCTTACGCGCGCGTGCAGCGGACAGGGCGGCACCCCTCGAAGGGGTGCCGCCCTGTGCGCGTATGAAGCCTCAGTGCCCGGCGGTGGCCGTCGGCGAGCCCGTCGGGCTCGCGGTCTTCGTCGCGGCGGCGGTCGGCGACGGGATGTTGTCCGGCCCCCACTTGGTGAAGTAGCTCTCGGCCGGGACGACGAACGCCCGCAGGTCGACGTCGCCGGTGTTGCTGAAGGTGAAGGTCACCTTCTGGGCGTTGCCGTCCTTGAGGGCCGTACCCGGGTTGCTCAGCGTGGCGGAGGCGTTGCCCTTGCCGCCGATGATGACGGACCCCTGGGCCGGGACGGTCACCTTGCCCGCGCCCTCGGCGGTCGAGACGTCGGCGGTGCCGACGCCCTCCACATTGATCGAGTCCAGGGTCTGGGCGGTGCGCCCGGAGTTGAAGACGGTCGCCGTGACCACGGCCGGGCCGCCGGACTTCTGGTCGGGCTGGGTGATGACGACCGCGTTCTGGATCTGGATGTCACCGACGCTGGTCGCCGCGTGGTCCGGCTTGACCCCCAGCGTCTGGGCGTTGTTGCCGGCACCGCACGCGGCGAGCGAGGCGATCGAGAACGCGATGGCGGCGGCGGCGAGGGCGCCGCGTCGAAGGCTGCTGCTCACGGCGGCGGCAACTCCTTGAACGTGGGCGGAGCAGGACGACCCCCTGATAAAGCCGCCCTAAGTGTCTGTCAGCGGCCATAGGTTACCGAGCCGTCTCCGGGCCGCCGCACCCGACCCTCCCCCAAGCCCTCGACTTCGCTCAGCCAGGGGGCATCCCGACAGGATGAGCCCGTGGCCCGATCCGGACGCTCCCCGGCGTGACGGGCGCCCTGCGCACCCGCGCCTCGGTCACCGCAGTTCCCCGGTGCAGTTCCCCGTGCGTCTCATCAGCCTCTTTGGGGCCGATGCAGCCCTGTATTCACATAAGCGTCTCCAGGCCCGGCAGGTGATTTCCGGTAAGTAATGCGGGAGCGGTGGAGAAAATCGATCAACGGGACAACAAGCGCGGACTGCCGAACGCCTTGATCAATTCCGGATTCGCCCCCTGCCCGGCTCCAGACACCGAACGGAGTAGCGGAACTCGACCATGTATGGTCGGACAAATCGGGAGGATCGACCCCTCGTCAAGAGCCTCCGATGTGTGTAACGTACGCGTTTCAGTGTGCCCACAGAGCCGCTCCGACCTGCGAATACCTCCTTCCGCTCGCACCTCGAAGCATGCCCCTGTTGCGGTTGTCAAGCCCCGAGATACGCCCTGACCTGCGAAAACGCCATTCAGAACACGCGGTTTCCGTGTTACCCTGGATAGCCACGGAAGGGGTACCTGTCACATGACGTTCAAGGTTGGCGACACCGTGGTCTATCCCCATCATGGGGCCGCGCTGATCGAGGCCATCGAAACTCGCCAGATCAAAGGCGTGGACAAGACGTACTTGGTGCTGAAGGTCGCCCAGGGCGACCTGACGGTGCGTGTGCCAGCGGACAATGCGGAGTTCGTCGGCGTGCGTGATGTGGTCGGTCAGGACGGGCTGGACCGGGTCTTCGAGGTGCTGCGCGCGCCGTACGCCGAGGAGCCCACGAACTGGTCGCGTCGCTACAAGGCAAATCTGGAGAAGCTCGCCTCGGGCGACGTCATCAAGGTCGCGGAAGTCGTGCGTGACCTGTGGCGTCGTGAGCGTGAGCGCGGACTGTCCGCGGGTGAGAAGCGGATGCTTGCCAAGGCCCGGCAGATTCTGGTGAGCGAACTCGCTCTCGCGGAGAACACGAACGAGGACAAGGCCGAGGCTCTTCTCGACGAGGTCCTCGCGTCCTGACGACACCGATTCCGCTCCGCTCGCTTCCCCGACAGAAGCGTGGCTGGACGGACTGGTGCACTCATGCATGCCGTGGTGCCCGATGACGCAGAAGCCGTCGCCGGGCGCTGCGGCATGTTTGTACCCGCGCGCCACGACGTGAAGTCTGCCGAGGAGCCGTCAAGGCCTGCCCGAACGCCGTACGCCGATGACCACCCCCGATACTCGGCGTACCGGGGCAGTTGCCTCGTCCAGAAGTCACGGAAGGGTCTTTGGTCAAGGCCTCGCGCCCGGCACCCTGTGGCCATACCCATCCCGGCCGAGCACACAAACCTGACAGGAACCGATGTCTGACGAATCACGTCCCTCGTCCAGCGGAGCTCGTACAGCCGCCGTGATTCCAGCCGCCGGCCGGGGCGTACGCCTCGGCCCCGGCGCCCCCAAGGCGCTTCGGACGCTGAACGGCACTCCCATGCTCATCCACGCGGTGCGCGCGATGGCCGCCTCCCGTGCCGTCTCCCTGGTGATCGTCGTGGCCCCGCCCGAGGGGGCCGCCGAGGTCAGGTCGCTGCTCGACGCGCACGCTCTGCCCGAGAGGACGGACTTCGTCGTCGTCCCCGGCGGCCAGACGCGGCAGGAGTCCGTGAAGCTCGGCCTCGACGCGCTGCCGCCCGAGTACGGGACGGTCCTCGTCCACGACGCGGCCCGCCCGCTCGTTCCGGTGGACACGGTGGACGCGGTGATCGAGGCGGTCCGGGAGGGGGCACCGGCCGTCGTCCCGGCGCTGCCGCTCGCGGACACCGTGAAGGAGGTCGGGCCCGCGGCTGCCCCCGGTGAGCCGGAACCGGTGGTCGCGACGCCGGACCGCGCACGGCTGCGCGCGGTGCAGACCCCGCAGGGCTTCGACCGCGCGACACTGATCCGGGCCCATGAGACGGTGACGGCCGACGTCACGGACGACGCGAGCATGGTGGAGCAGCTGGGGCTGCGGGTCGTGGTGGTGCCCGGCCATGAGGAGGCCTTCAAGGTCACCCGGCCCCTGGACCTGGTCCTCGCGGAGGCGGTCCTGGCGCGCAGGAGGCTCAACGATGGCTTCTGAGGCACCCCTGCTGCCCCAGGTGGGCATCGGCACCGACATCCACGCCTTCGAGGAGGGCCGGGAGCTGTGGTGTGCCGGTCTGAAGTGGGAAGGCGAGGGGCCGGGCCTGGCGGGCCACTCGGACGCGGACGTGGTCGCCCACGCCGCGTGCAACGCGCTGTTCTCGGCGGCCGGGCTCGGTGACCTGGGACAGCACTTCGGCACGGGCCGGCCCGAGTGGTCGGGCGCGTCGGGCGTCACGCTCCTGACGGAGGCGGCGCGGATCGTGCGTGCGGCGGGATTCCGGATCGGCAACGTCGCGGTGCAGGTCGTCGGGACCCGGCCGAAGATCGGCAAGCGCCGTGAGGAGGCGCAGAAGATCCTGTCCGAGGCGGCGGGCGCGCCGGTGTCCGTGTCCGGCGCGACGACGGACGGCCTCGGCTTCCCAGGGCGTGGCGAAGGGCTGATGGCGATCGCCACGGCGCTCGTGGTGCGAGAGGGCTGACGTCGTGCGAGGGTGCCCGGAGAGTGACCAGTGCCCGAGGTCCCGGAGGTGCCCATGCCCGCCGCCGTACTGTCCGACCAGCTCAAGAACCTGCTCGACAGCCCCGTCTTCATCGTGGTCGGGACGATCCAGCCCGACGGCAGCCCGCAGCTCTCCCCGGTGTGGGTCAAGCGGGACGGCGACCAGATCCTCTTCTCCACGACCGCCGACCGGCGCAAGAAGCTGAACCTGGACCGTGACTCCAGGGTGAGCATCCTGATCCAGGACCCCCGGTCGCCGTACGAGTACGCGGAGATCCGGGGGACGGCGGAACTGACGAAGGACGGCGCCCGGGAACTCATCGACGAGCTGTCGCTGAAGTACACCGGCAAGAAGTACGCCGAGTTCAACCCGGAGTCGGTGCAGGACGCTGACCGGGTGGTGGTGAGGGTCCTCCCCCGGAAGGTGGTCGGCCGTATGTGAGCGACTCCGCCGCCCCTTCCCGCAGCTCGGAGTCGTCCCCCTGCCGTGTCACGAATGCGCGCCCCTCGGCCGGAAGGGGCGCGAGGCACTCTCCGTGGCCCACTACCCTGGACACGTGACTATTCGCCTGTACGACACCAGCGCCCGGCAGATCCGCGACTTCACCCCGCTCAAGCCGGGTTGTGTCTCGATCTACCTGTGTGGCGCCACCGTGCAGGCCGCACCGCACATCGGGCACATCCGCTCGGGCCTCAACTTCGACATCATGCGCCGCTGGTTCGCGTACCGCGGCTATGAGGTCACGTTCATCCGGAACGTGACCGACATCGACGACAAGATCATCACCAAGTCCGCCGACCAGGGCCGCCCTTGGTGGGCGATCGGGTACGAGAACGAGCGCGCCTTCAGCGAGGGCTACGACGTGCTCGGCTGCCTGCCGCCGACCTACGAGCCGCGCGCCACCGGGCACGTCACCGAGATGGTCGAGATGATGCGCACGCTCATCGAGCGCGGGCACGCCTACGAGGCCGACGGCAGCGTGTACTTCGACGTGCGGTCCTGGCCGTCGTATCTCGAGCTGTCCAAGCAGGACCTCGAGGAGATGCGGCAGCCCGCCGAGGAGGGCATCAGCGGCAAGCGGGACCCGCGCGACTTCGCCATGTGGAAGGCCGCCAAGCCCGGTGAACCCGACTGGGAGACGCCGTGGGGACGCGGGCGTCCGGGGTGGCACCTCGAGTGCTCCGCCATGGCTCACAAGTACCTGGGCTCCGCCTTCGACATCCACGGCGGCGGGCTCGACCTCGTCTTCCCGCACCACGAGAACGAGATCGCCCAAGCCAAGGCCTTCGGTGACGAGTTCGCCCGGTACTGGGTGCACAACGCCTGGGTCACCATGAGCGGCGAGAAGATGTCGAAGTCGCTCGGCAACTCGGTGCTCGTCTCCGAGATGGTCAAGCACTGGCGGCCCGTCGTCCTGCGCTACTACCTCGGTACCCCCCACTACCGCTCGATGATCGAGTACAGCGAGGACGCCCTGCGCGAGGCCGAGTCCGCGTTCGCGCGCATCGAGGGCTTCGTACAGCGTGTCGTCGAGCTGGCCGGCGGGGTCGTCGAGCCGGCCGACGAGGTGCCGCCCGCGTTCGCCGAGGCGATGGACGACGACCTGGGCGTGCCGCAGGCGCTCGCCGTGGTGCACACCACCGTCCGGCAGGGCAACAGCGCGCTGGCCGCCGACGACAAGGAGGCCGCCGTGGCCCGGCTCGCCGAGGTGCGGGCCATGCTCGGTGTCCTCGGCCTCGACCCGCTGGATGCGCACTGGGCCGGCGAGAACGACCGCGGTGAGGACCTTCACGGCGTCGTCGACACCCTCGTGGGCCTCGTGCTCCAGCAGCGCGAAGCCGCCCGTGCCCGCAAGGACTGGGCCACCGCGGACGCCATCCGCGACCAGCTGGGCCAGGCCGGGCTCGTCATCGAGGACAGCCCGCAGGGCCCGCGCTGGACGCTCGGCCCGCGCTGAGCCGCGCGCCGATCCGATGATCGATTGTGCCGCCCGGCCCTCCGGGCGGCACACTGCATAGACGTACAGACGAACGCTTCAACAGACAGGTAGGTCATGGCCGCGAACAACCGCCGCATGTCCGGCAAGAAGGGCGCGCAGGTCGGCAGCGGCGGCAAGCGGCGCCGGGGCCTGGAGGGCAAGGGGCCGACGCCGCCCGCCGAGATGCGCAAGGGGCACGCCAAGCAGCGTGCCGCACAGTCGCAGGCGCGCCGCGCGCAGGGGCGCCCCCAGCGCCGTACGGGCGGAAAGGCCTCGTCCGAGCTGGTCGTCGGGCGCAACCCGGTCGTCGAGGCGCTCCGCGAGGGGGTGCCCGCCACCACGCTCTACGTCCAGCAGTTCATCGACAACGACGAGCGGGTGCGCGAGGCGCTGCAGCTCGCGGCCGAGCGCGGCGGCATCAACCTCATGGAGGCCCCGCGTCCCGAGCTCGACCGCATGACGAACGGGCTGAACCACCAGGGTCTCGTCCTCCAGGTCCCGCCGTACGAGTACGCGCACCCGGAGGACCTCGCCGCCGCCGCCTACGACGAGGGCGAGGACCCGCTGATCGTCGCCCTTGACGGAGTGACCGACCCGCGGAACCTGGGCGCCGTGGTCCGTTCCGTCTCCGCCTTCGGCGGGCACGGGGTCGTCGTGCCCGAGCGGCGCGCGGCCGGGATGACCGCCGGCGCGTGGAAGACGTCCGCCGGTGCGGCCGCCCGTACGCCCGTGGCGCGCGCCACCAACCTCACGCGCGCCCTGGAGGCGTACAAGAAGGCGGGGGTCACGGTCGTCGGCCTGGCCGCCGACGGAGAGGCCGAACTCGGTGCGCTGGAGGCCCTGGAGGGGCCGGTCGTCATCGTCGTCGGCAGCGAGGGCAAGGGACTGTCGCGGCTCGTCGGGGAGACCTGCGACGTCCGGGTCCGGATTCCGATGCCGGGCGGCGCGGAGTCGCTCAACGCCGGTGTTGCGGCGGGGATCGTGCTGTACGAGGCGTCCCGCAGGCGCGCCTGACATCGACGGCCAGGGAGGGCTGAACACGCGTTCAGCCCTCCACTCGTACGGGGTGATCCGAACGCTCGAGTCGTGCTTGACGGGGGCCGGACAGATCCGCGCGGTCAAGGCAGTGTCCTAACCACACGTCACTCGGTTAGATGAGTGTGGAGACCAGAACACCCCGCACACCCACGGGGGACCGATCGTCGGGATTCGACGACACCCCCGTGCTGAGCATGGTGAAGGTGCCGAGCGATCCGGCGCAGGTCATCGTCAATCACGCGAGCTTTCGTGTGCAGTTGGGCGCGTCGGCGCGGCGCGCCCAGCCCTCGAGGGTCGTATGGCAGGCGACCGCCCCCCAGGACGTCGCGCGCATGCCCCACGCCGGTACGGCGGGCAGAGCCGGTCCGTCCGGTGGTACCGGCCGTCGCCGTCGGCCGGTCGTCTGGAGTGGGAGGTCCGCGTCCGACGACACCGGCGCCCACCGGCTGCTGCAGGCCGCGCGGAGCACGAGCGTGGCCTATGGCGAGGAACTGACCGTGAACGCGGGCGCGCCCCAGGTCATCCCGTACATCGGCGTCGGCGGTCTGCCGCGCACCGACGGCTACGACGACCCGACCGCACGGACCGTCGAGACACCGACCGTCGGCGGCGGATACGGCTACGACGACCCGACCGCACGGACCGTCGAGACACCGACCGTCGGCGGCGGGTACGGCCACGACCTGGGCCAGACCCGGCTGCTCCCGCACATGCGCAGCCCCGGCAGCACATACGACGGGCCCGTCTACGGTCCATCTGCCGACGACGAGCCGGCTTACGGCGAACCGGCCTACGGGGCCCGGGAGTTCCTGGACAAGGAACCGCCCGCGGGGCCGCCCCCGGGCAGGCGGCATGCCGGCGACCAGGTGCGGCACGCCTATTACCCCGGCCGCCGTATGAACCTCGGCGTGGTGCTGCTGCCCCTCCGCATCGTCCTCGGCTTCATCTCCCTCTACGCCGGTATGGGCAAGCTCTGCGACCCCGTCTACTTCGACGGCGGCAAGCGGGGCTCCATGGTCAGATGGCTTCACACGCTGCACCCCTGGGAAGTCGCCGAGCCGCTACGGCAGTTCGCGCTCCAGCACCCCGTCGGCACCGGTCTCGTCGTGGCCTTCCTCCAGGTGATCGCGGGTGTGCTCACGGTCCTCGGCCTGTGGCAGCGCGTCGCGGCCGTGACCGGTGCGGTGCTCTCCGCCGCGCTGCTCGTCACCGTGAGCTGGAAGGCGGCTCCCGTGTACGAGACGCCCGACATCATCTATCTCGCGGCCTGGTCACCGCTGATCATCGCCGGGGCGCCGGTGTACTCCGTGGACGGACGCCTCGCGGGCAGCGCATGGCGCCGGCTCGGGCCGCGGTCGGGTATCTGGGAGCTGCGGCGGTATGTGCTGCGCCGCGGCGCACTGGTGACGGCGCTCGTGACCGGGCTGACGCTGCTCGTCGGGTCGCTGCTCGGCGGGGCGGTCCGGGACGCGAACCGCGTGGTCGTGCCCGGCCCCGGCGAGGCGCCGCGCAACGAGCTCCCGGGTTCACCGCTGCCCGGGACACCGGGCGGCCGGCGGCACCAGGCGAGCCCCTCGGCCTCGCAGCCGCCGGCGACGCGAGGCACGACGTCGTCTCCGTCGGGCGCGGCCACGACGCGGGGGACGGGCGGTGCGACGGGCGCCACCGGTGCGCCGGGGGGCACCGGCAGGGCGGGCGTGACGGGCTCGGTCACGGGTGGCCGGCCGAGCCAGACCCAGGGCACGGTGGGCCAGGTCCCGCAGCGGCACTCGGCGCCGTCGCGGCAGGCCCCGAGCACCAGCGGGGGACCGTCGTCCTCCGGCGGCAGCGGCACGGGCGGCCCGACGGGCGGGTCGAGCGGCAGCGGCGGGGGCGGCGGCTCCGGAGGCTCGGACCGTCTGGTGGGCGGTCTGCTGGGGTAGTCCGCGGCTGACACATGGGTGGGCCCCGCGCACGTAGTGCACGGGGCCCACCTGCTATGTCAACCGGGCGTCAGTGCCCCAGCGCCGCCAGTTCCCTGGCCGCCTCCGAGAGGTCCTTCGCCGTGTCGATGGCCCGCCAGTACGCGCCCTGCGGGATCGGGAAGCCGGCCAGACGGCGTTCCCGAGCGAGGCGGGGGAACGTCGTGCGCTCGTGGTCGCCGCGCTCGGGGAGCAGCTTGGCGAACTCGGCGGAGAAGACGTAGACGCCCGCGTTGACCTCGTACGGCATCGGCGGGGCCTCGATGAAGTCCGTGACGTGGCCGAATCCGTCCGTCTTGACGGTGCCCCACGGGATGCGCGGGCGCGCCAGCGCGAGCGTGGCGACCGCGTCGCGCTCGGTGTGGAAGTCGGCCAGGTCGCGCAGGGAGAACCGGGTCCAGATGTCGCCGTTCGTCGCGTACCACGGCTTGTCGGGGTGGGGGAGGTGTTCGGCGGCGTACCGCAGGCCGCCACCGCGGCCGAGCGGCTCCGTCTCGACGACCGTGGTCACGCGGACGGGCAGGTCGGTCGCGTCCAGCCACTTCTGCAGAACCTCGGCGAGATGGCCGCAGGAGACCACCACGTCCGTGACACCCTCCTCGGCGAGCCAGGCGAGCTGGTGGCCGATGATCGGGGTCCCGGTGCCCGGGATCTCCACCATCGGCTTGGGCCGGTCGTCGGTGTACGGGCGCAGCCGTGAGCCCTGGCCGCCGGCCAGAATGACGGCTTGAACGGGGCGCGAGGCGGCGTGCGGATCGGTCATGACCCGAACTGTACGTCGCGCCCCGTCCGCCGTTTCGGACGGTGGCCCGTCCCTCGGCCGGCCGGCGTGCGGCGGTGCACGCCGCCGACGCCTGGAACGGACGCCCTTGGGGTGCGGGCGTCAGCTGTGCTGCGCCGCCACGCCCGAGGCGAAGGAGGTGTCGCAGGCCGGGCGGGCGTAGGACTGGGCGCGCGAGGCACCGTAGACGCGGACGGCGGCGCGGCCCAGGGCGCGGGCGATCGACGCGCAGTGCCTGGCCAGCGACGGCCTGCCGTTGACCGCCTGCTGGAGGTGGGTGAGCGCGACCCCCGGGTTCCTCTCCTGGAGTTCCAGCAGAAGCCGGTCACGCAGCACGTCCTGCGGGGCGCGGGAGGAGCCGGCCGCTGGGGAAACTTCCGCGGCGGCGAGCACCGAAGTCGAGGGATTCCCCGACCAGTTGACGCGGGTGACCGCCAGGGTCCCGGACAGCACCAGGACGACGGGCAGAACAAGGGCGAGGGTGCGGCCGACCCGGCGGGCCGGCCCACGGCCACGCTGTGTCCGTGGAGTAGTGGAGTGCTTCACGCGAGTGAGAGTAGCGCCAGGTAGTGATTTGGCGACATTTAGTCACCGGTTCGAGGGATGCGAAAACCGTGTTCTCGGGGTAGCAGGTTGACGCACACCCATCGAAATGCCCTCGTTCGCCGGGTGTTTGTCGACAACGAAGAGGGTCCCGTGGCAGGCCACGGGACCCTCTTCGTCAATCTCGGGAAATTCACCCGCGACGGGGTGTGAACCCGGAACAGCCGGTGGACGGACCTCAGTCGGAGAGGCGCTCACCCGTCGACGTCGAGAAGACGTGGGTCTCGCCCGGCCGCGGCACGACGTGCACGGTGGCGCCCTTCTCCGGGACCGCGCGGCTGCTGACGCGGACGACGAGGTCCCTGGGCTCGCCGCCGACCTCGACGGTGCCGTAGATGTACCCGTCGGCGCCCGTCTCCTCGACCACGTTCACGGAGACGGCCAGGCCGGCCGGGGCGTCGGCGCTGTCCTTGGACAGGGAGGCGGGGGCGCCGCCTTGCTCCACCACGTCGAAGTGCTCGGGCCGGACACCGACCGTGACCGTCCTGTCGCCCTTGTCGGTGGCGGCCTTCAGCGCCTCGCGGCTGACCGGCACCACGCTGTTGCCGAACTTCACCCCGCCGTCGGTGATCGGTACCTCGACCAGGTTCATGGCCGGGGAGCCGATGAACCCGGCGACGAACAGGTTGGCGGGCTTGTCGTACATGTTCCGCGGGGTGTCGACCTGCTGGAGCAGACCGTCCTTGAGCACGGCCACCCGGTCGCCCATCGTCATGGCCTCGACCTGGTCGTGGGTGACGTAGACGGTGGTGATGCCGAGGCGCCGCTGCAGGGAGGCGATCTGGGTACGGGTGGAGACGCGGAGCTTGGCGTCGAGGTTGGACAGCGGCTCGTCCATGAGGAACACCTGCGGCTCGCGCACGATGGCGCGGCCCATGGCGACACGCTGGCGCTGACCGCCGGAGAGCGCCTTCGGCTTGCGGTCCAGGTACTCGGTGAGGTCGAGGATCTTCGCGGCCTCCTCGACCTTCTTCCGGATCTCCGCCTTGGGCACTCCGGCGATCTTGAGCGCGAAGCCCATGTTGTCGGCAACCGTCATGTGCGGGTAGAGCGCGTAGTTCTGGAACACCATGGCGATGTCCCGGTCCTTGGGCGGCAGGTGCGTGACGTCGCGGTCGCCGATACGGATGGTGCCGCCGTTCACGTCCTCCAGGCCCGCCAGCATGCGGAGTGAGGTGGACTTGCCGCAGCCGGACGGGCCGACCAGGACGAGGAACTCCCCGTCCTCGATCTCGATGTCGAGTGCGTCGACGGCGGGCTTGTCGGAACCCGGGTAGATCCGGGTCGCCTTGTCGAACGAGACAGTGGCCATGGTGAATGGGCCCCCTTCACCGGCAGGAACGTGCCGGACGATCCGTTGTAAAGGTGGTGTGCCACTACGGGGTTCCGTTGTGGTGTAGTCCACAAGAGTGAACTGGCTCAGGACGGTACCCGGCGCCGTCGGCTCTGTCAGTACCGGGGTGACTGCGAGCTTCGCGGAATATTCGACGGTGCCGGGCCGGGACGTGGGTACACTGCACGAGCACGCATGTGCAGGCCTCCTTAGCTCAGCTGGTCAGAGCGCCGCTCTTGTAAAGCGAAGGTCGTCGGTTCGAATCCGACAGGGGGCTCTGCGAACCACCTGGGACAACGCCCTCACGATCATGGATCGTGAGGGCGTTGGCGTCAGTTTTCGACGCTGGAGCCCCCGGGGGCGACCAGGCCCGTCTCGTAGGCGAGGACGACGGCTTGCGCGCGGTCGCGGAGGGCGAGCTTGGCGAAGATCCGTGCGACGTGGGTCTTCACGGTGGCCTCGCTGAGGGTGAGGGCTTCGGCGAGTTCGGTGTTCGACAGGCCGCGGCCCATCAGGGTCAGCACCTCGAGTTCACGCGGGGGCAGCGGGGCCAGGTCGAGGTGGACCGCGGTCGCGGCGGCGGGGCCGTAGGACGTGTCGGTGCGGCCGGCCTCGCGGGCGGTCGCGTAGCGCTCGACCAGACGGCGGCTGATCGAGGGGGCGAGCAGTGCGTCGCCGGTGTTCACCAGTCGTACGGCTGCGGTGAGGTGGGCGGCGGTGACGTCCTTGAGCAGGAAGCCGCTCGCCCCGGCGGCGAGGGCCGCGTAGACGTAGCGGTCGAGGTCGAATGTGGTGAGCACGAGGACCCGGCAGTGCGGGAGCAGCCGCAGGACGCGTTCGGCGGCTTCCAAACCGTCCAGGTTGGGCATCCGGACGTCCATCAAAACGACGTCCGGACGCAGCCGTTCGGCTTCCGCGACGGCCTGCACGCCGTCCGCGGCCTCGCCGACGACCTCGATGCCGCGCGAGGTGAGGATGAGGCGGAAGCCGGTCAGGGTCCCGGCTACGAACCGTCAGGCGTATGGCATCGCCCCCCGACGCGGTCGTGTGCCCCTTCACCCACGTGGTTCATACGAGTCGCGCGCTCCCTGCGGCCGGAACACGATCGAGGAACGCTGACGTCGCGTCACCCGCGGCCGATGTCGACCTCCGCCCGGTGAAGGAGATGTGCCCTCAATGACCACAACGTCTGAACGTGTTTCAGAACCGATGACGCGACAGGTGTCGAAACGAGTCTCCCAGTCCGTGTTCGACGGCTCCCAGCTCCGTGTCGTCCTGCTGGTGGACGTCTACGACGGAGCGCAGCCGGAGTTCCTGAAGGCGTACGAACAACTGTGCAGCCAGGTCGCGTCCGTCCCGGGACACATCAGCGACCAGCTCTGCCAGTCCATCGACAACCCGTCCCAATGGCTCATCACCAGCGAGTGGGAGAGCGCTCCGCCCTTCCTCGCCTGGGTGAACAGCGAAGAGCACGTGCAGATGGTGAGGCCGCTGCACAGCTGTGTCCGCGACACCCGTTCGCTGCGCTTCCACATCGTCCGCGAGACCGGCGTCGGAGTGCCGGCCGAGTCCGCGGGCAGGCGGCTGCAGACGGCCCCCCGGATCGGCGACGGCGTGATCCGCCACGCGATCACCTTCACGGTCAAGCAGGGCAGTGAGGCGGCCGTCGCCAAGATCCTCGCCGGCTACGCCCCGCCCAAGGCGCGGGTCGACGACACCACACGGCTGTGCCGTACCTCCCTGTTCATGCACGGCAACCGGGTCGTGCGGGCCATCGAGGTGGAGGGCGACCTGCGCGCGGCGCTGCGACACGTGGCCCAGCAGCCCGAGGTGCGGGCCGTCGAGCAGGCCATCAACCCGTACCTGGAGCAGCAGCGCGACTTCAACGACCCCGAGGCCGCCAGGATCTTCTTCACCCGGGCGGCACTGCCCGCCGTGCACCATGTGACGGCCGGGCAGGAGTGCCCGGAGGCCGAGCGGTATGCGCTGTACTACCCGGCCCGTCCAGGTCGCGGTATGGAACTGGCCCGGCTCCTCTCCCAGCAGGACGAGGCGCAGGCCGCCGACGCCGACAGCCCGGTCTGCGGCAGCACGATCTTCCAGCGTGACGACATCGTGGTGCGGTTGATCGACGTGCGGGGCGGCCTCGGCGCCGATCCCGTCCGGTCGCTCGGCCTCCGCGACGCCGAGCAGGCGGCCGAGCTGTCGGCCCTCCTCGACGACGGCGCCCCCGGCCTGGACGCGTCCGCGCTGAAGAACGGCGACCTCATGCCCTTCCTCGAGTTCGCCCGCATGGGCCTCGTCACCGACCGCCGAGCGGCCGAGGCCTGACCGGCCCACGCCGGCCACGCCCCCTGCCGACGCAGCACACCATCGGAGGAACGACGTGATCAAACCCCGTCCCAAAATCGTGGATCTCAGCGAGACCGACCCCAACCGCAGACGCGGAGGCGATCTGCGCGCCATGCTCACCCCGGCCACGGTCGGGTCCACCAGCGGTTTCATGGGCGTGGCCATCGTGGAGCCCGGCGACCGCATCGGCGAGCACTATCACCCGTACTCCGAGGAGTTCGTGTACGTCATCTGCGGACAGCTGGAAGTGGACCTGGACGGCGACCCGCACCCGCTGCGGCCCGAGCAGGGGCTCATGATCCCCGCCTATATGCGCCACCGCTTCCGCAACGTCGGCGACGAGGAGGCCCGCATCGTCTTCCACCTGGGCCCGCTCGCCCCGCGCCCGCAGCTCGGCCACGTCGACACGGAGGAGAGCGACGTCGTCGCGGTCGCCGTAGAGGGAGCCGGGGCGGGCGGTGCCCGGCCGGCCGACCGAGACCAGGTCCCTTCATGACCCGGCGCGTGGCGGTCACCGGCATAGGCGTCGTGGCACCGGGCGGCATCGGCGTACCGGCGTTCTGGGATCTGCTCACGGCCGGCCGTACCGCGACGCGGGGCATCACGTTCTTCGACCCGTCCGGCCTGCGCTCACGGATCGCCGCCGAGTGCGACTTCGACCCGGCGGCCCACGGGCTGGATCCCGAGGACGTCGAACGCGCCGACCGGTACATCCAGTTCGCCCTGGCCGCCGGCGAGGAAGCCGTCCGGGACGCCGGGCTCGACCTGGCTCGGGAGGACCCCTGGCGGGTGGGGGTCTCCCTGGGGACCGCGGTCGGCGGCACCACCCGTCTGGAGCACGACTACGTCCAGGTCAGCCATCACGGGCAGCGCTGGGACGTGGACCACCGCGAGGCGGACCCGCATCTGCACCGCGCGTTCTCGCCCAGCACGCTCGCCTCGATGGTGGCGGAGCGCTTCGGGGCCCGTGGGCCGGTGCAGACCGTCTCCACGGGCTGCACGTCGGGTCTCGACGCGGTCGGATACGCCTTCCACACCGTCGAGGAGGGCAGGGCCGACATCTGTGTGGCCGGGGCGTCGGACTCGCCGATCTCACCGATCACCATGGCCTGCTTCGACGCGATCAAGGCCACGTCCCCGAACAACGACGACCCGGCGCACGCCTCCCGCCCCTTCGACGCCGACCGTGACGGGTTCGTCATGGGCGAGGGCGGTGCGGTGCTGGTCCTGGAGGAGTTGGAACACGCGCGGGCCCGCGGCGCGCACGTGTACTGCGAGATGGGCGGCTACGCCACGTTCGGCAACGCCTACCACATGACCGGGCTGACCAAGGAGGGTCTGGAGATGGCCCGGGCGATCGACGTCGCGCTGGACCACGCCCGCCTCGACGGCTCGTCGATCGACTACGTCAACGCCCATGGCTCGGGCACCCGGCAGAACGACCGTCACGAGACGGCCGCGGTGAAGCGGGCCCTGGGCCACCACGCCTACGACACGCCCATGAGCTCCATCAAATCCATGGTGGGCCACTCCCTCGGGGCGATCGGGGCGATCGAGGTCGTGGCCTGTGTGCTGGCCCTGGCCCACCAGGTCGTACCGCCGACCGCGAACTACGAGACCCCCGACCCCGAATGCGACCTGGACTACGTGCCACGCGCAGCCCGCGAGCGGAGACTGAACAGTGTGCTCTCCGTGGGCAGCGGGTTCGGCGGATTCCAGTCCGCGGTGGTCCTGACCCGGCCGAGGGAGAGGACACGATGAACGCACCGCACGTTCGGCGCGCCGGCGTCACCGGAATTGGCGTCGTCGCGCCCAACGGAACGAGCACCGACGCCTTCTGGAAGGCCACCCAGGAGGGAATGAGCGTCCTGGACCGGGTCACCCGCGAAGGGTGCGAGCACCTGCCGCTGCGGGTGGCCGGCGAGGTCCGTTCCTTCGACCCGTCGGCAGCTGTCGAGGAGCGCTTCCTGGTCCAGACCGACCGGTTCACGCACTTTGCGATGGCCGCCGCCGATCTCGCGTTGGCGGACGCCCGGCTCGGCCAGGCCGACGCCGACAGCGCGCCGTTCTCCCTGGGCGTGGTCACCGCGGCCGGCTCCGGTGGCGGCGAGTTCGGGCAGCGCGAGCTGCAGCGACTGTGGGGGAAGGGAAGCCGGTTCGTCGGCCCGTACCAGTCCATCGCCTGGTTCTACGCAGCCAGCACCGGCCAGATCTCGATACGCCGCGGGTTCAAGGGCCCCTGTTCGGTCGTCGCCGCCGACGAGGCCGGCGGCCTGGACGCCCTCGCGCACGCCGCGCGGGCCGTGGGGCGCGGCACCGACGCGATCGTGGCCGGCTCGACCGAGGCGCCGCTCGCCCCCTACTCGGTGGTCTGCCAGCTCGGCTACGAGGAGCTGAGCACCGTCGAGGACCCGGCGCGGGCCTACCGCCCCTTCACTGACGGCGCCTGCGGGTTCGTGCCTGCCGAAGGCGGCGCCATGCTCGTCGTGGAGGAGGAGAACAGGGCCCGTGAGCGGGGCGTGCAGGTCCGGGCCACGATCGCCGGACACGCGGCCACGTTCACCGGGGCCTCCCGCTGGGAGCTGTCCCGGGAGGGGCTCGCCCAGGCGATCCGCGGAGCCCTGGACGAGGCCGGCTGCGCCCCCGAGGAGATCGACGTCGTCTTCGCCGACGCCCTCGGTGTACCGGAGGCGGACCGTGCCGAGGCGCTGGCGATCGCCGACGCCCTGGGCACCCACGGCAGGCGCGTGCCGGTCACGGCGCCCAAGACCGGCACAGGCCGCGGCTACTGCGCGGCGCCCGTACTGGACACCGCGGCGGCGGTGCTCGCGATGGAGCACGGCCTGATCCCACCCACCCCCAATGTCTTCGACATCTGCCATGACCTCGACCTGGTGACCGTCCGAGCCCGTCCCGCCGAGCTGCGTACGGCGCTGGTCCTCAGCCGGGGACTCATGGGGTCGAACTCGGCGCTCGTGCTGCGGCACAGCGCCATCGAGTGAGCCCGCTCGGCACCGGTTGTGGCGCCCCGAAGGCGAACGACCGGACAGGCGGCGCCTCGTGGTGAGGCCGCCCTGGAGCAAAGGAGAGAACCGAATGAGTGCCCAAATCACCGTGGAAGAACTGGCCGAGCTGATGAAGAAGGCTGCCGGCGTCACCGTCGCGCCGCAGGACCTCCAGCAGCAGTACGACTCCGCTTTCGACTCGCTCGGCATCGACTCGCTGGGCCTGCTCGGCATCGTGGGCGAACTGGAGAACCGGCACGGTACGCCGATGCCTCCCGACGCGGAGCGCTGCAAGACCCCCCGGCAGTTCCTCGACCTCGTCAACAACACCCTGATGGCAGGAGCCTGACATGGCCGGACATACAGAGAACGAGATCACCATCGCCGCGCCGCTGGACCTCGTCTGGGACATGACCAACGATCTGGAGAACTGGCCGCAGCTGTTCAGCGAGTACGCGTCCGTCGACGTACTGTCCCGCGACGGGAACCGGACGACCTTCCGGCTGACCATGCATCCCGACGAGAAGGGCACGGTGTGGAGCTGGGTCTCGGAGCGGGAGACGGATCGCGCCGCGCTCAGCGTCAAGGCCCGCCGCGTCGAGCCGGGGCCCTTCGCGTACATGAACATCCGCTGGCGGTACGAGGGGTTGGCCGACGGCGCCCGGATGGTGTGGACGCAGGACTTCGAGATGAGGCCCGACGCACCGGTCGACGATGCGTGGATGACCGACAACATCAACCGCAACTCGAAGGTCCAGATGGCCCTCATCCGGGACCGCATCGAGAAGGCGGCGGCCGAGCACCGGCCGGCGCCGGTCCTCGCCGACTGATCCGGGTGGAGGACAGACCGATGTACCAGGAGTTGATCGTCGCCCGTATGGCCCCGGGCTCGGCCCCGGACATCGCCGAGGTGTTCGCGGAATCCGACCGGGGAGAGCTGCCGCACCTCGTCGGGGTGGCCCGGCGCAGCCTCTTCCAGTTCGGGGACGTGTACATGCATCTCATCGAGGCCGAGCGGGATCCCGGTCCCGCCATCGCCAAGGTGGCCGGGCACCCGGAGTTCAGGGGCATCAGTGAGCGTCTGTCGGCGTACGTCAGCGCGTACGACCCCGCGACCTGGCGCTCGCCCAAGGACGCGATGGCGCACCGCTTCTACCGCTGGGAGCGGGACGCCACCGGTTGAGCCGTTCATGCGGCCGACGGTCGCCGGGCCCACGACGTCGTGGGCCCGGCGACCGTCGGCGTGCGGGGACCGGCCCCGTCCCGGCGGTCGCGGCGGGTCATCGGGGGACGCTGCACTCGAACGCGTGCAGATAGGGATTGGCCGGGCGGATCCCGTCGACGACCAGGCCCGCGCCGGTCAGCCGGCCGACCATGCTCTCGGTGGTGTGCTTCGCTCCGCCGACGTTGAGGAGCAGCAGCAGGTCCATGGCGGTGCTGAACCTCATCGAGGGGGTGTCGTCGACGAGGTTCTCGATGACCACGACCTTCGCTCCGGGCCCGCCCGCCGCGATGACGTTGCGCAGGGTCCTGGCGGTGGACTCGTCGTCCCACTCGAGGATGTTCTTGATGATGTACACATCGGCCCGGACCGGGATGGCCTCGCGGCAGTCCCCGGCCACGATGCGCACGCGGTCCGCGAGCGAACCGCCCTCGAGCAGCCGTGGGTCGGCGTTCTCCACCACGCGGGGCAGATCGAGCAGGGTGCCCCGCATCGACGGGTACTTCTCCAGCAGGCTCGCCACCACGTGCCCCTGGCCTCCGCCGATGTCCGCGACCGACGCACTGCCCGACAGGTCGAGGAGTTCCGCGACATCCCGTGCCGACTGCCGGCTGGAGGTGGTCATGGCGCGGTTGAAGACGTCGGCCGATTCCGGGGCGTCCTCGTTGAGGTAGGTGAAGAACTCCTTGCCGTACAGGTCCTCCACGACGTTCCGGCCGGTGCGCACCGCCTCGTCCAGCCGCGGCCAGGCGTCCCAGGTCCACGGTTCGGTGCACCACAGCGTGATGTTGCGCAGGCTGTGCGGGTCGTC
Organism: Streptomyces colonosanans; assembly: GCF_001866645.1. GTDB lineage: Bacteria > Actinomycetota > Actinomycetes > Streptomycetales > Streptomycetaceae > Streptomyces > Streptomyces colonosanans. The sequence continues at coordinate 105,372 of NZ_MLYP01000004.1, forward strand.
CTCGCGCAGCAGCCGGGACATGCCGGTGTGCGCGAACGTGCCGTTCTCGTGCTCGGTGAAGACGCCGTGGCAGGACAGGGCGCGCAGCAGTCGCCGCAGCGGCCCGGGCTCGGTCTTCACCGCGGCCGCGAGGTCCTCCGCGCTCATCGGGGCGTCCCCGAGCGCGTCGGCGACCCCCAGCCGGGCGGCCGCGCGGAGGGCGGCGGCGCACGCCGCCCCGAAGACGAGTTCCCTCAGCCGCATGGACGACTGCGGTGGGGCAGGGCTGACGGTCCTCATGTGCGCCTCTCCTCGGCGAGCGCCGCCGTTTCACGCCGGGTACCTGATGTGGCATTAGTCATATTCTGTACGCTATGCCGCCGGCCGGGTCATGGAGAGCCGGATCGGCCATCCGGTGGCGTGTCCGTGGGGCAGGCGGAGGTCACCCGCGCAGCCTGCGTCCGATCTCCAGCTGTACCGCTTCCAGCGGGCGGCCGTCCTTGATCTCCCACAGGCAGTTCTGCAGCACCCGCCCCAGCGTCCAGGCCCGCGCCCGCTCCCTGTCCAGGCCCAGGACGTGGGTCAGCGCGTCGAAGCGCCACCCCGTCTCGGCGGGGTCGTAGCGGTTGTGGATCGAGGGCAGGAGGTCGAAGCCGGGGTCGCCCGCGAGGGGTTTGGGGTCGATGGCGAGCCAGGGGGCGCGGTCGGCGCCGAGGACGTTGCCGAAGTGCAGGTCCCAGTGGAGAAGGCGGTCGCCGGGTTCGGAGACCACCTCGCGCACCGCGGCCGCGCAGTCCTCCATCAGGCGCCGGTCCGCGGGGTCGGGGATCCGCTCCAGCGCCCGGGGGACCTGCTCCAGCATCGCCCGCACGACGTCACCGAGCCGGCGCATCCCCGCCGGGGCCGGTACGGACGTCAGCCGGGCCAGCAGTTCGGCGATGACGAGGACGGCTTCGCGTGTGTCGGGCAGGTGCGTGAGCATGCGCGCCTGGTCGAGGCGTTCCAGCAGGAGCGTGCACGTCGCCTCGTCGTGCTCCAGCAGCCGTACGGCCCCCTCGCCGTCCCATACGCGCAGCGCGAGCGGCTCGCCCTCGCTCTCCGCGTCCAGGAGCTGGAGCTTGAGCGCGGCCGGTGTTCCGTCGGCGCGGCGCACCGGAAGGACCAGCGCACAGACCCCGTGCAGGGAGGGCCCGTCGACCCGCAGCCGCCACCGCTGAAGGAACTCGGCCGCCCGCCGTGGCAGGTCCGCGACGAATGCCCGCCCCGCGTCCCCGTTGAACATCTCCTGCGAGGCGATCAGCTCGCCAGGCACCCGTATCACCTTCGCGACGATACTTGCCTTTGTGAGTCGGGGCATGCACTTCAGACGTCTGCCCGGGGCAGCGGTGGCGTACGTCCGCAGTGCCCCGGGGACCTACGTCTGGCTGCTGGTCCTGGTCTTCACCACCGTGGCCCTGCACCACATGCCGCCGAGCGTCGAGGACCACTTTCTGCGGCAGCGCTCCACGAACATCCACGAGCTGTCGTCCGACCCCGTGCGCGCGTTCGTCACCAGCGCGATGTGGATAGACGGCGGGTACGTGCTGCCGTACGTCGTGCTCTACACGGTCTTCCACGCGCAGGCGGAGCGCTGGCTCGGCACCGTGCGCTGGCTGGCGGTGTGCGGTGCCGCGCACGTGCTGGCCACGCTCGTCAGCGAGGGCGCGCTGCTGCTGGCGATCCGTGACGGTGCGGTTCCGTACTCGGCGGTCGACACGCTGGACTTCGGCGTGAGTTACGCGCTGGCCGGGGTGGCCGCGGTGCTCACGTACCGGATCGCCGCGCCCTGGCGGTATGCGTATCTCGCGGGCGTCCTGCTGGTGTACGGAGCCCCTCTCGCCACGTCTCCCGGATTCACCGACTTCGGGCATATCGTCTCGGTGCTGATCGGTCTCGCCTGCTACCCGCTGACCCGGGGCCGCGGAAAACCATGGAATCCGAAGGAGACACTGGCCGCCCTCAGGAGTTAACGTCCGGCGCATGAGCAGCGCAGTGGACAGCGTGGTCAACGGCGGCATCTCCTACTGGTACGCGGACGACGGCCTTCCCGCGCCGCGGGAGCCCCTCGCCGGGGACACGTCCGCCGACGTCGTGATCGTCGGCGGCGGCTACACCGGTCTGTGGACCGCGTACTACCTCAAGAAGGCGGCGCCGTTCCTGCGCATCACCGTGCTGGAACAGAAGTTCTGCGGCTACGGCGCCTCCGGGCGCAACGGCGGCTGGCTCTACAACGGTGTCGCGGGCCGCGACCGGTACGCGAAGCTGCACGGCCACGATGCGGCCGTACGGCTGCAGAAGGCGATGAACGAGACGGTCGCCGAGGTCGTACGGGTCGCCGAGGAGGAGGGCATCGACGCGGACGTGCATGTCGGCGGTGTCCTGGAGGTGGCGTACACGCCCGCGCAGCTGGCCCGGCTGGAGGCATTCCACGAGCACGAGAAGTCGTACGGCGAGAAGGACCGCGAGGTGTACGGCGCCCGGGAGACCGCCGAGCGGATCCGGGTCGCGGACGCGGTCGGCTCGACCTGGAGCCCGCACGGGGCGCGGCTGCACCCGGTGAAGCTGGTCAAGGGCCTCGCCGCGGCCGTCGAGGCGCTCGGCGTGACGATCCACGAGCAGACGCCCGTCACGGAGATCCGCCCGAAGCACGCGGTGACGCCGTACGGGACCGTCCGGGCGTCGTACGTGCTGCGCTGCACGGAGGGCTTCACGGCCTCGCTGAAGGGGCAGAAGCGCACCTGGCTCCCCATGAACTCCTCGATGATCGCGACCGAGCCGCTGACCGACGAGCAATGGGCGGAGATCGGCTGGGAGGGGTGCGAGACGCTGGGCGACATGGCGCACGCGTACATGTACGCGCAGCGCACCGCCGACGGCCGGATCGCGCTCGGCGGGCGCGGGGTGCCGTACCGCTTCGGCTCGCGCACGGACAACGACGGCCGCACCCAGCCGGCCACCGTCGAGGCGCTGTACGAGATCCTGGTCCGCTTCTTCCCGTCGCTGGCCGGGGTGAAGGTGGCCCACGCCTGGTCGGGGGTGCTCGGGGTGCCGCGCGACTGGTGCACCACGGTGACCTTGGACCGCTCCACGGGCCTCGGCTGGGCGGGCGGTTACGTCGGCTCCGGCGTCGCCACCACCAACCTTGCCGCACGCACCCTGCGCGACCTGGTCCAGCAGGACTCCGGCCAGGCCGGCGCTACCGAGCTGACCGCCCTGCCCTGGGCGAACCACCAGGTGCGCAAGTGGGAACCGGAACCGCTGCGCTGGCTCGGTGTGCACGGCATGTACGCCACCTACCGCATGGCGGACCGGCGTGAACTGGCCACGCACAGCGCCGAGTCCTCGAAGTTGGCACGGATCGCGGACCGGGTGGCGGGACGGCACTGATCTGCGGAAAGGCGGCGGGGCGGGGGCTTGCCGGGCTCCGCCGCCTCTGTGACACTGCGCGCATGATCCGCACCGCGACCCCCGCAGACGTCCCCGTCATCCATGCCCTGATCCGTGAGCTGGCCGAGTACGAGGAAGCGCTGCACGAGGCGCGGGCGACCCAGGAGCAGCTGAGCGAGGCGCTGTTCGGCGACCGCCCGGCGGCCTTCGCGCACGTCGCCGAGGACGAGGGCGGCGAGGTCGTCGGCTTCGCGCTGTGGTTCCTGAACTTCTCCACCTGGCGCGGTGTGCACGGCATCTATCTGGAAGACCTGTACGTCCGCCCGGGGGCCCGCGGTGCCGGTCACGGCAGGGCGCTCCTGACGGAACTGGCCCGCATCTGCGTCGACCGCGGCTATGAGCGCCTGGAATGGTCGGTCCTCGACTGGAACAGCCCGGCGATCGGCTTCTACAAGTCCCTGGGCGCCCGCCCGCAGGACGAGTGGACGGTGTACCGGCTGACGGACGAGGCGCTGAAGGAGCTGGGGAGCGGCACGCAGGGCTGACCGGTGCCCCGGCATGGCGCGCAGGGCTGACCGGTGCCCTGGCAGGCAACGTGCCTGTCGCGGCACTAGACCTCCGCCACCCGCAGCCCCATCTCCGCCGCCAGCACGGGAGCCAGGTCCAGGAGCTGGGCGTGGCTGATCACCGCTCCGGACAGACGGTCGAGCCCGCGGGCGACGTCCAGCTCCGCCGCGCCCCGCAGGTCCACGTCCACCAGGGTCGCCGCCGTGAGATCCGCGCCCTTGAGGACGCAGTCCGCGAACGCGACCCGCTCCAGCCGGGCGCCCCCGAAGTCCGGCTCGACCAGGACACAGCTCTCGAAGACGACGTCCTTGAGCCTGGCGTTGCGCAGGTTCAGATAGTCGATCTTGCCGCCCCGCACCAGCACCCGCTCCAGCACCGCGCCGTGCAGCTGCGCCCCGCCGAGCCGGGCGTCCACCAGCTCCACGTCGCGCAGGGTCGCCTCGGCGAGGTCCGTGCCCACGCCCCGTATGCCGGTGAGGACCGAGTCCAACACGCGCGCGTGGCGCAGCCCCGTCTCGTCCAGTGCGCAGCTCGTCAGCGCGCAGTCCATGAACCGGGCACCGGCGCCGTCCTGCCCGGCGAAGTCCAGGTCCCGGAACTCCAGCCCGTCGTAGTCCCCGTCCGGCGTCAACTCCCCGCCGGTGAACCCCACCAGCTCCGGCAGCCGCACCTCCGCCCGCCGCGCCGCTTTCACCACCCGCGTCCTGTGCACCATGCCCCCATGGTGCCCCCTACCCCTGACAATCGCTCCGACCTGCGGGTTCACCGCCGATGTCCCCGACCCCACTTGACCTCGAGCATGCTTGAGGTTGAAGGGTGGGCGTTCTGACGACAGACGACGCAGACCACGAGGAGCCCGCCCATGCACGCCATCCGCCTGTACGCCTTCGGCCCGGCCGAGAACCTGACGTACGAAAAGGCCGAGGACCCCGAACCCGGCCCCGGACAGGTCCGCATCGCTGTCGCCGCGGCCGGCGTGCACCTCATGGACACGGCGCTCAGGGAGGGCGAGACGGGCCCGGCGCCCGGCCCGACGCCCCTGCCCACGATTCCCGGCCGTGAGGTCGCCGGCACCGTCGAGTCCCTCGGGGAGGGCGTCGACGCCCGCTGGCTCGGCAAGCGGGTCGTCGCCCACCTCGGCTTCGTACCCGGAGGCTACGCCGAACTCGCCGTCACGGACCTGGGCCGCCTCCACGAGACACCGCCGGACCTCGACCACGCGCAGGCCGTCGCCATGATCGGCACGGGGCGTACGGCGATGGGGATCGCGCAGTTCGCCGACCTCGGCCCCGGATCCGTGGTCCTGATCCCCGCCGCCGCAGGCGGGATCGGCACTCTCCTGGTGCAGTACGCCGTGCACGCGGGCGCCACGGTGATCGGGCTCGCGGGCGGGGCGCGGAAGGCCGCACGGGTGCGGGAGAACGGCGCGGACCTCGCCGTCGACTACCGGGAGCCCCTGTGGGCGGACCACCTCGAGACCTACCGGGGCCGGGTCACCCACGTCTTCGACGGCGTGGGCGGCGCCGTGGCGCGCACGGCCGTCGGCCTGCTCGCCCCGGGCGGCAGGCACATCGTCTTCGGCTGGTCCGCCGAGGGGATCCGGGGCGGGGAGCCGTATCTCGTCGAGGGCGTCTCCGAGCAGGTCCTCGGTCCCGTGATGATGCAGAAGGCGGGCGGCCCCGACCCCCTGCGCACCCTGGAGCTGCGAGCCCTCGCCGAGGCCGCCGCGGGCCGCCTCGCACCGGCCGTCCAGCGCTTCCCGCTCGCGGAGGCGGCCGCGGCCCACCGGGCCCTGGAGAACCGGGAGACGACCGGAAAGGTGGTGCTGGAGCCTTGAGCACCGCCCGGACGGACGTGGCCGTGGCTACCGGCGCGCGGGCTAGGACACCCGGGGGAAGCGGGCCTCGAGGGTCCAGATCGCCGGGTTGTCCCGGAGCCCCTCGTGGAGGTCGGTCAGGTCGGCGATCAGGTCGTGCAGGAAGTCCCGTGACTCGCGGCGCAGTTCGGCGTGGGAGAAGGTGAGCGGCGGCTCGGACGTCGGCAGCCACTCCGCCTCGATGTCCACCCAGCCGAAGCGGCGCTCGAAGAGCATGCGGTCGGTGGACTCGGTGAAGTCCAGCTCCGCCTGCTGCGGCCGGGCGGCGCGGCTGCCGAGCGGGTCGCGGTCGAGCCGCTCGACGATGTCGCACAGCGCCCACGCGAAGTCGAGCACCGGCACCCATCCCCAGGCTGTGGACAACTCCCGGTCCGTCTCGGTGTCGGCGAGGTAGACGTCACCGCAGAACAGGTCGTATCGCAGCGCGTGGACGTCCGCGCGGCGGTAGTCGGTCTGCGGGGGGTCGGGGAAGCGGTTGGAGAGGGCGTAGCCGATGTCGAGCACGGGGTGATGGTGTCACGCCACGCCAGGCCCGCCGTCGCGGGCCACACCCTGGGGCCACGGTCGCCCCCACCCCGCCGACACCTCCTGCGCTCAGGAGGGCCGGTGGTCGGCCGACTCCGCCAGCAGTTCGGCCAGCCGGGGCGGCCATACGGGCTCCGGCGCTTCGGCGAGTTCCTGCCGGGTCCACCAGCGCCAGCCGAGGATGCCGTCCTCGGCGTGGGCGGTGGCCAGGTGCGCGCCGCCCGGCTCGCGGCGCGGGCCGTGGGTGACATAGATGTGCTCGTGCTGGCGGACGCGGATTCCCGTGGGGGTCCCCCCTGCTCGAGCACAGTCGAGAGCTTGGGGGAGGGTGAAGTCGTGCTCCCATGTGCACAGCAGTGGGCCGGGCTCCAGGTCCGTCCAGCCGGTCTCCTCGCGCAGCTCGCGCACCGCACCCTCACGCGGGGTCTCGTCCGCTTCCAGGCCACCGCCGGGCAGCGCCCAGTGCACACCCACCTCGACGTTGTCGTAACGGAAGAGGAAGACCGATCCCTCGGGATCGACCACGGCGACGCGGGCCGCCCGGCGCGGGGTGCGCAGTTCCTTGCGCAGTACGGCGCAGGCGCGGCCGAGTCGGCGGTCCGGGCGGTGGTCGATGGTCTCGTAGCCGAGGGCCGTCCAGAAGGCGAGTCCCCTGGGGTTGTTCTCCAGCACCGCGAGCCGGACGGCGGTGCGGCCCGCGGCGCGGAAACGGTCCTCGACGAGTGACGCGAGCCGCCGTCCGTATCCCTGCCGCTGCGCCCCCGCGTCCACCATCAGCAGGCCGATCCACGGGTCGGGGTCGGCCGGGTCGGGGTGGTGGGCGAGCGTTATCGCGATCCCCACCAGGCGCCCCGCGCTGCGGGCGAGGAGGACCTCCGCGTCCGGGTGCGCCAACTCGTCGGCCAGCGCGGCCGCCACCTGCTCCGGTTGGATGCCGTCCGGGTCCGGGAAGTCGCCGCTCAGGGCATGGAACTCGCGGTTGGAGGCGTACAGCGCGGTGAGTTCGGTGAGCAGCGGGGCCGGGATGTCGTGGTCGGCTGTGAGAGGGAGCGGGGTGAGGATCATGTGCGGCAACGTAACGCCGACAACGGCTGTGCGGAACAAGCGAGTTCAGGCTCAGACGTCGTTGCGTTCGGTCAACTGCCGTGCCGTTGCCCCAGCAGGCGGGCCTGTTCCCTCTTCAGCTGGGCGAATCCCATGCGCGCGTACGTGGCATAGCCTGCAGCCTCATCTGCTACCGCAGGCCGGCTGCCAGACGTGCCGCACCCGCACCTGGGACGATCCATGACGTGATCGAATGGATGCACCGCACTCCGCGCTGGGTGGTGATGCTGGTCTGCGTCATCGCAGCAGGCCTGCTCTTCGTCGGCGCCGTCGCGCACATCACCGATCTCTTCCACCACGGACTGCGTCCTTACAGCTGGGCACCCGGGTGGCTCAACCTCTACTGGTCCTCGCTGGCGCTCTTCGACCCGCTTGCCGCCGCGCTACTGGTCGGCGGGAAGCGTCGAGGTACTGACCTGGCGTGCGCCATCATGACGACCGACCTCGCCGCAAACTGGTACGCGACCTATGGCATCCAGCACAGCACCCTGGTTGCGCAGCCCGGCCTCCAACGACTGATCGCCTTCGCCGTACTCGTCTTGGGAACGGCGCCGTTCATCCGACGACACCTCACCGATTGAGATGACTGCTTGGAACGGCTCGGCGGACGGCTGCGGTCCTGGGGGTGTACCGGCTGTGGTGTGACACATTCGGAAGAAGTGTCACACTTGCGGATCTCTCCCTGTATAGCCGCCCCTTTCGGCGAATGCCTGCGCTCAGCGCAATGAGTTGAATACGCTGCGTCTTCCTACTGGTGCGAGCACGGTCCCGAGCGGGGCCGCAACGCCGTGGAGGAGGGCGCGATGCCGCCGAGACGGGTGATCACGGGACGCAGTCAGGAGCCGCGGCGGCGGTTCGCGGAGGAGCTCCGGTTACTGCGTACGGAGCAGGGGTTGAGCCTGCGGAAGCTCGGCGAGGCGCTGGGCTGGGACTGGTCGCTGTTCGGGAAGATGGAGAGCGGGCAGACACTGGGGAGCCCTGAGGTGGTGCAGGGGTTGGACCAGTACTACGGGACGCCGGGGTTGCTGTTGGCGTTGTGGGAACTGGCGGTGGGGGATCCGTCGCAGTTCAAGGAGCAGTACCGGCGGTACATGTTGCTGGAGGCCGAGGCGATGAGCTTGTGGCACTTCGGGGTGAGCATCCTGCCCGGCCTGCTCCAGACAGATGGGTACGCACGTGAGGTCCTCGCGCTGGGTGGCGCCAAGGGCAAGGAGTTGGACCAAGCGGTCGAGGCGCGGACCGGTCGGCGGAAGCTACTGGAGGGGGACGACGCACCGCCGTTTCGCGCCCTCCTCTCCGAGGCGGTACTGCGTACGCCGCTGGGTGACGTGGGGGAGTGGCGGGAGCAGTTGGAGTTCCTGCTCGACGCATCTGAGCGGCCGAACATCACGCTTCAGGTGCTGCCACAAGGTGTTGGCCTGCACGGGCTGGTGAGCACCGCCGTAATGTTCCTGAGGCTGCTGGACGGGAAGACGGTGGCGTACACGGAGAACGCGCATCGTGGTGAACTGGTCGAGGAAAACAGCTCTGTTGAGCGGCTGCAGCGTGCCTACGATGCAATGCGCGACGTGGCCATGTCTCCGGTCGAGTCGCGCAAGTTCGCCCTGCGGATGTTGGAGGAAGTGCCGTGCGAGGGATCGACCTGACCGACGCGACGTGGCGCAAGAGCAGCTACAGCAATCCGGACGGTGGCGAGTGCGTTGAGGTCTCCGAAGACTTCCTGAGCGCCGTTGCCTGGCGGAAGAGCTCCTACAGCAACTCCGACGGCGGTGCCTGTGTAGAGGTCGCCGACAACCTGCCCTCCGTCGTCCCCGTCCGCGACAGCAAGGACCCCGCCCGCGGAGCGCTCGTCTTCGAGGCCGGCGCCTGGGTCTCGTTCGTCGGCGCGGTCAAGGGCGGCGGGCTCCGGGGCTGACCCCCAGGCAATGGCGAGGCCCCCGGAATTCACCGAATTCCGGGGGCCTTCGCAGCGACAGCCGTCAGACGTTGACGCCGAAGTCCTGGGCGATGCCGACCAGGCCCGAGGCGTAACCCTGGCCGACCGCGCGGAACTTCCACTCCGCGCCGTTGCGGTACAGCTCGCCGAAGACCATGGCCGTCTCCGTGGCCGCGTCCTCCGACAGGTCGTAGCGGGCGATCTCCTGGCCGCCGGCCTGGTTGACGATGCGGATGTACGCGTTGCGCACCTGGCCGAAGTTCTGCGAGCGGGACTCCGCGTCGTAGATGGAGACCGGGAAGACGATCTTGTCGATGTCGGCCGGGAGCGCCGCCAGGTTGACGTTGATCGCCTCGTCGTCGCCGTCGCCCTCACCCGTGCGGTTGTCGCCGGTGTGGACGATCGAGTTGTCCGGGGTCTGCTTGTTGTTGAAGAAGACGAAGTGCTGGTCCGAGTAGACCTTGCCCTCGGTGTTGACCCCGATCGCGGACGCGTCGAGGTCGAAGTCCGTGCCGGTGGTGGTGCGGACGTCCCAGCCGAGGCCCACAGTGACGGCGGTCAGGCCCGGAGCTTCCTTGGTGAGCGAGACGTTGCCGCCCTTGGACAGGCTTACAGCCATTGTTGGGAGTCCCTTCCCTCGATCGCGTACGCGGTGCACTGTATGCCGCTTCGTACGGTCACGAAGCTACAGCTATCGGTAGGAACGTCGAGGGGGGTACATATGGTTCCGGGGTCCTTTACTTTCTTTACCCGTTTGCCGGAGTCCCCGAAAACGAGGTGACGTGGATCGGACAGGCGCGCGACCATGGAGGCATGTCCGGTCCTTCTCGGGGGTCCGGGGGGCCATCCCCCGGAAAACACAGAATCCGCGGCTCCGTCTCGCTGCCCGAGGCCGAGCTCATGTGGCGTTTCTCGCGGGCGTCGGGGCCCGGCGGACAGCACGTCAACACCAGCGACACACAGGTGGAGTTGCGCTTCGACCTGGCAAACACCGAGGCGCTGCCCCCGGTGTGGAAGGAGCGGGCCCTGGAGCGGCTGGCGGGGCGGCTCGTGGACGGAGTCGTCAGCGTGCGTGCCTCCGAGCATCGTTCGCAGTGGCGCAACCGCGAGGCCGCCGCCGTACGCCTCGCCTCCCTGCTCGCGGAGGCGACGGCCCCGCCGCCCAGGCCCCGCAAGGCGACCCGCATCCCCCGCGGCATCAACGAACGCAGGCTGCGCGAGAAGAAGCAGCGCTCGCAGACCAAGCGGGGGCGGTCGGGGCGGGACTGGGGTTAGGGCACCCCCGAGTGCTCGAACATCCGTCCGACTGTCCGGTCTAGTGCCGTGGCAGGCAACGTTTGCCCGTCAAGGAGCGGCGTCCGGTGCGTTCCCCCACGCTCGGCTTCGCTCGCGCGGGCGGTGCCCCCACCGGCGTGCCGGACGGAAGCCCTCGTACTGGACGTACT
>NZ_MLYP01000040.1 GCF_001866645.1 Streptomyces colonosanans
CGTCCGGGGTGAGGTCGGGCACAGGGCTCCTTGGATTTCGGGGTCAGCGGCGGGTACGGAAGGCGCCGGATGCGGCGTGGGGGCGGGGTGTGGTGCGGGGGCGGGGGCTGCGGACGGAGTTGCGCGCCCAGGTGGAGGCGCGGGCGGCGGCGTTGCGGGCGTGCTGCCAAGCGCTGAGCTGGGAGGGCAGGACGGAGACGGACGTGGTACGGATCTGCGCGCTGTGCGGGACGCGTCCGCGTGGGCGCATCGCGGGCTCTGGACTGGCGAGCGCGGTTGAGAAGGCTTGGACGAGGTGCAGGGGGGTGGTGGGGGCGAACTGGGCGGTCCAGCCGTTGCCCTGCCGGTCCTTCGCGCCGGTCCACCACAGGGCGTTGCCGTGGCCGTCCTGGCGGTAGTGCATCCACGCCGCCCCGTCGGGGCTGGTTGCGGTGTAGTGCCTGCCCTCGGGGCGTGTCTGCCAGTGCTGCTCTTCCAGGGGCGCCCACACGTTGGGGGCGTGTGCGGAGCGGGGCTGGGTGAGGGCGTCGGTCAGTCCGGCGATGATCTCCACCGGTGCCTGCCGGCCCAGGACTGCCCACCATTCGGCCTGGTGCCCTCGTGCCGTGCCGTGGATCGTCCATCCACCCGGCTGGATGTGGGGGTCGTAGGAGATCCGGACCGCGCGGTCGGGGCTCTCCATGGCTAGGGGGCCGCCGGGCTTGGACTTGTCCCGCCAGCCGGAGGCACGCAGGAACTCGCTGACGTGGCGGATGTCGCCGCCGCCGGCGAGCGTGCGGGGCTCGACGAGGTAGTGCTGTTCGGCCTGCTCGGCCGGGCCCCAGCCCTGCCATTTGGTCTTCCTCACCGGCGCCGCCGGGCGACGAGCGGGGCGGGGGCCGGGGGTTTGGCTGTTGCCGTGCTGGTCGGTGCGCCGAACTGCGCGAGGATGTCGGTGTGGTCGTCGAGGTCGAGCCCGATGTCGTTGAGTTCGTTCGCGGTCCGGCCCAGAGCCAGCCATACCTCCGCCGGCAGCGAGCCGCGCTCGGCCTGGTCCTTGGCGATGCGGGACCCGGTGCCCACGAGCTGGGTGAAGGCGCCGAGGACTCCGTTGTCCGGGTCGAGGATGCGTGCGGTCACCTGCATGGCCTGGTCTGCGGGCAGCCGGTGAAGATCATTGGAGAGCTGTCCGAGCTGCCGTGTGATCTCGTCGGCCAGCCGGACGGCGTACGGGGTCGGGTAGGTCATGCTCCTCCAGGAGAGCGGCGTCGGGGTCAGTGGTGGTGGCGGGTCCGCCGGGCCTCGGTGAGGGCGGTCTCGGGGCGTGCACCAGCCAGTGGGGAAGTGCGGTCGGGGCCGGTGGGGATGCAGGCGCGCAGGTAGCGGCGGAACAGCGCGGTGGCGAGGCGGGGCGTGAGGTGGCGGCTCATCGACGGCGGTGTGCGGGGTGTTACGAGGTTCTCCGGGTGATCGTGTGGTGCGGGTGGCGGCGGCCCCGGCCCGGGGTGCTGGGGCCGCCCCTCTGGTCTTACGGTGAGCGCCGGGCGGACGGGTGCGCGACGCTGGGGGCGCCGGTGGGCGCGTCGGCGTGCAGCGCGGGGGGCCGTGCCCTGCGGTAGATCTCGACTTCGGTGCCGTACTCGTCAGCGCGGTTGCCTACGGGGCTCGAGTTCAGCAGCTTCGGGATGCGCCCGCAGTCGGAACTGTCGTGTCTCACGCAATCGAGTCGTCTTCTCAACGAACCGGGTCGTCTGCGCTTCTGGGCACTAATCGCGAAGCTGAGTTTCGGGGAGCATCTGGACGTGCTTGGCTACGTCGTCAAGCACATCCCTGGCCAAGCCGAGAAAAGCCTTTCGCTCCGCTATGAACCCCATGCCGGCCTCATGCACGTTGTCGCCCCCGTTGCCAAGGCTGTTCGCCGCGACTGCTTCCGCGTACTCCCGAACGTCTTGGACGAGAGAAGACAACTGATCGACGAGGTTCTGGGCTGCCTCCGCGACAGCCTGGGGACCTTCCAGGGTCACCACGAGTCCCGCGCTCTCGGCATCCTTGAACTTCAGCCTGATCGCGGCGATCCGCGTCTCGTCGAGCGGGACCGGAGCGCGCTCAGCGCGCAGCTCACGGAAGAAGGCTTGGTTGTCCCGGTCGGCAGTACCCAGCGCTTCGAGGAATGAGAGGTAGGCAGCTTGTCGGCGTTCACGACGCCACCGCTGATGCTCGACCCGCAGGTCATTCAACTGCACACGGTCCTGTGATCTTTCTCTGCGCTGTTCCGTGCGAGCTGCGACAAAGGCGGTGAGGGCGGCCCCCATGACGGTTCCCAGCACGCCCACGACCGATACGAAGATAGCGGTCATACCGAGGTTTCTTCCCCGAGGAGGCGCGCACGTACGCCCACATGGGTCGTACAGCATCAGGCGCATGGGCCTGATCTGGCCCGCGACTTGCCGTCCGTCTCATCGAACCGAGTCCACGCATCGCATTTAATCCGGTCCAAGCTGGTCAGTGCCTTGTGTTCGCCTGACTTCGTTGAGACCGGATAGGAACCTTGCCATCAAGGATGATGACCAGCCACGGTATTTGGTGTCCTGTGACAGCGGATCTTCCTTCTTGTCATTGGATCTTGACGGAAGGTTGGTCTTTGACGCCGCACTTTGCTCACGGTGAGCGCCAGCATCCCGCGTCTCTGCGGAAGTCCTTTCGACCTGTGGTTCCATGAGCCGCTGGATGCGTGAACAGGCAAGATCGGCTGTCGATGTCGGCCACCGCCGACGGCGCTCCGTCAGTCTCGGTGACGCCACTTCGCCACTCAAATTTCCTCACTGCAGGTCAGCGCCCAGCAGCCGAGGAAGATCTCAAGTCACCGGGGCCATTGCGATGGTGGTGTCTTTCAGGACGTCGAAGTAGGGCCCGTCGTGTTTCACCGCGTCCTGGATGCTGCCGCGCGGGATGCCGCGGGAACCGGCGGCATGGCTGGGGCCGTGGCGGTGGGGGCGATGCGGCCGGGGGGGTGTTGCAAGGCGGTGTCGATGCCGTGGGTGTGCAGCCGTCGGCCGGTCTCTCGGACGGCGCGGGCCTGTTCGGTGGTGTCGTCGCCGCTGAGGCGGTAGATGCCGGTCTGCTGGTCCTGGACGAAGCTGTTGGCGACCAGCACGGCGGCGGCCCTCTCGTCGGCGGGCGCGGCGGCGAGGCTGCCGTCCGGCTGCCACGTCAATACGACCCGGTCCGGCTGGGACGGCATGACGTCGTCGAGGGCGTTGTGGCGGACCTGGGCGAGGGCAGTGTCGTAGCGGGCGAGCAGGTCACCGGCGACCTGCTCGGCCCCCAGGAAGGGATCATCGCTCACTGCGATCCCGTTGGGCTCGCGCACGCTGCGGTACGCCTCGTCGGGAAGGTCGCGGGGGGCGACGGCCGCGATGAGGAAGCCGTCGCCTTCGTCGTGCCGGTCAAGGACGACGAGCTGGGCGCCGTCCGGGCGGGACAGGACGGCCGCCTGCCGCAGCGGGTGCTGTGCGAGGGACTCGGCGACGAGGTCCAGATCCCAGATGCGGTCGGCCAGTTCGGTGAGATCGTCCTTGTGGTCGGTGGGGTGGTGGGTGCTGCTCCAGGTGCCGGGGAGTTCGCCGGCGAGGACGTCGGCGAAGGAGGCGAGGCGCTCGGAGTCTTCGTGGTGGTGCATGGTGTCCTTGGGCGAGGGGTGGGGTGGTGTCATCGGCGCGGTCCGGCGGCCACAGGGGGAGGGGGGACGGGGATGGCGCGTGGCGGGGGTGGGCAGGCGCACACGGCGGAGCGTTCGACCTCGTCGGCGGGGACTTCTTCGGTGCAGGTGGCGCGGCCGGGGTGCGGGGCGTGCAGATCGGCGAGGCGGTTGCGGGTGTGGATGAGGTCGGTGCGGATGAGGTGCAGGCGGTCGTCCACGAGGTAACGCAGACGACGGGCGGTGTAGGGGGCGGAGGTGGCGTCGAGGTGGTCGTGGAATTCGGCTGCGGCAGCGAGGACTTGCTCGACGGCGGCGAGGATGCCGTCGTGAGGGGCGGTCAGTTCGGTCAGAGCGTCGGCCACCTCGTCGGTTGTGGTGGCCTGTCGGATGCACTCGGCGAGATGGGTGACCGATGCACCGAGCGGTAGATCGCGGATGGGGCGGCGGTCGGTGTCGAAGACCGGGTCGCAGTCGACGTGGTAGCCGACGGCCCGAAGCCGGGCCACGGCCTCGGTGGCGAGGCGTGTCTCCTTGTCCTCCGCGAGAGCGGATGGGGCGCGGTGGTAGGTCTCGTGGACGCGGACGACGGGCACGAAGCCTGTGCGCTGGAGGATGCTGTGGGCCTCGTCATCGCCGCCGCGGGCGAGGACCTCGGCGGAGTGTGGATCGCGGCGGATGGTCAGGAAGCGGTCGGCCAGGGGCAAGGGAAGCGTTTCTCCTACGGTGAGCGGCGGGCGGAGGCCCGGACGACGGCTGGCGCTGGCGCAGCCGCAGCGGTGGGCAAGTGGGGCTGGGTGGTCAGGCGGGTGGCGGTGGTGTCGAGGTCGTGCTGGATGCTGTGGAGGCGGCGGGCGATCAGTTCCAGGCGGTGCGCGGTGTCGGGGCCGGTACCGGGCTGGAGGGCGGCGCGGTGGGCGGTGTGTTCGATGAGGCCGCGCACGGTGGCCAGCGGTCCGGACCGTTCGTCGGCGAGCTGAGCGAGGATGTCGGTGAGTTGAGCTGACGCAGTCGGGATGGAGCTGGCTCGGCCCTGGTGGTCGGCTGTGGTGGTGACGGGGGTGAGGTGCAGGTCCTGCTCGATGCTGCGGGCCTCGTCCGAGAGCCGTTGCAGCAGGTTGGCGGGCTGGTGCTGCCAGGTGCTGTCCAGCCGGAGGAGGTTGGCGATCAGGTCCAGGCGTCCGGGCTTGGCCTGGACGGCGATCCACCGGCAGCCGTGCGCATCGCCGGGGATCTCGATGCCGGCCGCGCGGGCGAGGCGGTGGGCTACCTCGGCCCATTCCGCGCCGCTCAGGTCACGGTCGTCGGGATGGAGCCGGACATCGATGTGGGCGATGGCCTGCCGGTCCCCGCGGGGGCTGGCGGTGAACGGGTTCTCGAACAGCGGGCCTTCGAGGTGCTCGGCCCACTGGGCGGCAGTCCACACCGCCTGCTCATCGTCCAGGGTGTAGAAGTCCAGGCCCGGCCAGTAGGCGACCACGGTGTGCTCGGTGAGGCCCTCCTCCCCGGTCACCGCGCGCCCCAGCGCTTCGCTGAGCGGAGCGAGCGGGGTGCCGGCGGGTACGTTCAGGCGAGGGATCATGTCGGTGTGGCTCCGATCGCGCGGGTGTGGTGGTACAGGTCCCGGACGGCGATGGTCAGGGTGCGCTCGCGTACGAAGTCGGCGTGGACCGCGACGTCCCCTGGAGGAAGAAGATCCAGAGCGCGGTCGATGGCCGCAAGAGACTCCTCGTACCGGGCGAGTCGGCGCAGGGCACCGGCCTTGCGGAACAAGACGATGGGGTCCGTGCCGGTGTCGAAGGGCGGGCGTGTGCTGAGAGCGAGGAGCCGCTCCGCGCCCTGGTCGAGATCCTGGCCGAGCCACAAGCCGTGCAGCAGAACGTGCAGGGTTTTCGCGTGACCGCCGGCCTCGTCGAGGACCTCGTCCATCAGGGTCAGGCCCTCGGGGCGGGACTGGCTGAGCAGGGCGAAGGCATACAGGGCCCGGCTGTAGCAGTCCAGGCGCGACCGCTCCTCTTTCGGGAGCTGCTCGATGAGCTGCTGGAGGGCGGCGCAGCGGAAGTCATAGCGCAGCGTGCTCAGTTCCAAGTGGCGATAGGCGCGGGCGGTGACCGGGTCGAGGCCGATGGCGGTGATGACGTGGTCGGGACGCCGCAAGCCGAGGATGCTGTTCCCGTCGGCGCGCGCCCTCCAGGCGGCATCGGCGCAGATCTCGGCCGACTCCTTCCAGTCGGCTTGGAGTTCACTCAGATCGGCCGCCAAGCGGGCCGGCCACAAGGGGAACGAGGTGTCCTTGGTGGCCCGGGTCCGTGCACGCACCAGGGCGAGGGCGCGGCCGGGGCGGCGGAGGGGCAGGCTCACCGGCCGCCCCGGGCGTCTGCGATGTGCACGAGCTGGCCCAGGGCCGTGGTGGTGTACCAGCCGCAGTCGATGACCGCGTCGTCGTGGCCCGTGAACTTCGGCAGCAGGTGATCGGCCATGGCCCGCAGATAGATCAGGCAGTCCGGGCAGTTGCCAGAGAGGTGCACCAGGTAGCGAGGGTGGGCGGTGATGTACGTCTGGGCGCCTCCGTCAGCGTTGCGCAACCGCCAGCCGTCCTCATCAGTTGGCGTATGCCAGGACGGAGCGACAACTCGCATCGCATCCCCCCACAGCTCGCTGCCGGCCACGCCCTTGAGGACGACGATCTGGTCACCGGCGTGGAAGTGCTCGTGCGTGATGTCCCGGGCGGGTGTGAGGGGGTCGGGAGTCGGCGCGAAGGCCGGGGTCGACGGCGGGGTCCAAGAAGGCGGGAGCATGCAGATCCTTCCACGCGGTGCGGGGTGGCGGCGGGAGGATCAATGGTCCGCAGGATCGCCGGTTTGGCTAACCGGCGATCTGCGGCTATGTTCCGTCCGAATCAGCGGAACGGGTTCTCCGTCCCGCGGTCCTGCTCCGTTGCGGCGTCGAGGAGTTCGAGCAGGTCAGGGCCTTCTGCGTCGCGTTGGTCGATCCACCATCCGGGCCGGGTGATCGCGCGGGCCTTCTCTTCCAGCTCCGCCCAGTCGGCCTCGTCCCAGGTGCCCTCGACGACCAGCGCGGTGTGCGCGGCGGTCATCAACTGGTGGCGGGAACGTTCACCCCAGTCGAGGGCCTTCTCGGGGCCTTCCAGCGGCGGCATGTCGAAGCGCTTGGCCCACTCAGCGGCGGCCTGCTGTTCTTCGGCCCGCTTCGCGGCGAGCCACTGCTCCTTGGATTCGGTGTCGGCGTCGCGGGTGGCCTTCCAGCAGTCGGTGCAGTCCTTGGCCGCGAGCCAGCGGGCGAACCCGGCCCGCTTGTCGGCGGGGCGGTTGGACAGGTCGTGGACGACCTCGTGGCCGCAGTCGTGCGAGATGGCCCACTGTGTGCGGACAGCCATGAGGGGATCTCCTAGGGGTTGGGGGTACTACGGGCGGCGTGCGGGCGCCGAGGCACGGTGCGGTGGTGCCGGGGGTGTGGTGCCCAGGGCTGGCCGCGGGCGGATTCGCGGCGGCTGTGGCGTGCGGTGGGGCGGAAGGACGGCGACAGTGGCGCCGAGATCCTCCGCGGCCTCCTGGACCTCACGGGTGAGGAAGGCGAGTTGTCGGCCCAAGCCCTCGAGCCGGGCGCCGATCTGTCGTCCCCGCACGGTCTCCAGCGCGTGGGAGAACTCGGCCGCGGCGTCGAGGAGATGCTGCAGCCGGACCATGGGACCAGCGTCGAAGCCTTCCTGCGTGGCGCCGAGCAGGGCTTCGGAGACGTCGCCGGCCGACTGGCCCTCGTGAACGTCCTGGAGGAGTTCTTGCAGGGGCCGTTCCGGTGCGGGCTCCGGCCGGTTGAACCGTGAGGCGGCCTCCGGTCGCAGAACTCCAGGCGAAACCGGTCGCGGCAGCGCCTGCCCGGCCTCGTACACGTCGGCGTAGTGCCCGACGACCTCCCAGCCCGGCGCGTCCGGATCACCGGCGAGGGCGATCACGGTCGAGGTGTCGTCCTCGATGAGATCGGCAAGGGTGATACGGCGGCCGTCGGCGGCGAACCAGGACTCGATCAGGTCCAACTCCCCTCGATGCTCTGCGGCTTGGGCGAACTGAGTCCATGTCCGCCGTTCTGCACCGGTCAGTTCTGGCGCGGGCTGATGGTGCTGGTCGGCCAGGTCGGCTGCCATGGACCCGTAGTCGGCCCAGGCGGCGAGGTGGAGCCAGAGCGCGGCGTGCTGCTCGCGTTCGGCGGGTGAGCCGTGCGTGGCGGGACGGTCGAGGAATCGGAGGATCTCCGCGTGGGAGGCTCCGAGGGCGGCGAGCAGGTCTCGCCAGGCGCTGATGTGCCGCGCGGCTGGCAGCTTGTCGAGGCTGCTGTGGGCCGCGTCCAAGAGCTGGTCGGCGTGCTGTGCGAGGTATGCCGCGTACGTTTCCAAGGCCGCGGCGTTACGGCGGGTACGAGCGGTTGCTGCGGCGTGATGGTCCACGGTTCGCCCGTAGCGGTCGCGGACCGAGTCGAGCGCGGTCTCGGTCTGCCGGTCGATGACCGCCATCCGCAACCTGAACTCACGGGCTCGAGCGGCAAGTTGCGCCGCGCCAGGCATGGGTGTGTCCGGGATCGGGTTCTCCTGGTGGTCGGCGTCAGCGACGCACCCGTCGCCCAGGCGGAGCCTGCGCGGTCATGGCCGGCGAGCGGGCCGGTGCGCGGGGCGTCGACGACTCGGAGGCGCCGTGGCGCAGGTCGGGGTCGAGATGTACGGGGTAGCGGGCGGCGGTGAGCATGTCCGCGGCCCAGGTTGCGTGCTGGTTCTCCCAGTCGCGTCCCATGTCGAAGGGGAGCCGGATCCAGTGGCCGCGCAGGGCTGGTTCAAAGCGGAATCCGGCGTGGCGCAGGATGTCCGCGGCGAAAGAGTCGAAGCGGCCTTCGACTTCGACTTCACCTCCTGGGCCGCGGGTAATGCGGATCGGCTTGCTGTCGGGGTTCACCGGGACCGTCCCGCGGCGGAAGCGGCCAGATGAACGGTCGGTGCGTAGTCGGGCTTCGGCGGGATGGGACGTGCGGACGGCGGTGAGGTTGTCGGCGCCCGCCGGTGCTGCGGGGAGAGAGAAGCGGCGGCCCGCGCGATGCGGCTGCGGCGCTCGGCCAGCCCGTTCAGGCGAGTCGGCCCGGACAGCGCGGCTGTCTGCGCGGGGTCGAGGCCCACATCGGCGTACACGGCGTATCCGTGACGACGCAGGTCCTGCACGGCCTGCCGGGTGCGGCGCGGCCCGTCACGCTCGGGGTCGGTGAGCCGGAAGAGACCCGGCGTGCCAGGTACCGGTTCGAACTGCTCCCGTATAAGGAACCAGTGGGCCAGGTGGGTGGGCATCGAGGAGGTCATAGAGGCGACGAATCCGTGATCTTTGTGGGTGCCGAAGACGAAGTGCGTGCCAGGGTCCAAAAAGGAGATCTCCTTGCGGTGGAAAGCGGGGATGGGTCAGCGGCGGGGTGCGTGTTGGCCGCGCTGAAGGGCTTGGCGCGGTGGGGCGACGGCTGAGACTGTGTGCTGCCGAGGGGGAGTTGCCGCGCGAGCCTGGCGCAGGAACGGCTCGCTGTGGGTGAGCCAGGTGTCGAGGGCCGCCCAACGCTGTGCCGCCCGCTCCGCTCGCGTGAGCAACGCATCCTCCTCCAGGCCCTCGGCCTCGGTGAGTGCGTCGGCAAGCTGCCCGAGGACGCGAGCGTCCTCGGGCCAACTGGTGGCCGCAGGGCGGCAATGCTCCAGAAGGGCGGGAGCATGCTGCATGACGCTGCGGAACTCGCCCCAGGCCCGGTTCAGGAATTTCTCGCTCGCCTCGCCGAGTCCGGTGGCGCTGAGTGGGCTCGCGTCGCTGTACCGACCGGAGGCGACGATTGCCGTCCAGGTGGCGTGCTCGGCACGGATGTGGTCAAGGGCCTCGGCGACGGTTGCGATCCGGCGGGCGTGGACGGCGCTCTCGTAGGCAGGCAGGAACCGGTCCGCTATGGTCCGGGCCGCGCGGCCGGCGAACGGCGGCAGGGGCATGCTGCGCGGGGCATGCGGGTCGCCGTAGCCCTCCTGGAAGGTTTCGGGCGCGAATGCTCCTACCAGGTAGTCGAGCTGGTGGCCGGGGCGTTCGACGAGCAGCAGGCTCGTTTTGGTGGCTGTGTCGGTGAGGGTAGCGGCGTAGGGGATTCGCACGTTCTGGACGGCGTGGGCAAGTTCGCCGCTGTCCCACAGCCACGGCACCAGGTCTTCCTGCCACACGGGATGGGAGTAGATCTCGATACTTGCGTCCCATTGGCCGGGCAGCAGGCGGGCGATGTCCCGGGCGGCGTCGCCGATGAACCGCCGGCTGCTGGCTGCCACTTCCGCCCCGTGCGCCGTGGCGTGGCGGACCAGGTCGTCCACGGTGGCACGGGAGGCGTCCTCCTCCCCGGCGGTCAGGCGGTACACCCCGTCGTCGCCGCAACGGAAGCCCGACGTGCGGAGCACCGAGTTCGCCACCTTGTACTGCTTGCCGTGGCCGATAGCGACGATCCCGGTGTCGCGGCTGTAGGCGAGGACGATCTGCGCGTCAGCCACTGGCCGGTCCCTGCCGGTGGATGGCGGAGCGTAGGGCGCGCCCGTACCGCCAGGCGTGTTCCCGGGCTGCGGTTTCCAGCTGGTTGTATCCGTGCTGGGCGGTCATCTGCCCTGGGTGCTTGCGGTATCGGTAGACCGGTAGGGGCAGCAGGATCCCGGGGGAGAGGCTGGTGATGCCGACGGCCGTCATGTAGTCCTCGCCCTGGACGAGGCCGCCCATGGGGGCCGCCCGTACCAGCTCGGTGCGGGCGAGGATGGTGGTCGGGCCGATCGGGATGGTGTCGGTCGGCGCCTTCCAGTATGTCCAGACGTCTCCGGCCTCGTGTCGGCCGGGTGGAGTGGGGCAGCGCCACAGGTTGGTCGTGCCGTCGGGGTGGAGGTCTTCGCTCCACCCGGCGCACCACCCCACCCCGGTGGCCTCCAGGGTGGAGAGTCGGGTCTGCATGGCGATGTCGGTGAATTCGTCATCATCGTCGGCCCAGTTCACGTATCGGGTGCGGACTTCGTTGAGAGCGAGGTTGCGGGCGCACGCGGCGCCGACGGGCCGGGACAGGGGGAACGTGCGGACGCGAGGATCGGCGGCGAGCTGGGCCGGTAGGCGGTCGGGGCTGGCTCCGTCGAGCGCTATGACGGCCTCCCAGGGCACGGACTGCCGGGTGAGGCTGGCGTGCATGGCGGTCAGGTAGCCGATCCGGTCCTCGCGCAGGCGGCTGGCGATGACGACGGTGATCAGGGGGGTTGCGTGCGAGGGCAGGAAAAACTCCGGAGAAGGAGAAGCGGGGACTAGCGGCGCGTGGCGGGGCGCTCGGCGACCGCCTTCGCCGGCGACGCGGCGGGAGCGCTGCAAGGCGGCGTACCGCGTACGGGCCTGACGACCGGTGAGGGAGCCAGGGAGGACCAGGCCCCAGGGCGGTCGGTGAAGCCGGTGCGCGGGTCGGTGGCCCAGCCCACGACCGGGCCGATGTCCTCGTGGAGCAGGCTGATCACCTCGATTCCCCGCTCGTGCAGCACGTAGCCCCACCCCATGTCCTGCGCGCCGACGGTCGCGTCGGTGACCGTCATACGCACCGGCGGGGAGCCGTCCGGGGTGATCAGGTTGTCGAGCGTGCGGCTGGGCCACTGCTCGCCGCCGGTCAACGCGGTCACCAGCGCCGACGGGGCGCCGTCGAGGAGGTCGGTGCCCAGCTCGTCCCAGCCGACAGCGACGTCGTCGATGAGGTGGCGGGACATGGCGTCCAGATCGCGTCCGAATTTGTGCTGGTAAGCCGCCAGGAGTAGAGGCAGGTGGTGGCTGGGGAAGCCGTCGAAGCGAACGTAGATACCGCTGTAGCCCGTGTCGGCGGGGCGGGCGATGAAGGAACGTGTGGACAGGAAGGTCTCCAGGTCTCAAGTCGGCCGATGCGGAGTTCGGCGAGGCGGGTGTTACACACGGTCCGACTGCCAGGAGGCGACCGGCGGGCCGGAGGCGTCAGTGCGAGCGCACGTGTAGCCGATCAGGCGGGACGGTTCGGCCTTCGCGGGGACGGTGGCGGCGTCGTTGCACACGAACGTGTATGTGATGGACGTGCGTGGCACGTCGTGGAGCCAGGCTCGGTCGTCCTTGCCGGGGTTGATTTGCAGGCCGGAGTGGGCGACGGCGTCCGTCTGGGTATGCGTGTGGGAGAAGAGGATCAGCGCGCCACCGTCGGTGGTCTTGAGGGCGTAGGTGTCCTTGTGGCGGTTGGCGGCACCGGCGAAGACGGTGGTGCCCTGATCCCCGTAGCGGGTGCTGGCCTTGTCGTGGACCTTGACCTGCTGCTTACTCGCCTTGGTCGGCGCGAAGACCTTCGTCCCGGTGTTCGTGCCGCCGGTGGCGAAGTTGTCGAGCACCGCGGCGCGCAGCAGGTCGGCGCCGGCTGCCAGCTGCTTGTTGCCGTCGGCGGCGACGGCCGTCGCGTATCCGACTCGGTCGAGGGCGACGTCGGGCAGCGCCTGGCCGTCGAGGTCGACGACGGACACGAGCTCCCAGCGCTTGTGCTGGGGGCGTTCGGCGAACACCGCCAGACGCGAGAGAGCCTTGCCCTTGTCGTCCGAGAGCGCGGCGGCGAACCATCGACCCTGCCCGCCGACCAGCCGCGGGATGTACAGCTTGGCGCTCGCGGCGTCGTAGGACCACGGCTTGTACGGCTTGCGGTCGGCCTTGGGAAGTCCCTCAGTCTCGGTGTAGTCCGAGACGGACATCGCATACATCGGGCCGTCCTCGACCGTGTCGAGCAGGCTGCGGTCTCGGGAGGCGTTCGCCTCGTTGTTGATCTTCGAGTATCTGGTGATGACGTCCTGGGCCTGGGCGGCGGTGAGGGCCGGCGTCGGATTCGGCGCGGTGCTGGCGCTGGGTGCCTGCTTGGCGTCGGATGTGCCGTCGTCGTTGGCGCAACCGGTGAGGGCCAGGGTGAGGCAGGCGGCGCTGGCGATCAGCGGCAGGGTACGGCGGGTGATGGGGATGGAGGCTCCAAGGGTTTGCAGGAGGAGGGTGGGTCAGCGCGTACGGCCGGTTGAGGGTGCGGCCTTCGGCGACGCCGGCGGCAGGCCGGCACTGGTGGTGGGCGCCGGGTGGCGCAGGTTCACGCCGATGCCCTTGGTTGTGAGCTGCTGGACCACGGCATGGACACGAAGAGCGCGATCGCTCACCCCGTACGCGGTGGGCAGGAGAAACGCTGCCTGGTGCGGGTGGTACTGGAAGCCGTGGGCGTACAACGCCATGCGCGCATCGGGCGGCACGCTCTCGTACGGCGCGCCCAGGGCCCCGTCGCTGTACAGAGTCAGGGTGAGAACCTGTGCCACCCGCGGTGGGGCGGGCCGGTGCGGGGGGTCGGGTTTGTCCACCGCGTTGTTGAGCACCGCCGCCAGGGCCTGCTCGTAGCGGGGCAGCACCCGCCGGGAGACCTGGGCCGCCGCCCGAGCTGGATCGTTGGGGACGACGATGCCGTTGGGCTCCTCGACACCGGCGAAGTGGTGGGGCTTGATGCCGTTCTTGTCTGGGACGAGCGGGGCGATGACGAACTGGTGCGGGTGGCGGGGCCGGTCGCTGACGTAGAGCCGTTGGCTGTCCGGGCCGTGGAGGACAGCGTCGTGGGTGAGGACGTACTGGCTGACGATGTAGTCGACGTGGCCGACGTCCCAGAGCTGCTCGGCCAGGGGGAGCTGGTCCTCGTACCGCGCGTGGCGTTGGTACTCGCTGCTCCACGCGCCGGGCAGGCGGGCGGCCAGACCACTGGCGAAGTCGGACAGGTCGGTTCGGGTTGGGGTCATGGAGTCCTGGGGGGAAGTGGCGATGTGTCCGGCGGCATCAGCGTGTGCGTCCTGGCTGTGCTGGCGGGAGGACAGGCGGGGGAAGGTGTGACGTACAGGGTGGGGCAGCTGAAAGCCGAGGTGCTGGCGGTGGCGGGGACAGTGCCCGCATCCGGTCCTCGGCCACGTAAAGGACTTCCATGAGCTTGCGGATTTCGGCTGCGGTGTCGGCGAGGCCGTACGACAAGTCGAAGCCGTCGTCCTGCTCGGCTTCCTTGGCATTCTCACCGGCTGCTTCGAAGAAATCGCCGAGCCGCTCCAGAAGACCACTGGTCGGATCCGAGATCTGGTTCAGCAGGACAGCGGCGTCCGCATACGACTCTGTTCCATCGAGCCGGTCAGTGAGAGCGAGGAGCGCGTCGCCGTAGACATAGATGGAGGTCCGATCCGTGTGACCGGGAGGGGTCCGACTTTGGGCGCGTGGGGCTGCGGGGCCGTGGACACGAGCGGGGCTCCGATGGACGGAGAGGGGGCGGGCAGCGGCCCGAGCTGGGCGAGCCGCTGGCCGATTCCCTCGGGTAGATGCGTGGCAGTGCCGCCGTTGCGTGCCTCGGGTCGCTCAGGGACACCGGGGTCCGTGGAGGGGGACGAGCTGTAGATCACCTCGCACAGCGCCTGGTCATCGGGGTGAGGGTGTGTCACTGGTCAAGCGGGGTGTCCGGGCCCGTGCTCGTCAGGATTCGGGAAGGGCGGCCTGGTCGGTGTGGTCTTCTGTCCAGCCGAAGACCACACGCTCCAGGTCTTCGAGGTAGACGATGTCGGTATGGGCGCGGAAGGCGTCGAGGACTTCGTCTGTGTAGTCCTGGACCTCGTTGTCCGCCAAGTCGACGCGCGCCCGGTTTCGCCTCGATAGCCGGCGCCACTCAACGATGTCGGAGTCGGTGGCGCGGGCCATCCATACCCAGATTCCGTTGCCCAGCTTGATGACGTCCTGGGGATGGAAGAGGCGGTTGGTTCGCCTGCGGCGAGGGTTGCGCTGCTCGCCGAACCCGGTGACGAGGCTCTGGGCGAGCTTGTCCAGGGCGGCGGCCTTGATGTGCGGGTCGAGGTCTTCGCGTGCGAGCTGTTCGCGCACGGCATCGGTGAGGTGGCGTTTGTGGAACCGGCCGGTGGCATCGGTGAGAGCAACCGCGCTCTGCTCGACAATGTGCTGCAGACGGAGGTCGGCGGTGCTCGTCACGGCAAGTCACGCTCCTGCCAGACCTGGTCCATCTCGGCCAGCGCCGTCATGGCATGCGCGATGATCTCGCGGGTGATGGGGGCGCCACTGGCGAACGCGGGATCGTACCGGCTGAATGTCCGGGTGCCGCGGGCCTGGGCGAGCGGCGGGACCACCTCGTCCAGCAGGCGGGTGGCCACGCGGCGCTGCCGCTTGTCCTCCTCGACACGCTCGGTGCGCTCTGCCCATGCGCCGGCCAGGGTCAGGTGGCCCTCGACGACCCGTTCTGCCAGTTCGGGGTCCTCCTCCCGCAGGCGGGCGAGCTGGACCTCGGCGGAGTTGGCCTTGGCCTTGTTCTCTTGGGCGGCGGCGTACGCCTCGTTGAGTCCCATGGCACCGCTGATGACTGGGTCCACGAGGTCGGGTGCGTGCTGCAGGACGGTACTGGCGCGTCCCATAACGGCCAGGGCGACTCCGAGTTGTTCCTTTAGGGAACGCGCGGTCTGTTCCTTCGGGGAACGGCTGTCTTGTTCCCTGAGGGAACAAGCCTTGACGGTGATCATCGCGGCCTGTCCCTTGGTGAGACTGCGGCGCCGGAGGTTGACGGACAGGATGTAGACGTCTGGGGCATCGCCCTCGTAGGTGACGAAGGCTGGTTCGATGCCGACGCGTTCGCATGCGGTGAGTCGGGCGCGGCCGTCAAGGATTCGCTGTTGATGGTCGAGGACGATGGGCTGCAGAAGCCCGTTCTCCTGGATGTCGTTGGCAAGGGCGGTGAGGTCATCCTCGTCGAGCAGGGGCAGGAGCGAGGTAGTCGGGTGGGGTTCTATAACGGTCTCCTGGGGTTGGTGAATGGAGGAGGGGATGCGGCCGGTATGTCTGGCCAGGCTGAGGGGGATGGTCGTCCGTAGTGAGGTCGGTGCCCCAGACCTGGGGGCTACCTGCGACGTGGCTGTCGAGGTGCGGATACTGGCGGCGCTGGACGTGACACAGCGGATGGGGGACGTCCGGGTGCGGCGGAAGACGGGTGCACAGGTGTCGATGGGGTGTACTCCCAGGTGAACTCGTACTCGTCGTAGGAGTCGATGACGCCGAGTTCGACTTGGGTTTCGCGTTCGGCGACCTGAGTCATCAGATCGTCGTGTTCGGCTTGGCAGCGCTGGTATTCCGCCCAGTCCTCGTCACTGAGGTTCGGGGGCCGGATCAAGAGAGTTCCTCTTCTTCGGTGGGCAACGTATGGGTGTGTGATCGGAATTCGTGAACTCGTCGTAGTTTTCAGTGCATGCGGGCGTCTGTGTCGAAGAGCGCCAACTCGTGTGCATGCAAGAGGTGTTGAATGATGAAGCTCCTGCCTGCGACTTTCCACAGGCCGCGTCCGCGGTTGAGGTGTGCGATGGCTTCCATCTCGACGGAGGTCAGGCCGAGCAGGGACGCGGCGGCGTGGAGCTGGTCGGTCTCCTGGCGGTAGATGATGCGGGTGCTGCAGTCGGCGAGGAGGCCCTCGGCGAGAGCGCGGCCTTGGGATCCGGCGTCGCCGGCGGTGAGCAAGTCGCTGAGCCTGTGGATCACCATCAAGTTGGCGATGCCGAGGCCGCGGCTCAGCTTCCACTGTGCCTGCATGCGCTGCAGAAGTCCGGCATGCCTCATGAGGCGCCACGCCTCGTCGTACACGATCCAGCGTCGGCCGCCGTTCGGGTCGGAGAGGGCGGATTCCATCCAGGCGGAGGCGCAGGTCATGGCGAGGACGAGGGCGGTGTCGTCGCCGGATCCGCCGAGCCGTGACAGGTCGATCGTGAGCATCGGCGCGGTGGGGTCGAAGCGGATGGTGGAGGGGGCGTCGAACATGCCGGCCAGGTCTCCGTGTACCAAGCGGCGCATGGCGTGGGCGAGGTCGCGGGCTGCGTCGCCGAGTTGGTCGGACATCATTCCGGCGGCGTCGGCGAGCTGGGCGGGGCTGTTGAGGGTGGCGGTCACGTCGCCGAGCAGGGGGGTGCGGTCGGTGTCGGCGGCTCGGGTGACCACGATGTCGAGGGCGACATCGAGAGCGGTGTGTTCCATCGGCATGAGGTCCCGGCCCAGGACGGTGCGGGCCAGGGAGCCGAGCAGGAGGAGGCGCCTCTTGCGGATCTCACCCTTCCAGTCCCCCTCGGAGATGCCTGTTGGGCGAGGGGCCGCGTCCAGGGGATTGAGGCGGCCGGGAAGGCCGGGACCGAGGGCGACGGAGGCGCCGCCCA
This sequence comes from Streptomyces colonosanans, assembly GCF_001866645.1. Taxonomy (GTDB): domain Bacteria; phylum Actinomycetota; class Actinomycetes; order Streptomycetales; family Streptomycetaceae; genus Streptomyces; species Streptomyces colonosanans. The sequence goes on from NZ_MLYP01000040.1 coordinate 16,953, forward strand.
GCGCTTGCGCGACCGGCGTCCACTCGCCCTTCGGGTCGCAGGGGACGTACACGCGGTACCCGAACGCCACGGACCGAAGGGCGAACGACTTCGCGAGAGCGGACTTGCCTTGGCCGATCACTCCGGCCAGCAGGAGGTTCGGGTTGGTGAAGCCCTCGACCTTGCCGTACAGGGCGAACGGGTCGAAGACGAAGGAGGCTTCGGCGTGGACGTCGCGGCCGATGTAGATGCCTTCGGCGCCGAGTCCGCCTTCGGCGAGGAAGGGATAGGCGCCGGCCGCGACCGCGGTGGTCATGCGGTGGGCGGCGAGCTTCAGCCGGGCCCCGCGGGCGGAGGCTCGCCCGGGGCGTCCGCCCGGCGGGTATAGCGGCGGGGGCGTGTCGTGTCCGGCCGGTGTGGCGGTACCGGCGGTCGGATGAGTGATCTCGGTGCGTGCTTTCGCGGCGGCTTGGGCGAGCTGGCGGCGGGCGGCGCGCCGGGTGGCGCGGTCGGTTCCGTGCGGGGTGAACAGGGGGCTGGCGGAGGCGCGGCGTGCACGGCGGGCGGGCCGGTGATTCATCGGGGGCCCTCGTATTCGTGGTGGTGCTCATCGCACGCATGCGGTGGTGTGCGGGCGATGGAGGTCGGTGGGGGTGGTCTTGCGGCGGACGATGTGGCTGGCGGCGAGGTGGCGCTGGCAGATGGTGAGGAAGGGAGGTCCTTCCGGGGGCTGGTCGGGGCGGCATTCGGTGGAGTCGGCGGACGTGACCGGCAGGAGGTGGAAGGCCGCGTGGATTTCGGTGGCGGACTGCCACAGCCAGGTGTGCGCGGCGGCGAGATGCCGGCCCGCTGCGGGATGCGGGGGCCGGGCTGTCTCGGCCAACTGATCTATGAATAGGTGCAGTTCGGTGAGATGTGCGTGGAATGCATCGAGCTGCGCGCGGTCCACCGAATTTGGTGAGGTAGAACGGCTCAGCGCACGAGCGTGGTGGCGGATGCCGGCGGTGGCGGCGCGCAGGTAGGGGTGCGAGTCGGTCACGGTGGTACGGGGCTGGTTCAATGGGAGGTCCTTGCCGCGGGAGCGGGGGCCGGTGGTGTGCCGGTGATGGGAGCGGCGGGGCGGGCGCGGGAGGGATGCGTGGGCCCGGCCGGAGGCAGCGGGGCAGGGTTCTGCGCGCCGCGCAGGTCGACGAATTCGCCCGAGGACGGGATGCCGGCATGGCTCTGTTCCGGCACATAGACGATGTCCGCGCCATCCTCGGAACTGGCGGCGTCGGCTTGGTACCAGGCATGGAAGTCGGGGAGAGTGGCCAGCACGCGGGCGGCGTCGTCCAGGCCAGTGGCGGTGACGACGAAGCTGATCGGAGCCTGGCCGTCGTGGCGCTCACGGCCGGCGAAAGTGAGGGTGAACGCCCGGGGGAAGGATGGGTCGACGAGGGCGGTGAGACGTTCGACGACGCCATCGAGGTGGTCGCTGGCCTCGATGGCGGCACTGGTCCGGGCCTCGTCGTAGTCGGCGAAATGTTCCTCGATCACGTAGCCGTCGTCATCGCGGTACTGGCCGAGGAGGGACTGGTGGCGGGCGGTCAGCTCCTGGCAGGAAGTGAGGAGGTCCCGCAGTTCGCGTACCAGATAGTCGTGTTCGGTGATCGGTTCAGCGGATGTCCCGGTAACTGGGTGGATTACAGCGTGGTGCGGGCGAGGGGGAGAGCGGCGACGGTGAAGGCGGTGGGCTGCTGGAAGAACAGGCGGCGCAGGTCGACGCCTGCGGTGACGGCGGCGGTTTCGATCTGTGCGCACGCGGCGTCCAGGGCCGTGTCGGTGTCGGCGGTCACGGTGACCAGGCCGGTCAGTGCGACGTCGGCGTGGCCGGCGATGAGTTGCCGTTCGCGGTTCTTGACGTCGGCGTACTCGATGGAGTCCTCTTCGCTGTCGACCTGGCCGCGACGGGCGCGTTCGGAGGCGTCGGCGATGATCGCGGCCTTGCGGCGCTGGACGTCGCGCAGTGCGGACTCGAGTCCCTGGGGGACGTAGGTGAGGGAGAGGGTGCGGCGGACTCCGGCGGTGAACATCAGGCCGTGCAGGAAACCTGCGCTCATCTCGGTGCGTGGCCAGTTCTCCACCCAGTAGGTGGCGTGGGTGGCGCTGTCGGTGGTGATCCGGTCGTACCCCTCGACCTGGACGACGGGTCCGGCAGCGGCTGGGTGGGCTTCCGCGTGGCCGGTCGGGGACCACTGCTGCAGCGCGGCGAGGGACTTGGGGTCATACGACGTGCGGATGACGGCGGCGATCTCTGGGGCGGTCAGCCAGCCGGTGACCATGAGGCCGGCGTTGCGGGCGGCCTGGGCGATGGAGGAGGTGGTCTGCTGCATGACGGTGAACGCGCCGGGCAGTCCGCCGCCGGCTTGCGAGATGAGCCGCTTGGCGGCCTTCAGGTCGAGGGATATGGCGAGGTAGGTCTCGTGCGGGGCGGCTGCTGGGCCCGCGGAGGCGACCAGCTCCGAGTAGATCTGCCCTGCGACTGGGGCCTCGGGCCGCCCGTGCTGGGTCCAATGGCGGGAGAGGGTGTCACCGGAGTCGGGGACGGTGCGTTCGAGGACCTGCACGGTGGCGACGTGGCCGGTGCGGGCGATGCCCGCGAGAGCGCGCCCCCACCCGTTGACGTTGTGGTTCTGGGTGGCCGCATCGAGCAGGGCAAACGCGCGGGAGGAGACGCGGGCGACGGCGGTGAGGGTCTGCTGATGGGGGTCGTGGACAGCGGCGGCGCCGTTAGCGGAGTCGCCGGGGGTGACGACCTTGAGGGAGGCGGCGGCGCCGGGCAGATGGAGGATGCCGTCCTGCCGTGGCCGGGTGACGGGCCGGGCGAGCCACAGGGACTGCCCGCTATGGCGGCGCCGGACATAACGGGCGACGATCGGCGCCCAGTCGATCAGAGAGCGGCCCTGGCGGCGGATGGCAACCACAACGACGACCGCCGCCCACAGCGGGGACAAGGCGATGGCACCGAGCAGGCCGGTGGAGATGACCATCACCAGCAGCAGCGCCAGCGCACCAGAGACGCAGAGGAGTTGGGGGAGAGTGAGGCCGAACAGGATGCCGCGGCGAGAGCGGTGCGGGAACTTCACCGTTGCCGGGGCCGCGGCCATAGAGGGGTCAGACAAGGAGAGTGGTCCTGAAACGAGGGGCCTGGGGGCGGAGAGGTGAGGAACCTCCCCGCCCCCGGGGATCGGGCATCGGGTAGGGGGTCAGAAGCCGGCCGGTGCAGGCGGCGGCGAGGCCGACCCGTTCGTGCTGGAGTTCTGCATGCCGACGGACTGCGTACCTGCAGAGGGCGGAGCGCCCTGCGGCGGCGGAGCCGTCGTCGGCGAAGACGACTGCCAACCGCCCGCCTGGCTGCCGACTGCGGCACCTTGTCCGAATCCACCGCCGGTGTCGGGGCTGCCACCGCTGTTGGGGCTGCCTCCCACCTGGCCGCTGGTGTCGTCGGCGACATGGGTCGGTGGCGGCTGGACGGCCTTCTCCAGGCCGGACTTGGCAGAATCTGCGCCCGGCGGCATGCTCGAGCCACCGGACTGCCCGCTTTCCTGGCTGCTGCCTTGGCTGTTTGAGCTGGAGGCGATGTCGCCGGGGAACCCACCGCTACCGGGGATCGAGTCCGGTCCCTGCGGAGCGGCCCCGGCTACCGCGCCTGCTCCGGCTGCCGCACCGCCGCTTCCGGCGGTGGCAGCCATCGCGGCGGCCCGTTTCCAGGTGCGTTCGGCGTGCTGCTTGGCAAGCTGCGCACCGGCGCCGCCGGCACGGTGCAGCGTCTCGCCGTCGGACCCCTCGGCTGCCCAGTGCACGAACTTGAAGGTCGCGTAGGGGCAGAGAAGCACCAAAATCATGATCACGATGCCCGCGAGGACATCGGCGAGCGCGGACAGGCCGTCCTTGGCCTCGGTCTTGCCCATGGCAGCGATACCGAGGACGAAGACGATGGTCATCAGGAGTTTGGAGACGACCAGGGTAGCGGTGGCCTCGATCCAGCCCTTGCGCCAGCGCCGTGCGACTTCCCAGCCGCCTCCGGCCCCGGCGAAGACTGCCAGAGTGACCATGACCAGGATGCCCACCTTGCGGACCATCATCACGCACCAGTACAAGACGGCACCGATGGTGGCTCCCAGGGCGACGAAGACGGCGACGAGCCAGCCGAGCCCGGCCAGCCCGGGTATCTCGTTGATCTTGATAATGCGTCGGACCGCGGAGGCGATGTCCGTGTTCGCGGCTTTGAACAGGCCAGCGGACAGGGCATCGACCACCTCGATCGCGACGGTGGTCAGGGCGATGGCGGCGAAGGCGAAGATCACACCAGACGCGGTGCCCGTGAACGCCTGGGTCAGGGCTTGTCCGTCGCGCCGGATTGCGGCGCGGACGAGCTGGGCGCAGAAGGTGGCGACGAGGACAACCAGTCCGATCGGCAGGATGGTCTCGTAATTGTCGCGGAACCAGCCCGCGTTGAGATCGACTCTGGTCGTGATGTCGACCGCCTTGGACGCGAGGTCGGCGGCTGCGGCGGCGAGTTCGCCGGTGCTTTTGGCCATCCAGTCGCCGATCGCCTTGCCTGGGTTGGAGGCGAAATCCACGGCTTCGCCGACCGTGCAGACCATGTCCGCGAGGGGAAGGTCACAAAACCCCATGGGGACTCCTTTCGGTCAGGGCGCGACGTTCGGGGCGATGGCGACAAGGGAGCAGTCGGCCGAGGGACGGCACTGCACGGCGAGGGTGATCGAGCGGTCCTCCGCGCCTTCGCCGCCCTTGGCCCAGGTGATGGTCTGCTTGCCCGTGACGGTCACGGCGTAGATGTACGCCTTGGTGATCGCGGAAGGGTCCTCGGCCAGGGCTTGCTTGAAGGCGGCCGGGTAGTGCCCCTCGGTGGCGATCGCGTCGGCGTGCTGCTTCTGGTCCGCCATCCGCGACCACAGCACGGGGTCGGGTATCTGTGCCGAGACCGATGCCCAGTCGCCGTACTCGCTCTCCTTCGTCATCCACGCCTTCATGCCGGCCAGCTGCTGGGCCTGGCTGGTGGTGCGGGTGTCGTACGACCAGAGCATCTTCGCGGCGGCCTTGGCGAACTCGACCGGGTCGGAGATCCTCGGCGGCCGGGGTACTGGGTCAGTCCCGGAGAACGGCTCGCCGGTCTCGGAAAGAGCGCTGTGTGTCGGCGACGGGGCCGGGACAGCGGCGCGAGGGCGGTCGCTGCGGCCGGTGAAGAAGGCGGATGCAGCGGCCAGGGCCAGCAGGCAGGCCAGGGCGATCGCGATCACGGTAATGCGGCGATTCGGTGACCAGCCGAGGCCGTACTCGAAGGGGCGTTTCAGCATCAGTGGACCTGCGACCCCAGGCTGCTGAAGAAGGCGACGATGCCGTTGGCCGCTCCGAGGCCGAGGGCGGCGCCGGCGGCCACGGTGGCGCCCTTTTTGCCGTTGGCCTCGGCCTGGTGGCCACCGGTGTGGTGGCCCCACGCCCAGACCGCGAGACTGACGGCGAGGGCGCCGACGACAGCGATGATGCCGAACAAGTTGATCGAGTTGACGACGTTCTTCAGGACGGACAAGCCCGGCAAACCGCCGCCCTTGGGGGAGATGCCCGGATCGTAGGCGAGTTGGATGACACGGTCAGTCAGTGAGGACATGGGTATGGCAGGCTCCTTGCGTGCGCAAGCCCAAAGGCGCGGGCAATAGGCGGAAGTTCAGGAAGAGGGGAAGGCGCGCGAGCGGGGTGAGAGCGGCTGGCGTCAGACGACGCGGCGGGCGGCGAGGACGTCCCAGTCCTTGATCGGCGTGATCCGCACGGGCTTGCCAGTGCGAGGCGCCTCGATCACCAGGCCCTCGCCGAGGTACATGCCGACGTGATCCGGGCGGGCCGCGGTGCCGCGACTGAAGAGCAGGTCACCGGGGCGGAGGGCCTTGGGCGAGATGGCCTTGCCCTCGCCGACCTGTGTGTACGTGGTGCGGGTGAGGGTGATGCCGGCGTGCATGTATGCCTGTTGCATCAGTGAGCTGCAGTCACAGCGGGCCATGGCGTCGGGACCGTGGGGGTTGGTGCAGGACCCACCCCACTGGTACATCGTCCCAAGCTGCTGCATCGCCCAGACGATCGCCTTCCGGGCCCGCGGATCCGTGCCGTTGGGGATCTTGTATCCCTTCGGGACGGCGCCCTCGGGGATCGGCCCGAAGGACGAGCCGTCGGCGGTATCGCATCCGGTCGTGGTGGCCGGCTTCTCGTCGTCCTTGCCTGTGTCCTTGTTCCCGGTGTCGGGGAAGGTGGCGGCGATCGCCTTTTGCAGCGCGGTCGCCAGCGGTTCCCACTTGGCGTAGGCGGTCGGGTAGCCGGACTTCTGTACAGCCTGCGCGGCTTGAGTGACGGTCAGCTGCTGCCAGCCGTCGACTTTGAGTAGCGCCTTATAAAACTGTTCGGAGGCGTAGACGGGGTCTTGGATCTGCTCGGCGGTGCCCCACCCCTGGCTGGGCCGCTGCTGGAACAGGCCAAGAGAATCGCGGTCGCCGCTGCCGAGGTTGCGCAGCCGGCTCTCCTGCAGGGCGGTGGCCAGCGCGATGACCTGCCCGCGCTTGGGGACGTCGAGGCTGATGCCAGTGGCGACGATGGTCTGCGCGTTCGGGATCTGTTCGCCGGGCCGGTCCAGGTCCTTGATGTGCACCTTGGAGGCGTCCGCGCCGTCGAGGATCTTGGTGACCTGCTCGGTGATCTTGCTCGTGTCCACGTCGGACACGCAGTCAAGCGGTGAGGCGGCGGTTTGGGCGGCTTCGCTGGAGGTGGCCATCATCATGGCGGTGCCGCCGAGGAGAAGGGGAGAGAGGAAGACGACGCCGATCCCGGCGGCGAGCCCCTTCAACCGGTGCGGCCCGCTCGCAGGTCACTGATTTCGGGCAGGGGCGGGTAACGAGACGTCATGCAGGGGTCCTTCGGATGCGGTGTCCGGCATGCCGCGTGCGCGGGTCGTGGTGGAAAGGGACTGCGGCGGCCGGGGTGGGCGAATCGGGAGGGTGGCTGGCGCAGGCGAGTAGCCGCTCGCCGTAGACGGCCTGGAAGTGAGCTAGGTGTGCCGGGGCACAGGAAGCCTCCACGGGGCAGAGGGGGAGTGAGCCAGCGGCGGTGTGCGCCGGTTCAAAAACAGTAGGCCCAGATTGGCGGTTGACCAAAAAGCCGGCGTGAGGTGCCGGAATCCGGCCCCCCTGGCGGGCACTTCTTGGTCGTCGGCCGATTCGCATCTACAGTTTTTGAACCGCCCTCGCCGTCCCCGGGCCGTGGCCACGGGTTTCCCCATGCCCGATTTCCGGCCTGCGTGAATTCCCTTGTGCGAGGGCTGCTCTCTCAATCCCTCACTCCCGAATCGGGGTACCTCTTTGCCTTTTTCCCTCCATCAGGGCGATGCCCTGCGCGTTCTCTCCACGCTGCCGGACGACTGCGTCGACTCCGTGATCACCGACCCGCCGTACAACAGCGGTGGCCGCACGGGGAAGGAACGCACCTCCCGCAGCGCGAAGCAGAAGTACACCTCTACCGACGCCAAGCACGCCCTGCCGGACTTCACCGGCGAGAACATGGACCAGCGCAGCTACGGCTTCTGGTTGACGCAGATCATGACCGAGGCCCACCGGCTCACGAAGAGCGGCGGCACCGCGCTGCTGTTCACCGACTGGCGCCAGCTCCCCATCACGACGGACGCGATCCAGGCAGCCGGCTGGCTGTGGCGCGGTGTGCTGGCCTGGCACAAGCCGCAGGCCAGACCTCAAAAGGGGCGCTTCACTCAGAACTGTGAATTCGTCGTCTGGGCGTCGAAGGGCGCGATCGACGGCTCCCGTAACCCCGTCTACCTGCCCGGCCTGTACTCCGCCTCGCAACCGTCAGGGAAGGCGCGGCAGCACATCACGCAGAAGCCCGTCGAGGTGATGCGCGAGCTGGTCAAGATCAGCCCCGAAGGCGGCACGGTGCTCGACTTCTGCGCAGGCTCCGGCTCCACCGGCGTCGCAGCCCTCCTGGAGGGCCGCGATTTCATCGGCGTGGAGAAGACCGAGCAGTACGCGTCCATCGCGGCCGACCGGCTCGCCGAGACCGCTTGCCAGACCCTCACCCAGGACGACGTCACTCTGACCGCCTGACATCCCAGAGCCCGCCAGGCGGCCTGGCCCGCTGGTGCCGCATTCCCCCGTCGGCAATGGCTTCAAGGAGGCCCTGTCTACCCATGTCCGAGTCCGTAACACCGCCCGACAAGGGCGAGTTGGATCCCATTCGCATCCCTGGACCCCACCTCGAAGGGATCGAGGCCAGTGTGCGCAGACTGATGGAGCAGTCCGCCGTGCAGGCCAAGCAGCTCGACCACCTCGCCTCAGCCCCGGCACCGGCTTCGTCGCCCTCTCCGTTCGCTGCCTTCGGCATGCCCGGTTTCGGTAAACCACCAACGGTGGTTCAGCCGGAGCCGCAGCCGATTCTGGAACTGGACGGCGAAGCGTACGAAGACGAACTCGACGCCCTGTCGGACTGGGTCGACGACTGGCTCATGCCGGTCTACGGGGCTGAGGTCACCACGGCGGCGCCCTGGTGCCTGCAGTGGCAGGAGCACGACGATGTCGTCGCCTGGCTCCACGCCTTGTGGCTCGCCTACCAGCAGCACAAGGATCCTGAGGCTGGATTGAGCGGCCTGTTCGTATGGCATCGGGACTTCCTCACCCATGCCATCGCAGCGATCCGCGCGCCGGGTGGTCCGCTGTCGGCCTGCATGACTTCTCCCGAACGGCCTGCGCACCGCCTCCTGCCTGGGCCGCCCCCGTCAGTGCGTACGGAGAAGGCGACCACGCCGGAGGCTGCCGGGCCGGACGAGCTGACGGCATGAATGCGGGAGAGCAGCGGCCGGCGTTCGGCCTGAGCTTCGATCCCCGTGCCCTGACCGATCTCCTTCAGGCTCCCAGCGATGTCCGCGACCTCACCCTCGCCTACTTGCAGGAAGTCGTGAACGCGCAGCGCTTCGGGCTCCGCCTCACAGGCGACTTGGAGGGCTACCGCAAGCTGTTCGTAGATTCCCGCAAGGACTGGCGCGTCGTCTACGGCGTCCGAGCGGCACCAGAGGCCTCCACGCACAGGCGGGAGATCCATGTCGTCGCAGTACGGCCGCGTGCGGGCAACGACGTCTACGACGAGGTCGGCCGCCGCCTGGGGATGACCCGTCGGCCGCTGAGCGCCCGCACACACGCGGCACGCTCCCGCTCCCCGCAGCTCACCACCCGCGGCCCCGTACCCAGGCCAGGACCCCTGCCGTCCGCGACGCCGGGCCTGCCCCACCCCGCGCAAAGCCCTTCACAGCTTCACACCCGCTGATCTCAAGGAGCTGCCTATGCCCCCAGATACCGCACCGAGATCTGCCCGGCGCGCTGTATCCCAGCTCGACCTGCGTATCGAAGCGGTGATCGGTCAGAGTATCGACACCCTGTGGGCCCACCGCGACCGCGGCGCCCTTAAGGAACCGCACGCCGAGCTGGCCGACCGGCACCGCGAGCTGGCCCATGCCGAGACCGGCGTGACCTTCTACCGCACCCTCCTGCACCGACTGTCCTCGGGGGAGTTCCTGGTCGATGCCGCTTTGCTCGAACGGATAGACCGCGCCGTGGACCAGCTGGAGGAGGCTGCCAGCGCCCGGGACACCGCCGCGCAGAGGGTGCTCGACGTGCTGCAGCCGATCGAGGCCGCCGCCCGATCGACCCCGAGTCCGGGGGAACAGCAGATCACCGCGCACGACCAGGCGGCGCTACTGGCCATCACCGGCGGCGCCAAGCTCTACGAGCACCTCCTGACCGGTCGACTGTCGGTGACTACCGCGTCCGGAACCCGTATCCCCTACGCCGAGCTGCAGCGGCTCCAGTCCGCCGGTCTCGTCGCCCGCGACACCAGCCACCCTGTCCACGCGGGCCAGCCAGTCAGCGTGACCGACGCCGGCCGAGCTGCACTGGCCGCCAACCGCCGCCCTAAGCCGACCGAGGTGCCGAAACCGGCGACGAGGCCCGGAGCGTGGCCATCCACCCCCGCACAACGGCGCTGACCTGCACCCAATCCCCATCGAGAGACTCAATGTCTTCCCCCGAACCGACCCCATCCGCCGGCCTGAATCGGCTCCCCGAACTGGACTTCCGGCTGGACGGCCTTGACGCCGACGAGAAGACCAACGACGCGTTCTTCGACCAGATCGGCGTGAGCGACGACATGCTCGTCCCGCTCGCCGAACACCACAGCGCCGATGGCGTCCGCAGCTTTTACGTCCTGTACGACACAACGGCCACCTACGACCACCCTGGCGTCCCCCACTACATCGCCCTCTACCTGCAACGGGACCAGGAGAAGCGGACGTTCCGCTTCGAACATGCGCCACTGCCGCTGCCAGCGATGGCGCAGTCCTGGCTGATCCACCGCGGCTGCCCGCCGGATTCCATCGGACTCGCCCCCGAGCTGCGCACTGCGCCAGCGGACGAGGCGACGCGGGCTCTGGAGCGACGGCTCATGGGGGACGGCGATCACCACGCACTCGGCTGGTCCTACACCCAGGACGACCCGGAGGACTGGGTCACCCTGGCGGCACTGCGAGCCCTCGACGAGCACGCTTCGTCTCCGTTCCGCGTCGTGATCGAGGAGGTTGCTATCAAGGCAGGGACGCACACTCTGCGCGAGGGCGGCTTTGAAACGGCCGAAGAAGCCCTGACGTGGTGCCATGACCGTCTACGCGGCACGGAAAGACCGCTCCCGCCTGTCCGCCCGAAGCCCTCCCGTTCCCGGCCGGCCGCCGTGCCGAAGACGGCCGCTTCCCACCCGCCGGGCCGTTCACGCTGAGCCTCAATCCCGGCCGGCGAGGCGCAACATAGCCGACGATCGCCGGTTGGCCAAACCGGCGATTCTCCGGACTCTTATACGGCCGCCGGGACAACCCCGCATCGGTGCTCCAGCATCCCCCTACCCGAACGGAGGGTACTTCCGCATGCGCGCAACCCGAATTGCCGTATCCGCCGTAATACTCAGCGCACTTGCCCTGCCGATGGCGCCGGCGGCCACCGCCACGGCTGCTCCGGCAGCCGCGCCGACGGGCGACCTAACCGCCCACTGCTGCAACGACCTGGGGTCGTGGGTCATCGGAGCCAAGGCCATGACCATCCGCTCCACGGCTTCGGCCAAGTCCGCCAGTGTCGGCGTGTCCTTTACCTCGGCCGCAAGTTCACCGTCCACAAGGCCAGCGGCAACTGGCATTACATCAAGGACATCACCAGCGAAGTGAAGGGCTGGGTGCCCGGAACCTACGTCTGCCGCGATACCCGCATGCGCCTGGACTGAGAAGCAACTGGCAGCAACTCGCCTCCATCACAAAGCAATTAGCCCTTCTCACTCGCAGCAACCCTGCCCTCCAGAGAGGAGTTCTCCATGTCCGACATCCCACTCGATGCGATAGACGATGTCGTAGGCGTGCTCACCGAACAGGTCGAAGCCCGATTCGGAATGAATATGGACCAGTTGAAGGCCGCCGTTGCCGCAGCGCCGACCGCCAATGCCGACGCCACCGGTCTGGTCAAGTGGCACGGCCTTCTCCTCGAATCGCAGGCAGCACTCGAACGTGCGGAAGACGCCCTCCTCGCCTCGCTGGATACCCAGCCCAGCGAGGTCGACGATCCGACGATGGCGTTGGCGCACCGCGTCAACGCGGCCGTCACCGCCCGCGACGGGCGGGCCATGGTCGTTCGCTGGCTTCTCGACCCGAACGCTACGGGTAAGCAGAACCTTGCCACCGAGCGGCTGGCCCGGGTCCGCGGGCGCCGGGGCCCGGCAGTACCGACCAGCGCTCCGCCCCGGCCAGCGTCTCAGCCGGGAAGGAGCCTGTCGCGGTGAGTGCCCAGCTCAAACTCAGCTCCTCGGACGACCGGCTGAACCGCGTCTTCGGCGCCCCGGTCCCCGACCTGTACACGCAAGCCGTCCGTCCCGAGGCTTCCCCAGCGTTGTTCCGCGCGCTGGAGCTGCGCTCCTTCCTCGCCCTGGCCGAAGAACAGGTTGCACAGGTCCGCGACCGCGTGCACGAGGCGATGGCCGCCGACCGCGACATGGACGAGCTGTCCGCTGAGGACCTGCGGATGGACGCGCAGTGGCTGGAGGCGGCGCTCGATGCCCGCGACGGCTACCGCGCCGCGCTCGATGACCTGCTGCGCACCATGCCCCCACCTGGCCAGCGTGCCCGGCCCGCCCGTACCACGCAGCGGCTCGCCACCGCCCTGCCCCCGGCCGTGGCCGCCCCGGTACCCAAGAGTGCTGGGGCGGCCCGGACCCACCGACCGTGAAAGCCCCCTGATTGCCCCACCCGACGTCCACCGAAATAGCCGGACGGATCGAGGACCTCTACGGCGCCCCGCTCGCCGCCCTTGAATCCCACGCCCAGGACCGCCCGCCCGGCATGCTCTCCGCCCTCCTCGGCATGCATGACACGCTCGCCTTCGCCGAGCGCAGCATCACCGTCCACCGCGCCCGACTCGCCCAACTTGTCCAACCCGAGCGCCAGATCGGCACACACGAGGCCTCACACCTTCTCGACTGCGCCCGCCGCCTCGCCGAGGCGGTCGCCGTACGGGACGCCCAGGCCAGCTCGGCTTCGGCTGTTCTGCAGAGCCTGGGGCGCGTTGAGTCGCCCGAGCCATCCTCCGCTGCCGCGCCCGCCGTGGTGCCCACACTCCCCGCCCCGGTCACAAGCGCCGCACCGAGCCGCTGACCCGCCGGGGTCACCCGTCACTCACCCAGGAGTTGCTCCCCTTGGCCCTCACCGGTCTGCCTCCCGATACCGATGCCGACATTGCCCGAGTCACCGAGGCGCTCGCCATGATCACTCCGCGCTGGAACGTGCGGATCCTGCTGGCCCTCTCCGGCTCGCCGCTGCGGTACAGCGAGATCGCGGCCAAGGTCTCCTGGCTGCAAAACGGCCAGCTCCACCCCAAGCTGCAGTCCCTGTGCGACGCCGGTCTCGTCCAGCGCACCGAGCACACCCCACGGCATGTCACCTACGGCCACACCGACCGCGCCACCACGCTGCTGCCGGTCCTGCCGCTGATCGTCGCCTGGGCCGAGCAGTACCTGGAGAAACCGGAGAGGCCGCTTCCCGTGATCGAGCAGGTCGAGGACAGCCTCACCCTCCTGACCCGGCGACACGCCGCCGCGATCCTGTGGGCGCTCAAGATCCGGGGCGAGGCCAGCGGCCGGGCTCTGGCCCAGAAGGTCATGCCCGGCAGCGACTGGACCAACGTGTACCCGCCGCTTCGGCAGCTCGTCGAGGACGGTCTCGTCGAAACCGCCGGTACCGGGCACCCCTACCGCCTGTCCATTGCCGGTGATGGTCTCGGGCCCGTCCTGGGCGCACTGTCCGCATGGTCTGCCGGACAGCCCCTCGCACAGGCCGCGCAGCACCCGGTCTGGGGTCATCCCAAGACCGCGCCCGATCAGCGGATGTGGCTCAGCAACCCGCCGCGGATGCCAGCCCCGACGACCACGCCCGCACCCCACAGGACCGGCCAGACCGCGCCACCGTCCTGGCAGCGCAACGCCCTGTTCTCCCACGCCACCCCCACCCGCCCACTGGCGGCACTTCCGACCGGAGGCCCGCGCCGATGACCACCCTCACCCAGACCGGAGTCCGGCACGCCTGCACGGTGCTGTCCACGCCGGCCCTGATCCGCCTGGTCACCGAGATCGACGACAACGGCCCCATCCCGCCGCGCGGACTGACCGGCACCCTCGCCAACCTCCCTGTCCCGCAGCTGCGTCAGGCCGTCGAGCAGGCCCGAGCTCTGGGGCTGATCCACCACCGGCCCGGTGCCGGCCTTTGCCTGACGGCGTCCGGATCCGACCTGGCCGACGTGTACGACGCAATGGCGCGCTGGGCTCGCCACCATTGCGTTCCGGCGCCGGTCTGCAACTTCACCAGTCGTGTCCGGCACACCCTCTCTCTCCTCACCGTCCCACTTGCTGTGGCTTCGCAGGGCGTTACTGAGGGATCCGGAAGTGCTCCCCTGGCAGGTGCCGAGGCCGACGAGGACCTTGCCACGCCGCGCGGCCTACTTCACCAGTGGCTGCACGCTAACCCGCAGCTGGTCCAAGGCGTAGAAGACGAGCTAGCCGCGTGAGGGCAGACAGAGGCCGGCCCGTCCGCCGTTCCTTCCTTTTCCGCGACGTCTACCTGCCCCGCTCGGCCGACGGCGCAGCGTCCGCGGTGGCCACCTACGGCATTCCGCTCAGCGTGGCCGCGACGACAAGGTCGGCCACGCTGACGGGACTCGCGTTCGCACTGGAGTGGCTGCCCCGCCTGGTGGCGTTCACGATGGCTGGCACCTTCGTCGACTGCCACGGAACCGTCCGCGTCTTCCGCATGGCGTGCCTCGCACGCACCCTGGCCGCGCTCATGGCGGCCCTGCTGCTGGCCGTCCCCGGTACAGGGGTGCCGGCGGCGGTGACGGTGATGGCGCTCGCCCCGCTGACCGGCTTCCTCACCGAGTGCAGCTTCATCGCGGCGGAGACCGCCGGCAGCGAGGCGAGCCGGACAGCCGGAGCCCGGACGCACAGGGTCCAGTCCGTTCTGCTGGGCATCGACCAGACCGCCATGCTCGCCGGCCCCCTGGCCGCCGGCCTGCTGCTGACGCACGGCGGACCCGCCGTCATGCTCAGCGCCCTCGCCGCTCTCTCTCTGCTCGCCGCCGCCCTCGTCCCGCCCCAGCCGACCGCGCCAAGCGGTTCCCCAGAAGGCCAGAGCGGTGTACGGGCCGGCTGGGGCACTCTACGCGCCCTACCCGCCCTGGCCTGGCTGGTCGGCGGCCTGATCGTCTCCAATACAGCCATCGCCCTGCTCCAGGCGGCCATGCCGGTCATCGTGGTCACCGAACTGGGCCGCTCCAGCGCCGATGCCGGACTCATCTGGTCTGCCGCAGCCGTCGCCTCCCTGCTCGCCATCGCCGGCGCCCGCCGCGCAATCGACCGATGGGGGCTGTGGCCCGTCGGCGCCACGGCCGCCGTCATCGCAGCCGGAGCAACCCTCGCCATCGCCCAGGCCCACACCTATCGCGGATACGTCCTGCTGATCGCCGTCCTGATGGCCGGCGAGGGCGGCCTCACCGTCGTCCTGCGCTCCCTGCGCTCCCACCTCATCCCGCGCGAGGTATTCGCCAGCACCCTGAGCCTGACGATCCTGCTGCTCCTGGCGCCCTTCCCCGCCGCCGGACTGCTCGTCGCAGCGCTCCCGCCCGACCTGATCGGGCACGCCATCACCGCCGCCGCCCTCCTGCAAGCCCTCGGCCTCTTCGCCGCCTTCACCCGGCTGCGCACCCTGCACAGCATGCCCGCCTGAGCCCCGCCCCGAAAAGAACCGTTGCGTTCCTGCCCCCACTCGGCAGGACGGACTGCCCGGCCTTGGCCTCCCGTTGCCCGGACAGCCCCACGATCACCGACCAGTTCCGCGACTTCGACGCCCAACACCGTGGAGCTACCGAGCCCTGGAACGGCTCGTCGAGGAACGCCTCGCCGCCGGAGCCGGGCCGGTCGGGATGAAGGCACTCTTCGAGGCCCTGCGCCGGCGCCAGCCGGACGGGGTGAAGGGCCTGAACAACAACTACACGGCTCTGTATGCCAGGCGGCTGCTCGCCGTCCATCCGGAGTGGGCGTCCGTGATTGAGGTCCGCCGCCGGCGCAGCCCGTGAAGCTCACCTCCCCCCTGCCCCCATATTTGATCATTGAGGAGTTCGTTCTTGTCCGACCGTCCTGTCGTCCTGGTCGTGTCCGCCGCCGACAAGGAAGCCGAGGCGTACCGGGGCTACTGCCTCGAAAGCGTCGCTGCCGTCTACGACGTCGTCCTCATTACCAGCGAGGAGCCGTCGTGGGAGGTGCCCTATATCCGGGACTGCGTGGTCGTGCCCGACCCGACCGACCAGGCGGCGTTGTCGGCCGCAGGCCGAGCCCTGGCCGAACGCCACGATGTCATCGGGGTATTCACCTGGACCGAGTGGTATCTCGTCCCCGTTGCCCGCCTCGCACGCCAGCTCGGCCTGCCGACCACCGCCCCGGAGGCGATGCAGGCATGCCGCAACAAGGCAACCGCGAGGAGCCTGTTCGCCCGCCACAGAGTTCCGTCGGCCTCATCCGTGAGCGTGCGCACCCTTCAGGAGGCGCAGAGGGCTGCTGATCGGATCGGCTACCCGGTCGTCCTGAAGCCGGCCGCCCACGCCGCCAGCATCGGCGTGATCCGCGTCGACACCCCCGACCAGCTCACGGCCGCCTATCCGTTCGCCGCTCGGGCCGCCGGCCTGGGCCTGGAGAGCACCGACATTCTGGTCGAGGAATACCTCGACGGACCCGAAGTCTCGGTCGAGTGCGTCACCTATCGGGGCGAGACCACCGTCGTCGCCGTCACCCGCAAGACCGTCAGCGACCCGCCGTACTTCGAGGAACTGGCACACTCCGTCGACGCCGCAGACCCACTCCTTACCGAGGTCGCCCCCGCCGCGCGGGCCGCGATTCGCGCCCTGGGGATCACCGACGGTGTCAGCCACGTCGAGATGCGCCTTGTCGGCGGACAGCCCCGGCTCGTCGAGGTCAACGGCCGACTCGGAGGGGACATGATCGGCCACCTGGTCCGCCTCGCCACCGGCATCGACCTGCCCCGCGCGGCAGCCGACATCGCCTGCGACCGCGCACCCGACCTCACCCCAACCAGAGCCTCTGCCGCCGCGATCCGCCTGATCTACCCCGACACCTCGGGCACCCTCACCAGCCTCCACCTCGACGGCCCCCACCCGCCGTGGCTGGAACGCGTCCACTTCCAGCACCACCCGGGCGACGAGCTCATACTGCCCGCCGAGGGCGGCGACATGTTCACCGCACGCATCGGCTACGCGATCACCACGGCGCCCACGGCAGACCTCGCCCACTCCCGCGCTGAACAGGCCGTTCGCACCCTCGGCCTCAAGATCTCTCCCCGCGCCGTGAGCCAGAGCGCCCGCATCGGGCCCAACGCATGAGCCAGGCCGTTATGTCCGTGCGCCGCAGCCGCGGTCTGCTAGCCGGCTACTTCCTCGGCCTCGGGGTGATCATGGCAGTCTGGGGCGCCCGGATGCCGGCCGTTCAGCAGGCTGCCCACCTGAGCACCGGGCAACTGTCCCTGGTCCTGCTGGCCGCCGCGCTCGGCATGGTGGCCGGCCTGCAGGCCGGAGGACGACTCGCCCGGCCCGAACGCCTTCCCGCTCTGCTCACCTGGGGCGCGGCCAGCCTCGCTGGCTGCCTCGCCCTTCTCGGCCGCTGCGGCAGCCTCCCCTCGCTGTTCATGGCCGCGCTCGCCTTCGGCATCGCGCATGGCGTGCTGGACGTCGCCGTCAACTCCGCGGCGGTGCGCTGCCAGAACGCCTCAGGCAGGCCCATCATGTCGTCCCTGCACGCCGCCTACTCCCTCGGCGCCCTGGCCGGTGCCGCTCTGGCTGCGGCCACCGCCCACACCACGCACCGCACCCTGTTTCTGACGACCGGCCTGCTCCTTGCCGCAGCCACGCTGACCGCCGCCCCGGTGACCCGGAAGCTGACGGGTACCGACCAGCCGTCGGCCACCGCCGATCAGGACGAGCCCAGAGCCTCTCGGCCGCCCGCCAAGCTGTGGCTGCTGGGAGCGCTGGCTGCGGCCACCCTGCTGGGAGAAGGAGCAGCCGCCGACTGGTCGGCCGTCCATCTGCACAGCCTGGACGCTTCCGCTGCGGTGAGCGCAGCCGCCTTCGCCGCCTACAGCGCGGCCATGGCCACCGGACGCCTGACCGGCGACCGGCTCACCGCAACCTTCGGACCCGCTGCCGTAGTGCGGGCCGGCGCCGTTCTCGCGGCGGCCGGGCTCACCACCGGCGTCCTCGCCTCCAACACCTCCGTGGCCCTGGCCGGCTGGGCACTCTTCGGACTCGGCCTGTCCACCACCGTTCCCAGCCTGATCAGCGCCGCCGGAGCCGACGGCCCGAGCGCCGTAGCCACCGTCGCCGTCACCGGCTACCTGGGCCTGCTCGCCGGACCCGCCCTCATCGGCGCCATCGCCAGCATCACCACCCTCCCCACGGCACTGCTGCTGCCCGCCCTGCTCGCAGCCACCGTAGCCGCCCTCGCCCACAAAGCCCTGGAGAAGCAAACCCCTTGAGAACCGACACCACCACCGGCCTCGACGCCGTCATCCTCGACTACAACGGCGTCATCGGCCTCCAGCCCACCCGCGCCCACTGGCTTCGACTGGCCCGCACCGCCTCCTGGCCCGAAGACGATCTCGCAGGCTTCCAACGAGCTTTCTGGAACGCCCGCGACCTCTACGACGCCGGCCAGCTCAGCGACCTGGCGTACTGGGCGCGCGTCCTTGGTGCCCACCCCGGCTCCCGCCTGCTGCGCGAACTCCTCGCCGCGGACACCGCCATGTGGACCGAGACCGACGAGAGCGTCCTGGCCGTCCTACGCCGCGCCCACGCCACTCCACTGCGAATGGTGCTGCTGTCCAACGCACCCGCCCATCTCAGTACCGTGCTCGACACCCACGGGTGGCGACGCCTGATGACCCACGCTCTGTACTCAGCCCGACTTGAGGTGTGCAAGCCAGACCCGGCCGCCTACCACCACGCCCTGCGAGCCACCAGAGTTCGCGATCCACGACGCGTCCTGTTCGTTGACGACCGCGCCGACAACTGCCAGGCCGCCGCCCGCTTGGGCCTGCGAACGCTGCACTACACCGGCTCCAGCGATGCCCTCCAAGACGCCCTGGCGCTCGCTGCCTGACCCGCCTTCACCACTCAGGAATCTGTGACCTCTCACGACGACCTGCGCACGATTGACGGAGACGTCTTCGTCTCTCCGCGCCACCTCGCCTCTACCACCGGAATCGGCGATCCAGCTCTCGCCCCGCTCATCGACCTCGGCTGGGACCTCCATCACGACGACCTCGGCAACGCCTACGTCAACGCCCCCGACCGCAAGATCCGCCTGGGCTACCTCCCCGAGGGCGAGGACGACGGGCTCTGGCGCATCAACGCCTACCGCGATCCGTTCGGGCCACCGACCTGGGGCGTCTGTTTCAACGACCGCGTCCCGACCGAGTTCGTCCAGGCGTTCACCACCGTCCTCGCCACGGCGTACCAGCAGGGGCCGGACACCTACCTCGCCCGGCCGGTCTCCGGGACTGACGAGCACGATCCCTTCCTCGCGGTCGTACCCCTGCTGAAACAGGGTTGGGAGATCGACCGCCCGCGCTGGGGCGTCTTCGCCATCCAGGCCCCGGACGGGCTCGCCGGCCTGGAGTTCACCACCGGCGATCTCGACCCGGATGCCGAACTGACCACGCGGGACGCCCGCTGGCAGCTGTGGGCGGGCAACTCCATCGACCGGCCCGTCTGGTACGCCACGGCCAGCACCGACACCCCCGTCGACCTGCTCACCGCCGTCACCCAGTGCGTCGCCGACCCGGCCCCGTTGCCCCGCTGGCGCGAGGAGACCTTCAGCTACATCAAGGGCATGGCCCAGCTCACCCCGATCCTTCCGCCCGGACCGCCGGCCCCCACCCCGCTCGATGTGCAGCGGGCCGTCGCGTCCCGCCGCCCGGCCACGCTTCCCGCGGCCAGCGTCCCGCGCTGGAGCACCACCAGCCGACCGGCCCTGCCCGGCCCCCGCCGATAGGACCAGCCCGACCCCGACCGGAGACCCCTCTTGCCCCTGCAAGCCGCCGAGTTCTTCGCCGAGCTGTGCCTCCCCTTCCACGACAGCACCGTTGTGGGCAACACCTACTTCGCCGCCCCCGTCCCGGAAGCTCCGCTGCGGCTGCGGATCGATTTCACCGGCACCATCCACACGGACACCTACGGAGGGCTGCGCCTGGCGGTCGTCCACCCGGACCGCGGCGAGATCGACGTGGTGGCGCTCAGTTTCGTAGATCACGGAACTTTCCACCGCCGCGACGAAGCCACCAACACCCGGCCGAACACCAAGCAGTACGGCACCTTCGGCAAGCACCACCGCCCCGGCCGACCCCCGTGGGACGGGGCCGTCACCACCGGGCTGCGCGACGCCATCGAGCAGTACACCGCCGTCTGGTTCCCCGGCGCCTGGACCGCGTCCGCGTCGAGGCGCAAGGCCGGCCGTACACCGCGCAGCACTCCCGTCCCGTCGGCCACTCCCTCCGGGGCCCGCACCCGCTGAGCCCTCGTACCGATCCCCGCGCACCGCAGTTCCGCGCAACCTTCCCGGCAGGAGCCTCTCCCTGTGTTGCCCGACCCGCTCCCCGACCCCTTCAAGGACCTCGACCCTGCCCAGACCGTGAGGGTTCTCCCACGCCACCTCGCCGGTCCCGGCCCCATGGACCTTCAGACGATCTGGCCCTTCCCGTTCGACCAGGACTGGACGCTGCACCAGCCCGACGAAGGAGCGGCCTACGCCACCAGCCCGTGCCTTCGGCTGTGGATCCGCCTCCTCCCCGAACCCGACACGTGAGGGAAGGGCACATGGACCATCGGTGCGAACCGCGCCCCATTCGGCGAGACGGCCTGGCGCATCACCTTGGACGCCACCACCCCCGCCGAACTCCTGCACGACGTCCACGCCGAGCTGCTCGACCTCTACCTCGAAGACCGCCACAGCGACCAGGACCGCCTGTTCGAGGACGCGACGGCCCCGCACGAGGTGTACACGCCGCTCCTCGCCCGCGGCTGGAGCCACAGCATCAAAACGGACGGCACGCAGACCTTCCACGCACCGGAGGGCGAGGGCGCCGTGCGACACCGGTACGCCACCACCGGTTCGGACGGCTGGCGGGCCCGGGCCGGATACTCGCGCGAGCCGCTCTGACAGGTCCGCTTCTCCCTCGGCGCGCCCACCACACTCGCCGCAGCCTTCACCGCCTCGCTGGTCTCAAGCGAGCCACTGCACCGAGCCGTCAAGGACATCCCCTTCTTCACCCGCCGTCACCTCTACGTCGCACCAACTGCGGCCAAGCAGCCCCCAGTTATCCGACGCCCGCTCTGCCACCCGCGACGCACGCCGCCGGCCGCACTCGCTGACCTTCCCCCAACTGATCAAGGAGCCCTCTTCCTCGTGCACGCACGTCTCGTCCGATCCGCCGCCGTAGCCGTCGCGGCGGCCGGCACCCTCACCTGGGCACCGGCCGCGAGCGCCCAGCCCTCCGAACCGACCCCCTCGGCCTCTGCCGCCACCGCCGAAACGCCGGCCCCGGACGCGGGCAGCGTCGAGATCACCGCAAAGGACGCGGCCGGGGATGTCCTCCCCGACGCCGCGTTCCTGCTGCTCAACTCCACCGGCCAGGAAGCCGGACGCGGGAAGACCGACGCACAGGGGAAGCTGACCTTCCCCAACCTCACCCCCGGGGTCTACCGGCTCAAGGAGACGGCTTCCGGCAGCCCGCTCCACGAGGTCGTCACCGACCAGGACGTCATCGTCACCCCGGGCGCGACCACACGGCTGACCATCACCGACCCGTTCAAGGCCGCCAAGGTCCTTCTACAGGCCAAGGACGACAAGACCGGCAAGCTCCTGCCCGGCGCGACCGTGAACATCGGTTCCGGCGACAAGTCGCTGCTCACTCTCACCACCGGCTCCGAGGGCACAGCCTCCGGAGAGCTGCCGGTGTCGAGCCGGAAGGCGCAGTTCTGGGTCAAGGAGATCAAGGCCCCCGCCGGCTACGACCTCTACAAGCCGACCAAGACGTTCACCGCGGGCCCCGGCGCCCCGGTGACCGTGACCGTCACCAACGCCAAGACCGCGACCGACCCGAAGCCCGACCCCTCGGACAAGCCGACGCACAAGCCCACCCCCACCCCGTCCACCCCGGGCAAGCCGAGCAGCGGTACCGGCGGGGCCACGCCGTCCCCGTCGGGCAGCGACACACCGGATCCCGACTCCTCCACCCTGGCCGCGACCTCGGTCGGCGACTCCACACCGAAGGCGCCGACGGGCTCCCTCGCCCACACCGGAGCTGACGCCACACCGTGGCTGATCGGGGGCGCGGCAGCGCTGATCGCAGCAGGCGGAGGCGCCCTTGCCCTGGCACGCCGCAGCCGCACGGACAGCCCCACCGACGACTCCACCGAGAGCTGACCCGCACTCCACCCCTCTTCACGACACAGAGCCCCCGAATTCCACAGGCTGGAATCCGGGGGCTCTGTCGTCTACGAACGCGCGGATGGCTCATTACCCTGCCGCAGTGATCGAGCCCTTCCCGCTGCCCGGCGATCCCTCAGAGCTGCGCCTGCGCATCTCCTGCGACGACGAACTCTCCCGCAGGCTGACACGCTGGAGCGCTGGAACGCGGCCATCCTGCACCGCCGACGCACCCCCGGCGCAGGGCACGAGCCGGTCAGACCCAGCGGTTGCGTGGCCCCCGACGGCCCCTCGTGCACGGTCGAGGACGTTGCCGTCGGGTCCATGACGTTCTACCGGGTGCACCTCGACCGAGGCCGCAACGCGTTCTGGGCCATGGAGGAGGAATCGGAGGAGCTGTACGAGACCGCCCAGGTACTCCTCGATCCCGAAACGGGCTTCTTCACCGACGAAGTCAGCGAACGACTGGAATACGTCGGCTCAGCGCTGCTCGTCATGGATCGAGTGACGCTGGATCCCCCATGGCGCGGGCACGGCCTGGCGGCCGTACTCGCTTGTGAGGCGATCACCGGCTCATGGCCGGCTGCCGGGCCATCACCTGTTCGCCCGGCATCACCGACCTCAGCAGCCGACGGCTGACGGACAGGTCTGAATGGGACCGCGTGAACTCCAGGATCGCCAGAGGGTGGGAGAGTCTGGGCTTTCGTCCCTACCGAGACAACGTCTATCTCCTGTCTCCCGCCTCGCAGGACCTTGAGGAGCAGCGCGGCGCACTTCGCCGGCATCTTGCCGAACTCGGTGCGTCCTGGCGGAGCGGCGCTTCATGATCGGCCTCGCCAGCGCGTGAGGCGAGCACTCCAGAAAGCCTGCGAACCCCGGGGGCGGGCCGGTGGCCCCTCTCGTTCCGGCTGTTTCGGAGGCGGGGCGATCCTGTCGGGCTCCAGGTTGATCTTGTCCGGGTGCACGCAGGCCGGAACTCCCTCGTCGAGGGTGTAGCGGTGCCCGTTCACCGGGTTGAAGGGGCACTCCCAGGAGGGCCTGCTGTAGACGACGAACTGCTCTCGTGGGTATTGCGTGGCGGGGCAGATTCCGCAGACCGGCCGCTCTGGGTCCCCTCGGTCGGGGTCGAGGTATGGCGGGCCGGTGGGTTCCGGGATCTCCATAGCAGGCATAGGGTAGCGGCAGTCGCTCTGCTATCCGTGTCCTTGGCCGAGTTCGAGTGCCGGGACTAGCACCGCCGCCGCGTCACAGTCGGTGCAGGCACGAGCGCCGTCCCGCATCAGGGCGTCCACGGCTTCCTGCGTGCCCAGCTCCGTTCCGCCGCCCGCTGCGTGGCGGCAGGCGGCATCGTGCACGACAGTCCGTCCCCGGTGCCCGGGCACGGGGCGGACCACCCAGCCGGGGGCCGGCTGTGGCGGGGGGCCGGGCAGACGCCGGGTCGGTACGCCGGAAAGATCCACTCCTTCGACGGGCGTCAGCTGCCGATCGGTCACCCAGACGGTGTACTCGGCCGCCTCAACCCCCTCCGGACGCGCGACCCAGGAGGGGACGCCCACGAGGTAACGCCACGGATGGGGGCCGGTGACCTCCTGACGTGCGTGGAGCCGGACCCGCACGGTCTGTCCGCCCGGCAGCGTCAGCGCGATGGCGGCCGGAGGGGAGCCGGCCGCTCGCCGGTCACCGCACGGGCTGGTCACCTACCGGGCCCCGGGTTCCAGCTCCCGCGCCGAGGAACGCAGCGCTGCCCGCTGCCGGCCTGCTGCCAGTAGGGATGCCACCACACCTGGACCGACAGCTCCAGCAGGCGGCGGCGGAGGGCTGTCGTCCGCTGCCGGTTGGCCGGATCGGCAAGGCTCCGATAGGTCCGTTCCCAGGCACACTGCGCGGCGACCAGGTCCTCGGGGATAGCAGAACAACGCATACCAGCTACAGCTATTGCATCATGCGTTCGATTTTTGGTGCGTCTATGCAGGTGAGCCGATGGAGGTAGCTGTCCCGTGCCACTGAACCTTGACCAATTGACGCCGAACCTTGACCAGCGGGCGTCTCTGTCACGGAATGTTGACCAACCTGGATGAACGGGCCGGACGCTCGCGCAGTCCCTGGGGTCCACGTGACTCCGCCTCGACCAAGTTCGATGGACGGGATGCACCCCGTCAGTCGGAGTCAAGGACGATGTGTCTCATGGGGTTGCGTCATCATTCCCACGGTTCGCGGGGTCAGGGCTGCACAGCCAGCCGTTGATGGCGAAGCGGCTGTCTGCGTGCTGCTTGCTCGGGCAACTGACCGGCCGTACCTCGTGCCAGGCGGTGGGCAGGAAGAACACGATGCTGTCGTGCTCGGGCTCCCAGTCCCGCCAGGTGCGCTCCTGCCACTTTCCGGCTGTCCCGGTGTGCAACGGCAGGGCGGCGTCGAACATGCGCAGCTCGCCGCCGCCGAATGGCCGAGGTGTGCGATGCAGGTAATACACGAACGTGAGCAGACGCCGGGGGGCAAGCCTCACATCGGTGTCCTGATGCGGCCGATAGAAGTCGCCGTCGTTGTGCACGTTGAGGCTGTATTCGGGTTCCGTGTGCTGGCAGGAGACTCCAAGAGTGTGCTCGACCGCCTCCAGTACCTGGTCGATGGCTGCCATCAGCTCAGGCGCGGCGAAGTCTCCTCGTGACCGGGACCGGCGATAGTCGGGGACCACCTCCCGGTCGCGAATCGTGGAGGGCTTCAACGTGTTGCCGATGGAGGCGATGGCGCGCTCCAGCAAGGCGTCGGCCTTCTGCTCGCCCAGGAACTGGGTGATGCGGCAGACCGTCACCGGAAGCCGCCAGACCGCGTCCGTCGACCACTGCTCCATCGTCTCGGGTGTTCCCGTCATGGTGTCGTGTCGAGCCAAGGTGTCCTGCCTTCTGGATTGCGATGAGTGGTGCCCGGGGCCTTCTCAAGCCCCCTCGGCTCAGGGAGTGGGCGGTGGGTCGCGCGCGGCCGGGGACGCTTCCCTGACCCTGTTCAGCTCGCGGCTTCTCGCAGACGATCCACTTCGGCCGTGAGCTCTTCCACGCGGCGGTGCAGCGCCTGGACGCATACCAGGGCGACACCGAGGCCGTCGACTACGGGGATGGTGGTGTCGTCCTGGTTGAAGCCGAAGGCGGCGTGCCAGTCCTGGGCCATCGGTCCGAGGTGACGCACGTCTTCGGGCTCCCAGAGGTAGCGCCAGGTACTGATGGGCAGCGCGGCCACCGTTTCCAGAACCGCGTAGCCGTTGACCGGGCTGACCGGTATCACACCGCTGGGCTCCCGGACCCCAACTCGAAGCCCTGCCGGGGCACCGCTGTCAGCCGCCCGGGACCGCCGACGGAAGATCCTCACCACTACCGGCTCCAGTCGACCGGGACCACGTCTTGCTTGAGCGCACGGTCGCTGCAGACGGAGCAGGGGTTACCCGGGAGACCGGGGCCCTGGTCCGTGCCGATCGTGATCGCTCCGTGGGCCCCGGCCGGGGCGTGAATGCCGTCGCCGACCATCGCGGCTTCATAGCCGCCCAGCAGCTCCTGGAGGGTTCCGGGGCCCAGGTTCTCCGGAGCGGCGATTGCGGCGATGCCGTCGTAGTCCGTGTAGGCCGTCCCCAGCGTCCTGCCGCCCATGGTGGCGAACACGATCTTCGCACCGCGAATAGGCTCCCCGGTCACCGCGTCGGATGCCATCGCGTTGATGTTCTCCAGTTGCATCTGCGTGACGTTCAAGCTGGCCTGACTGGCCGTGAGCCTGGTCGGCTTCAGGCTGGGACATTCCGACCCGCTGCACGACGGCGCCGCCGTGGAGGCGGCGGATGCGGGGGCCCCGCCTCCCACACCCAGCGCCGCCATAGCCGCAGCCATTGCCGAGACGGCCATACGCCCCGAAGACCTCATGTGTACTCCTGATCACCAGCGCCGGATGCCGTCCCATCCGGACGGCACGGCAGACTCTAGGTACCGCCGGCTGGCGGGCGGCGTGAAAATCGGAGATGCCTCCTATCGGGTGAACTGCGCTGAAGGGGTGGGCAACGGTCAAGGTTCAGTGGCACGGGACAGTAGCCCCTCGGCTCGTTCCTCGCCACGGTCGTCGCGTGAGGAAAGCTAGGCGAGTGCGGGGGGCAGGTCGTAGCGGCTGACGGCCACGTAGGTTTCCGGCGTCGCCGCTTCGAGGAGACCCTCGTCGCCCTCCAGGTCGAGTTCCGGCTCCTGGGGACGGCGGAGAAGGTCGCTCCAGTCGCTCGCTGCACCTCGCTCGTAGGCGTCGCGGAGCAAGGGACGCAGCCGTGGGCGGGCTTCCTCTTGCTGTTCGCGGAAGATACGCCGCTGGGTGAGTCGCTGTTCTTCCTGGGCTTCGTCGCTGAGTTCCAGGTCGGCGGGCGGCTGGTCCTCGGCGCGCAGTCCTGGGGTGCGCCGGGCGATGGCGAGGTCCTCCTCGTGGAGGCGCTCGCAGGCGGCGAACAGCTTCCGGGACATGCCGAGGCGGACCTCCGTGCCGGGGATACGGCAGCTCAGGAAATCGTCGAGGCCCATGGAACGGATTCCGGCGCGCAGAGTGTGCTGTTCCGTGCCGGTAGCTGCTCCCCGGGCGTCGGCCCGCATGGCGAGAGTGAGGCTGTCGTCTTCCAGGGGCGTGGTCAACCCGGAGCGCCGGTGACGGGAAGCGCGGTCGGCGGGAACGGGCACGGTGCGCAGCTGCGAGGCGGGAGCCGAGCGCAGTGCCAGGTAGGCGAGCATCTGGGCGCGGGCGGCGCCGATGAGCGCATCGTCGCTGTCGCCGAGGTGGTCTTCCAGGTTGCCCGGACCCGCCGCCTCGTCGGCGGCATCGGATCCGGCGGGGGCGAGCGGCGGCTGGCCGGGGTGCAGGTCGTGATCGATCGTGAGGAAGAGGTCATCGCCGGGCCGCACTGACGCCCCGACCAGGACGGTGCGGTGCCCGTACGCGCCGAGGACCTTGCTGCCGGCCGTCAGCTGTGCCCACCCCTTGCGCAGCGTGCCGAGTCCCACGTCGCCGCCCTTGGCCTCGATCAGCCAGTACAGCTCCTCTGTCTCGTGGCGCCCCCACAGGTCGGGCAGCTTCTTCTTCGGATCCTTGAACGTGTCGTACAGAGCAGGGACGGGGCCGCCCAGTTCGAGGTGCTCGGTCTGGCCGAGGCCCAGCAGCGAGCGGCAGGCCCACTCGGTCATGGTCATGCCCAGCCGGTAGCCGGCGGCATTCTTCGCGCTGCGCTCGGTGCCGTGCGCGTAGACCGGGTTCCAGGTCAGGCGCCGGCCCTTGGCGCCCGGTAGGGGATGCCGGGGTGTCACAGAGTGCGCGCCGAGGTAGGCGTACAGCGGGGAGACCCGGGCGACGAGTTCCCCGTGTGCGTAGCGCGGCTGATTCTGCAGGTGCGGGGTGACGTCACGGCCGACTTCGGTGGCGGCCTTGATGATCTCCCGCCACGTGGTGGTCGGCGCGTACCAGCCGTCGGCGGCTGGGAATCCGTCCGATCCGGTCCACGCCTTGTGCTTGGCCGTCCGCCACTGACGCCGGGGCTTCTTCGCGGGCCCGTTACGGAACAGGACCGGTATGTCGAAGCTGTCGGCGTAGGTCAGCGGCGGCTCGTCGGGGACGTGTGCGGGGATCATGCGGATCACTCTGGCACGGGCCCAGGCCGCTCCCGGCGCCGGGTATCGAGCTATCTGTGGAGCCGCGACGGGCAGTTCGCCGGGGGCAGACAGGAAAGATCGCGGAAAGACTGGCCAACGAGTGCGAGGGCATGTCAACGTAGACGACCTTGCAAGAAACCCCAGGTCAGAGAGGTGATTGCCCGTGACCGTAGCCCCTGCGGGTCCCGGTTTCTCCACCACCATCGAAGCCCTGCGACTGCGGGAGTGGCAGCTCGGCCCCGGTCAGCCGACCCTGGTCATGGACCAGTTCTCCGCCGAGGACTTCCACCTGATCGTCGATGATCGCGCGGACGTGCACGTCAGCTCAAAGGACGGCCGGTTCTACCTCGGCTGGTTCCCGCTCGGCCGCCCCGGCACGGACGGCGAGGGATGGAAGATCGCCGTCACCGGCACTGCCAAGGTCCGTGGCTACCACCTGTCGTTGGACACCGAGACGCCGGCCGACATCGTCGCCGCCGCCGTAGCGCGCGTGCTGGAGACCTCACGCCGCCTCTGACAGCGCGGACACCGACAGGTAATGCCCGCCCTGTGAGCGGCTGGCCGTACCGAAGGTCGGCTCGTTCCACCGCCACCCGTTTCCCCACACCCCAGGAGACTGTTCGTGACGTCCCCGGAGATGACCGTCGGCGATCTCATCGACCTGCTGTCCGGCTGCGACCGGAGTGCTCCGGTCCGCCAGGCCATGAACCCGTTCTTCCCGATGGCCCACCGCTTGGCGCAGGTCGTGCAGTCGGTGGACGAGACCGGCCAAACCATCGTCTACCTCGCTGAAGGGCGCGACGAGGACGCACAGCTCGGCCACCTGCCGCCCGAGGTCGCCGTCGCCCTGACGTGGCAGGGCCCCGTCCAGGCACCCCCGCGCCGCCCCCGCCGCCGCGCCGGCGGCAACTAGACCCGCACCGAGCCCTTGGAGGCGCCCCTGTACCCCGACATCCCGCTCGACCCGTCCACTCCGCGCGGCGGCCAGCCCGCGTTCTGGGTCGGTCCCCGGCATCTGGCCGGTGATGATGGGCGCCTCTACGACGCCATCGCCGACACGCTCGCCGGTCTGGGCTGGACCTGCCTGACGATCGTCCGCGGACGGCACGAGCCGGACGAGACGCCCGAGGACCGCCAGGTCCTGCGCAGCACCGTCCTGCACATCAGTCCCGACGCCCTGCGCTGGGCCCAATGGAGCCTGGCGGACGAGCCGTTCCACCTGGGAGAGCTACCGATCGCCTGGCAGATCTCCGCCCGCGCCGAGACGAGCAGCCCGCTCGCTCAATGGTCGGCCTACTTCACCCTCGATGTCCCCGGCGAGGCCGTGTCCGAATTCCTCGTCGCGCTCGACGCCCGCGACCAGCCTGCCGTGCCGCTCGCCGGACCCGAGCTGGTCCTCGACGCTGTCGTCGCCCATGGATGGTTCCGCGACATCGACCAGCCCCAGGCGGCAGCGACGGACCCGACGTTCACCTCGCACCTCAGCCTCGGTGAAGTGCCGCCCCTCATCCAGGACGCCGACCCGCGCGCCCTGACCACCGAGGCCGACGAGGCGGGACCGGTCGGATGGCAGGCATGGGCCGAGCCCGCGCTCGGCGCACCGTGCCTGTGGGCGGCCTCCTTCTCCGCCAGTGCCCCGCACGACCTCGTTGCTACCTTCGCCGCCTCCCTCAGCTCGACCGCACCGGTCCTGCGCCGGGTGCTGCCCGAGGCCACCCAGGAGCGGCTCCTGCGTGCGCCGGCCATGTAGCACCTCGTTCCGCCACCCGACCCGCTCAGCCCGGCTCCTCCTTCATGGAGGGCCGGGCTTTCTGCTTCTTGGGTCTGGACCGTACGTGCGCCGGATGCACTGCTGCCCCCGACCGAGATGGTCAGGGGCAGCAGTGCATCCGGGTCGTCAGTTGGCTGCGGTCGCCTTGGCGAGGGCCTTGTCGAGGTGGCGGTCGACGAGGGCCGGGGAGCCGGAGACGATCAGCAGCAGACTGCCGTCGCGGATCGCGGTCTGCTTGACCACGGTGCTCCGTTCTCCGGCGGAGAACGTCAGGAGCTGGCTCCACTGCTCATCACCGAGGTCGTGCGGTGCGGGCAGCTTGTGCGAGGCCATGTCGATCGGGGTGCCGCCCGTGACGACCTGATAGGTCGGGCAGCCGGTCATGGCGTCGAAGACGCGGTCGATGCCGCCAGAGAGCTTCTTCGCGCTGTCGCTGTACAGCTCCTCGGAGACCTCCGAGGAGCTGCCGCCGTAGGTGAAGGTGGCCTTCGCCTTACGGGGGAAGGTGAGCGTGCCACCGGTGGCCGCGTCCCCGCCCAGCTCGCTCAGGGCAGGGCAGCCGATGACGGTGACGTCATCGTGCTGGGCGGGGCGCTTTGGCTTGCGCAGGTAGCCGCTGCCGAGGTCGTGCTCGTCGAGCAGGCGGGCCTCCAGTGCAGCCGAGGAGAGCGTGGCGGGCTTCTGGACCGCGTCGGCAGGCTTCTCGGTCCGGGCGGAGGAGGTGCTCTGGTGCTTGGCCCCGGTGGTGTCGGTGGAGCAGGCGGGCAGGGCGAGGAGGGCGGCGGTGATGCCGAGGGTGGTGGTGGCGACGCGAACGCGCATGACGGAACTGACCCCTTGGTGCTCGGCGACGGGTGGTCAGTGCGGGCCCGCGGGCCCGTGGGGTCGTAGGGGTAGTGGGTCAGTGTCCGAGGTGGCGCAGGCAGTCCTCGAAGGTGGCGTGCGTCGCGTCCGCCGGCCCGCTGTTCCGGTTGTACCAGGCGGTGTCGAGGCGGGTCTCCTGCTGCTGGTGGCCAGCCCGGCACCGCAGCCAGATCTGATCGTGGGTGGAAAGGATCAGCCAGTCCCGGTACGCGCCGCACTCGGCGCAGGTGCCTATCTCGCCGTCAAGGACAAGTGGCTGCTTCCACGGCATCATCTTGCCGTCGACCTGGTCGTGGCTCGGCACGCGCAGCTCCGGTGGAAGGAAGTCGTCCACTGCGGCGGCCGGCTCGGCGGGCTCCGGCTCAACCGCGGGCGCTGCGAAGCCCGGCGGGACCTGGTTCTGCAGCCGCGCTGCCAGCTCGGCGAACTGGCGCTGAGCTTCGCTCGGCCCCTTGGCCCGGCGGCGTATCCGGTGAAACACCCTGGCGTCCTCCTTTACCTCGGCACCTCGTCCTGCTCGCTTCATGATCGTGCCCTACGCCCCTGGGCTTCAATTCACAAAGTCCACAGTCTACTTCGGCCTGGTCATCAGGGGTATTCCTCCTTCTCGGTTGCGGAGATGAAGAGTTGGCCACGGAGCGTCTCTCCGCGAGACAGGTGACGTCGCCATGGTGTGCCCGAACACATGCCACCTGCTGCGAGCACGTAACTTTGCGACGCCTACTGGCTCGACTCGCCGCATCTACGCCGTGGCCTTCCGTCTTGCGTGTGTACTGATGCCGGCGAGCTGCAACGCGGACCTGTGCGCCGCCAAGGGCCGGTGTGGCGAACGACCATGCTGTGGGTTGCGAGCACAGCGGTGGCACTGTCCCTTCTCTCGGCGATGCGCTGAGACCGCCTGTCGGCACCCGGCAGGCTCATCGGGTCTTACGCGATGTCTCCTCCCCGCTGCGCCGCTTGCCGGGCGCGGAGGGTCTGGGCGCGGTCCTGCGCATTGTCAACCGGCCCCCTGCGGTGCTGGTCTCAAGAAGGCTGGAGGCGTCGGCGGGCAGGTCGGCCGTTCGCCGCATCCGCCACACGAGTACGTCGCTGACTGAGTCCGCGGTATCGAGTTCGCGGCCTTCTGCGGCGTTGGACAGGAGGGCGGCCGGGTCGTGGCCGGCGGCTTCGGCCTCTGCGATGGTTTCGGCCAGGGCGTACCAGCCGGGCTCGGCGAGGATCTGCTCGGCCAACTCCGGCAATGCCTTGCGCAGCGTCACCGTCTGCCGTTGAAGCATCGGCCGGTTCAGGCGACGGCCACGCTGGTAGAGCACGCCGAGGGGCTGGGCGGCGGCCTCTTCATAGGCGGCGCGCAGATGCTCGGCGGCCTGACGGGCGGCGGCGGCCTGCTGAGCGTGTCCCTTCTTCGCGTGCCAGTGCATGGTCGCGGTGATGAGGAAGAACAGCATGTCGATCGCCATCGCGGTGCTCGCGCCGTCTTCGCCCCGGCCCAGCGCGGGACCGCCGTGGACGAGGTCGCGGGCGGCCTGCCGCAGGGCGCGGTCGTGCCCGCGCTCGGCACGTATGTGAGAGCGGGAGGCCCGCTCGAACGCGAAGGCGGCGTCCCGCAGTTCGCGGCGGGTGTGCGCGGCGGACGTCTTCGCGAGTGCGTCCAGGACCTCGCCGGCCGCAGCGATGTGGGCGGCGGCGACCGCGTCGTCACCATGCTCGACGACCGTGATGGCGGTCCAGGCGGCCGACGCTGTCCGCCGACGGACGGCAGACGGGCTGGCCGCAGTGGCACGGCCGGGAGTATCTGTCGATGACGTCGGGTCGGCGGACCAGCGCTCACGGATCCGTGGCAAGGACAGGTCCGGGGCAAGGCGGACCCCAGGGTAGAACACGGGCTCGCCGTCCTTGTTGCGGTCGTCCGGCAGAGCCACCTTGTAACCGAGCAGGTCACCGGAGGGAGCCTCACGCGTGCGGATCAGGAGGCCGGCGGCGGCGAGGCGGTCGAAGAACTCCGCCTCACTTCGGGCGCCGGTCACCGCTCGGCGTACGGTCTCGCGCAGTTCCTCCCGCGCAGTGCGCTCGCGGCCCTGGCGCTGAGCCTTGTGGCGCTCGGCGCTGGTGGGGCGCTTCGCGGCGGTGCCGTCACCCTTGTTGAGGCGGCGCAGGCCCAGCTCTGCTTCGAGGGCACGGGCCTCGGCCTGGACGCGGGCGGCGTCGTTGTCGAGGTCGGGTTTATACCCGTCCTCGCGGACGAGGGTGGCGACGATGTGGATGTGGTCGCCGGCGTGCCGCACGGCCGCCCACCGGCAACCCGCTCCCGCCTCGGGGTCGTCGATCCCGGCAGCGGCAACCATGCGGCGGGCCACGTCGCCCCATTCCTCGTCCGTCAGGATCCGGTCCTCGCCGCCGTTACGTACCGACAGATGCCACACGTGCTTCTTCGGCCGCTGGGCCTCGTCGACGTTCTCGACTGGCTGGTCCAGGAGCTGCTGGAGCTGCTTGAGAGTCGCGGCGGGGTCCCGTCCGGGATCCGGAGCGTTGTGATCCCAGGAGGCGACGAGGTGCGGGTCGGTGTGCTCCTCGAACTTGCCCGGCCCGTACAGGTAATACAGGAGGCCGATGGTGCGCTGGCCGCGCTTTTGGATCCGGGGAATCACGCTGCTGTCCTCGACGGGTTGATCAACGGGAATGGGCAGTGGGAAGAGGGCGTTCCACGCGCGCGGTGCGGGAAGTGCTCACGGATGAGCTGGATATCGCCGCTTTCCGCGCTGCTGGGAGTTCTGCTGGGGGCCGGCGCGACGGCGCTGGCGGACCGGCGGCGTTGGCGTCGGGAGGCGGTCACGCGCCTGCTGGAGCTGCGTACAGAGGTGTACGCCGAGTACCTTCTCGCGATGGAGGACACGGGCAGGGACCTGCTGCGCGTGCTGCGGACCACGGCAGTCGAGGAACGTGAGACGGCGGCTGCATCTGCGTTCGCCGGCTTCAATCTCGGTGGCACGCGGCAGCGGATCCATGTCCTGGCTCCGCTCGACGTCGTTCGGGCAGCAGACGAGATCTTTCGAGGTCTGCGACGCGCGAGCGACTACGTGATTACTGCGGACGCACAGGACACCCTGGCGCTCCTTGCACTGAAGGACGAGGTCGGCACGCTGCGGGACCGGTTCCAGGAAGCTGTCCGGCGCGACATCCGAAGCCTGCTGGCCGGCAGAGCCTCGTGGTCTGCCTGAGCCGCTCGGTCAATGCTGTTCCAGCAGCCGGTCCGTGACCGCCTGCACGCGAGCGACCGCTCGCTGAACCGCCGAAACGACAGCGTCGAGTTCCGCGGGTTGTCCACCGCTGTTGACGGCACGGGCGACCTGATTCAAGTTGTTGCCGACCTGCCCGAGATGACGGCGCGCGGCGAAGAGTTCAGCTATCAGGTCTCGGTGGCCTGCGATGGCCGCAGCGGTGTTCTCGGCGTCGTCGGCGGCAGCGAGACCGGCGCGCACGAGGTAAGCGGGCAGGCTCTTGCGTGACGTACGGGCTGCGGTGGTCAGCCGATTCCACTCGTCGTCGCTGAGACGGATGTTGCAGATGCGTGCGCGCTTGTTCTTCTGGGGGGAGCGCTTACGCGCGGTGGATGTTGGAGCGGTGTCCACGCGGCTTCGTCGCTGCTCCTCCGCCCCTGGCTGCGATCCGCCCTCGGTCGCCGCCTGATGGTCCAGCGCCCCCCGGTGCTGGACCGCTCCTGCCACCCCTGGGGCCGGAGATGGCCAAGCTGCCTTCCCCGACGGGGAAGAGTAGCTTGGCCGATAACTTGCTCGCCCCGAGACCGAGTTGGAGTCGCGAGCAGGTTCCGGGGTGTTGCCGTTCTGGGGTGGGTTCGTCATCGGGATTCGGGCCTCGTGGAGCGGATGTGGTACTGGATGGTGGCGGCCAGTTCGACGACGTCGCCCGGTCCCATGAGGACCTGGATGGGCCCGTCGGGCTGGTGCTGGACGAGCCACTGGCCGGTCGGCGCGAGGACTGCGGCGTGCAGGAGCCGGTGGCTGACCAGAACGTTCGCCCAGGCGCTGGCCTCGGCGGTCGTGGGGCTAGACTGAGCGAAGGGGACGCGGAATCACGGCATGCCTCCTTAAACCGGGACGGTGGCCCGGCGTGCAGCCGCACCACCCGATACGGATAGGAGCGCTGGGCTGGGGCTTTGCTGGTTCAGCCGCATTCGGTGCAGTGCCCGACGTGGCTGTTGAGCGCCCGGGCCATCCGCTGCTTCGTCGATGCGGCCTGCTTCGCGCTGGACTTAGCTGCGGGACTGCCGTCGTGCCGATTGGAGTGGGCGACCATGAAGCCGATCTCCCGCTCATACTCCGCACGGATGGTGTTGAACTGGTGGCAGGTCTTCATCGGGCGGTGCTCCTAGTCTTCGTGGTGTCGTCGCTCCGCAGTCTTTGGAGGACGAGGCTCAGCCGGTCGTTTCGGCCGCCTGGGAGGCCCTCCCGGCGGAGGATCTCCCGCAGCTGGACTCGGGTGATCGACTCGTTGCCGTCCCGTTCGAGCAGGGCGCGGACGTGGGGGCGCACCTGCTGGACGAGCTGGTCCATGGACTGCTCAGGCTCCCGGGGCGGATGCTGCGTCTGCGGGCTGCGGGACCGGCTGCTTCGCTCCTCCTTGCCCTTGGACTTGGCCTTCGTGGTCGGCTTCCGCCGGACGGGGACCTTGTGTCCCCGGTCCCCGGTGGTGTCGGTCCCCGTGTGGGTCGGTCCCCGGTCCCCGGTGGTGTCGGTCCCCGTGTGGGTCGGTCCCCGGTCCCCGGTGGTGTCGGTCCCCGACTCGGCGGCTCCCGGCCCCCGGTGCGATCCAGGGCCCTGGGCAGCCACTTCAGCCACAGGGAGGTCGGTCCCCGCGCAGACTTCCTGCACCTCACTGGATCCCGGCTTCACGGCCTCGGCCCCGGAATCATGGGTCCCGAGACTCGAGTTACGGTCCCCGGCCACGTTTCCCTCCTCGGTATCCGCCCTGTGGTCCCCGGTCCCCGACGTGTGCTCGGCATTCACGGTCCCCGGTTTCCTCTCGGTCCCCGGTCCCTGACCGCGCGTCGATCCGATGCCGGCGTGGGGACCGGCGATGGAGAGCGTGCTGCTCTCGGCGTGCGAGGTGGGGACCGCGATGGTCGTTTCACTGGTGTGGTGTGGGGACCATGGAGAGGCCAGTGGGACCGTGGCGAGCGCGAGTGCGTGACGTCGGGCTGCGAGCTGGGCGAGTAGTTCCGCGCGCTGGGCCGGGTCCGTGCCCACCGAGGCCCGGCCGATCGCTTTCGACAGTTGCTGCGTCAGGTGCCGTCCGCGTCGACTCAGCCGCTGCTGCGGTGTCTGCTCGGCGAGCCGGGCGGCGAGGGTGACGGCGCGGGCTGTGGCGCGGTCGCGGGTGATCTGCGCGGCGTCGCGGTCCCGCGCGGCGATGCCGAGTCGGGACAGCAGCCGTTCGCGTGCCTCGCGCCCGAGGGTGGCGATCAGGCCGTGGGAGGCGGCGCCGGGGGTGCGCTGGCGCAGTTCGAGGCCCATGGCGAGGTGCCAGAGCATGGCCGCCATGACCGGGCCGACGAAGGCGCGGACGGTGCCGCCGACGAAGCCGCTCTCGGCGTAGGCGGGGATCACCTGCACTCCGGTGATGACCCATACGAGGGTGCCCGGCAGCCCGGGGGCCCCTTGGGTGGTGAGGTTCTGGCGGGCCATCAGCGCGGTGGCGAACAGGCCCAGTTCGGCGGCGGCGAACATGCTGGCGCGTTCGGCGGTGCCGGCGATGTCGAGGTAGTCGGCTGCGAAGCGCCAGCTCGTGTGCGCGCTGTAGGCGGTGCAGCCGAGCGCGGCCAGGGCGGCGGCAGCGACCGCCCCACTGCTGAGACGTTTCTGCGTACGTGTCGCCCGGCGCCGGAACGCCCAGCCGGTCAGGGCCAGAACCATGGCTGCGCCGGGGACGCCGAGGATGAGGAGGAGGGAGGGATCGTGGCCGGCACCGAGGGACAGGGCAGGGTGGGTCATGCGGCCTTTCCGAGAGGGGCGTGCGCCGAGGCTGACGTCACTGGGCGGGAGACAGGCTGCTGTGCGGCGGGTCGGGCGGTCGGAGGCTGGCTGTTCGTCTTGGCCGGTGTGCCCTGCTTCTTCGTGTTCTTGCGCCTTGGCACGCCGAGGGTCCGGTCGCGGTCGAAGACCTTGTTGGCAGCCTGCCGCAGCAGGTCTCGGGCGTGCTTGTAGCTGATCTGCAGGGCAGCGGCCAGCCGGTCCGGGCGCCATCCACGGACGTAGGCGTGGTCGACGATGACCTTCCGCTCGGCCTCGGTCAGGTGGACGTCGCGGCCGTTGAAGAAGGCGACCACGCGGCTGTAGTCGAGGCGCTGGGGCAGGCCGTCGTGCCAGGGGCGGCGTTCTGCGGCGGTCAGTCCGCCCCAGATGCCTTCCTTGAGGTCGTTGTCCAGGGCGTAGGTGAAGCAGTCGCGGCGGACCGGGCACAGGGCGCACAGTTCCTTGGCGTCGGCGATGGCCTCGTGGTCCCGGGGCAGCGGGAAGAAGGTGGCATCGGCGTCCTCGGGGTCCATGCCGTGGCACACGCCGCGGGGCTGCCAGCTGGTGTCACCGATCCCTCGCAGACCGGTGGCGGGTGAGGTGTGGGTGGTGATGTGGCGCAAGGGGGGCTCCGATGTGCTGCCGCGTCGATCGGATGGGGGCTGGTGGTGGGCGGACGCGGCGTCGGGTGCCTGCTGCGGCGCGGGACGGGGGCCGCAGCAGGGGCGGGTCGGTTGTGTTGTGCGGGTGCATCGGATGGGGTGCACCGCTGGGCGGACGGGTCAGGCCGTCGCCGACTGCCGGGCCTGCTGGGCGGCGGCGAGGTCCTGGCGGCAGTGGTGCGGGGTGGCCCGCGGGGTGTTGCCGCGCGCGAAGCCGTCGGGGTCGACGCGTCGGCGTCGGCAGGGCTCGCCCACGGGGGCCTGGCACCATTCGCAGCGGACCGAGAGCGTGTCCGGCTGTCCTTGCGCGATAGCCGCCTCGCGTGCCGCGCGGGCCGGCCGGAAGGGTGAGAGGGCGGCTCGGGCCTCCGGCGGGATACAGGAGCCGACTTCCCTCAGCCGTGCTTCCAGCCTCGGGTCGATCCGGCCGCGTCCGGCGAGCTGCCGGTACTGCACGGGCTGGGCGGTGCCGCTGGCGACGGCGCGGCGGGCGCCGACCAACTCGGCGGTCCAGGCTGCCTGGTCGTCGGGGTCGGCGGACGGGGTGGGGTCGGTGTGCCGCCGGAGGCGGTCGCGCTTGTAGCTCTCCCACGGGCGGGCGATGTCCGCGGGCAGGATCTGGTACGGCGAGACGCGGATGTGCTGGCGGGCGGCGACGCGGGCATCCCAGCCGTGCGGCGTGGCCAAGGGCACGTCACCGAGCAGCTCGTGCCACTGGGCGAGCTGGTCGCGGGCCTCGCCCTGGTCGGTGCGGATAGTGCGGGGGTCGAGTCGGCCGATGTAGGCCAGCAGGGCGGCGATTTCGCGGCGGTCCATGGCTACTCCGTTCCGGTCGGCTCGCCTAGGGCAGCAAGGAGGGCGGCGGTGTGGGCCTCGGCGCGGGTCATGCCCCCGGCGGTGGCAGGGCCGCTGCCCGGCAGGGCGTAGAGGTTCGGGCGGCCGGGGTTGTGCTCCCGGGCGATCCAGGAGCGCCAGTCGGCAGCCCAGGCTCGTGCCGGCTGAGGCTTCCAACCGGAGCGGTGGGCCCGCCACTTCGCGTCGGCAGCTTGCAGGCCTTCGACGCCGAGGCGGGCGAGGTGGCCTTGCTGGCGGGCCCAGGCTTCGGTGGCTGGGTCGATACGCCACCGGTCAGCCGAGGTGACGGCAGCACCACTACTGCTGCCATTCCGGTTCACCTTCGGTTCACTACTGTTCTGGGGGTCGGTTTCCGATCCCCCCGAGGGCCGGAATCCGTACCGTCGAGGGGTCGGATTCCGACGCGAGGGGTTGGATTCCGACCCTGCCGGATTCCGGCGCGAGGGGCCGGAATCCGACCCGTTCTTGGGCCAGATCCCGTACTGCCGAAGCTCCTCGACCCTCAGATCCGGCACCGGATCCGACTCCGTTACCGGACCGGTCTCCGCCTCCGAGCTCTCCTGCGCGGCCTTGACCTTGACCATGAACGCGGCGGCGACGGGCAGGCGGTAGACCGTGGCGCGCTGCGGACCCTGCAGGTCGTCGCGCTGTTCCAACTCGCCGCTCAGGACGAGTTTGTCAAGGGCGTCGCGTACTGCTGTCCGGGACGCGTTGGTACGCTCGATCAGGCTGGACAGGGATGCCCAGGCGGTGCATTGCTCGTCGGGTACTCGGTCGGCGATCGACAGCAGGACCAGACGCGCGGTTCCCCTGCTGGAGCTGTGCTCCCACACCCACTCGCGGGTATCACGGCTCATCGGCCGCTCCCGACGATCCCCCGGGGGGCAGGCGCCGGCGCGTCGCCCGAACGGCGCCGCCCCCCGGTGTGGTTGGGCGAGGGCACGAGGGTGACTGGCGCGCAGACGAGGCCGACGGGCCTTTTGCGCAGGGCAGAGCGCATGCAAGAATCCCCTTTTGTGTTGCCGCGCTGAGACGCCCCCTGGAAGGGATCAGCGTGGTGATGGTGGCGATCTCCGCCCTTGCAGGGGCGGTATGGCCGATTGAGCGTTCGGCGTCCAGGAGTTGGCCCTCCCGGGCGCCGTCGCCGTATACGGGCCTACAAGGCCCGGAGCGCGCGCATACTGCTGCTCCTCGTGCTCGTCGTCCCGCTGGGCGGGCTGCCCGGCAGGACGACGAACATACGCACGACCCCGCGTCAAGATCCAGAGTTGGTTCTTAAACTCTGTAGAAGTCGTTGACGGTCGTGCATGACCTTCTCCCCGGCGACTCTGACCTGCGGTTCGACACTTCAGTGTCGGGTGACGCCACCAAGCTATGTCATGGTGTTCAGTGGCTGTCAACACTTTGGTTCCCACAGAGGGGCGGTGTGTGGGTATCTTGGACACTGAAGTATGTTGTGTGTGCCCTAGGGAGGGAGGTGGAACCGCTATGTCGAGAAGCGATGGCGGCGCAGGTACGCCTCCTGCGGACAAAGCGGTGGTGGCTGCCAGGCTCAGCGCGCTGATGGCCATGAGGAACCCCAGGACGGGGAAGCCGTACACCGCTGCTGACGTGGCTCGGGCTACGGGGATTTCGGCCAGCGCTATTGCCCAGCTCAAGGCAGGGACGAAACCCAACCCCACGCTGAGCACGGTCGAGGCCCTGGCGGACTACTTCGGCGTGCAAACCGACTACTTCAGCAAGCGGATGGACGAAGATCGGGTCCAGAGAGTGGTCGCCGCTCTGGAGCTGCTCGACATGGCCGAAAACGCCGGAGTGCAGGCGCTGTTCGCCCGGGCGAGCGGTCTGTCGGAGCAGAGCCTGGAGATGGTCAAGGCGGTCATTGACACCGCACGCAAAGCCGACGGCCTCGACGACCCCCGCAAGCGCTAGGCAAAGAGTGAGAGGAAGTCAGTGCCGGCGGGCTGCGGTTGACGAAGTCATTGCTGGCTCACCGGGATGATGCCCGCGGTCGGCGGGTACGATGACCATCAAGCGACTGAAGGCCATGTCGTCGATTTTCAATGTCAGTAGGGTCACTTCAAACTCAGTCACTCCCTGGCGGGGCAGATAGAGCCTTCTCGTGGTGGTGGCGCTCGGGTGCGGCAGAACCGGCAGGTTTGGGGAATCCCATAGAGGGCGCGCAACAGGATCCGAGATGACGGTCTGAACCAGCTTCTGCAGTCCGAGGTCGTCCTTCCAAAGCTCGACGCGATAGCGAAGCTGCGCGATCATCGGGAGCGCCCAGTCACTTTCCCAATTGACCAGCTGAGTGCGGGCTTCGGGATACGTCAGCACCCAGCTCATCACGTTGGTGCCGTACAGCATCCAGGGGTAGTCATGCAGAGCTGCTGCGTTGCAGTGCAGCAGATCCCACCGGTGGTCGAATGCATAGGCTGACCAGCTCTGTGCGTCGATGAACTGGCGAACGGCCGGCGGAACCGGTCTTGCGCCGGGAGCGGGCGGCTCGGGGGCCGGGCCGTATCCGGGGCGCTCCTGGGTCAGCCGCCAAACGGCCTCCCACTCGTCCTTGTCGAGTTTCAAGAGGCGCCGGACCGATTCCAGGAAGCCTTTCGAGTAGGTCAGTGGCTTGCCCAGCTCAAGGTTCCGGTACCACTTGGGCGAGACGCCCAGCAGGCAGGCGACTTCCTTCTGTGTCAACCCTCGGCCCTGCTTGGGGCCGAAGGTTGCGGAAAAGCCAGGGATATCGCGAGGGTCGATGCGCTGCCGAGCCTGGCGCAGAACGCGCGTAATGGTCTGCTGCGCGGAACACCGGCTGGCTGAGTCCTCGAACATGATCAATTAGACTTGTGGTTTCGGTCACAACTGGCATTTACGGGTCCGGCAGGCTGCCCGACTTGCGAAGGTTACCAGGGTGTCGCTTACGGCCATTGAGGCGATTAGTCCCCCCTGTGTGCTGCGGGGGAGCGTGAGAGGGGAAGTGATACTTCCCCTCCCCGAATTACGCCAGTGACCGCCACCATGGCCTGCGCCTAAGATCCATACTCGCTGGTAGTTGGATCAAGGTCCGGTCGGTCGAGAAGGTGAGGGTGCAGGCGTGACTCTCCCTTTCAACACCCGTTGCGCTGCGCCGAATTGGCGTCTATACCGCACTCGAAAGGCCACGCCCTGCATCGGCGGCCGAGCCTTTCCGTGTCGGCTTCGTGCGGTTTCGTGTGCCCACCGGTGCGCGGGCGGAGCGAAGTGCCGGACTGATGCGCCGCCCCGTGGGCGACTGTAAGACCCCCGCGCATTAAGGACCTCCATGTTTGATCGGCGGAGGCGCGAGACCTGTGCGCCCCTGAAGGAGATGAACGAGCGTGAAGTGCGTCTCAAGCGGACGTGCAAGGAGGCGCTGGACGGCGTCCGCCTTCAGCGCCCCTTCACCATCGAGTCGTTCTGCGATGCCCTCTCCACCCAGCGCGGCCGTCGCATCGTGCTGCGCGAGATGCCGGACATCGGTGGCCTGGCCGCACCGTGCGGCCTATGGGTCGCCTTCCAGAACGAAGATCACATCTGGCATGTGAAGGCCACAAGCCAGCGGCACCGCAACCAGGTCATCCTGCACGAGATCGCCCACATGCTCCTGGACCACCAGAGCGACGCCGGCAGCTCCAGCCTGCTGGCTGTGCTCCCGCCCGAAATCGCGCCCGCGCGGATACGGAGACTGCTCGGCCGCACGGACTACTCCGCCGAGCAGGAACACGATGCCGAACTGGCAGGCTCCATCCTCGACGAGATCATCGACGGTCTGCCCACGGCACGCTCTACCTCGCGAGACTGCCTGTTCACCAGAGTGGACGAGGCGATGGCCCACCCGCGGAGGCACCGGGGATGAGCTACCAGATACTCGTCGCGGCCCTGCTCTGGGCAGTAGCCCTGTGGAGAGCACCTGCACTGCGGCATTCGCAAAAGCAGCGATCCTTGGAGACGTCCTTCCTCAGCCTTGCTGTGGCCATGACCTTTGAGATACCCGCCGTGTCTTCGAAAGCCGACGCTCTCACCGGTGTCGTCAGCATCGGCTACCTTGCGAAACACATCTTCGGCGTTGTCTCGGCAGCCGCCCTCCTCGACTTCATCATCGCTGTGGTGAGGCCCGGAGGCTGGTACCAGCGGCCTCGACGCGTCATCGCGGCCATGTGCTTGGCGCTGATGTGCATCGCCTTCGCTCTGGCGCCCGACCATGGACGCGAACCCGACGACATCCTCACCAGGCACCAGTCGTCGGTCTGGGCGCTTGCGCATGTCGGCCTCTTCACCGCGTACATCGGCATTGCGATGCTCTTCACGGCCGTCCTCTTCGCGACGGCGGCCCGACACTCCAAGAACCCATGGGTGCGAGCAGGCCACTCGCTGCTGAGCCTGGGCGGAGCGATCGGCGTTCTCTACGCCCTCCAGCGAGTGTCCCATCTCGCGCACATCGCTCTAGGTTCCGTCACGGCGGCGGATGTTCAGCGCGCGGCCGTCATCTCAACCGACCTCAAGGT
The DNA here is from genome assembly GCF_001866645.1 of Streptomyces colonosanans. Lineage (GTDB taxonomy): Bacteria > Actinomycetota > Actinomycetes > Streptomycetales > Streptomycetaceae > Streptomyces > Streptomyces colonosanans. The sequence goes on from NZ_MLYP01000040.1 coordinate 59,460, forward strand.
CGCGGCCATTCTTGCCATCATCCTCGGAAGCTCGTTGTCTCCCGTCTCGGTTGCGGCAGCTGCCTGGCGAGAGCATCGAGCACTGCGGCACCTGGAACCGCTGTGGCTCGGGCTCACCCAGGCGGCGCCTTCGGTCCGGCTCGCCATCGACATTCCCCGGCGCCGTACCCGACTGCGGCTGCACCGCCGACTTGTCGAGATCAGCGATGCCACCCTGGTACTACGCAATTACGTACCCGCCGACGTCCAGCAGCGGGCACAAGAGATGGCGCGACGAGCCGGGTACTCGCCCGACGCCAGCCCGGCAGTCGCAGAAGCCGCCTGGCTGAAGACCGCCGTCCTCGCCGTCGACCACGGTCCATTCGAAGGGGATCACCCGGAGCCGGGCGGTGACGGACTGTGCCCGGCGGAGGAACTCCGCTGGGTCCGCCAGGTCAGCGCCGCCTACGACCGTTGCCCCGCTGTGGCCGCCTTCGCAACGGCCGAAGCAGCAGAGATTCGAGAACAGAACCGGAAACAGCCCGCATGACTTATACCGCGATCGCGAACCCCAGCAGCCAGCGCGCCGCCCGCCTGATCAGCGACAAGCTCCACCCCAAGACCTGGATCGTCGCCGTATGCCTCATGATCGGCTGGCACGCAGATCACCTGCGGGGCGTGGTGTGGAGCCTCGTCGGAGTTCTCTTCGCCGCCGTCATACCGATCCTCTTCATCGACCACGGCATCAAGCAGGGAAGGTGGGGCGACCGCAACGTGGGTGCCCGGAAGGCGCGACTGCTCGTCATGGCCGTCATCCTCCTGTCCGTCCTGACGTGCTTCGCCCTCATGACCACGCTCGACGCTCCGCGCGTCCTCAGCGCTCTCGTCGCCAGCATGCTGGTCACACTCGCCTCGCTGGCCCTCGTCACGTTGGCCTGGAAGATCTCAGTTCACCAGGCCGTCTCAGCAGGCGCCGTCATCATGCTCGCCCAGAGCTACGGACCCTGGGCACTACTGGGCTACATCCTGGTCGCAGTCGTCGGCTGGTCACGTGTCGAACTACGGGATCACACGCCCGCCCAAGTGATCGTCGGAACTCTGCTCGGGAGCGCGGTTGCGGCTGCCACCTTCTCCGCACTCCGGTGAGGAGGTGGCAACACCCAACACTCAAGCCTGAGCTCGCAGGCTTGCTGCGGGCCCGGCTGGAATACGTATACGGCCACCGCGTGATCATCGGGGGATCACGTGGAACACCGGACTTCAACCAAAGAGCGCGAGTCCTGGATCGGCTGGCTGTGGTGGCGTACCCGGGTAGGTCCGGATGGGAAGGCCGAGCTGGACATGGATTGGGCCCTGACGTACCGGCGGGAGCGGAAAGCCGCTGGGGCACCTATCGACTGGCGCCTGTTGAGCGGATCCGAGATCGTGCCCCAGGGACGCGCAGCTGCCGCACGTGGCCGTGGGGAAACCCAAACGGCGCCCCCTCACCGGAACGTTGAAGCACAAGGTTCGTGGGCGGGCACCCAGAGCGCCGGATGCGCGGCGTTGAGACCGGTGTCCGGCGGTTAGGTGATGGCGTCGTCGGCAGCGATCCGGACGATCATGAGCCCGCCAAGGACGGATTGTCTGGCTCCTTCGGCTGCGGCGATCACCTCGGGCGGTGGTTGGTCGATGGATCCTCCAACGCTCGGCTAGCGCTTCTAGGCCGACACGGCAGTCCACGGGCCTGTTTCCCACCACGAGCGGATGGGGGCGGCTCCGCTGCCCTTGGCGAGGGATCCATTCGGGTGGCGGTCCGGCAGGCCCAGGAGCTGCTGCTCGATCGGAGTGAGAGCGGGGTCCCTCCGGAGGTCGGTGGCTGGGTCGTCGACGGGGGGGTGCCCCTATCTGTTCCGTCAACCCTGGCGGGGCTAGTTCGTAGGGGTTCGTGCTGGTTTTCGGGAACGTCGCGCGAAGCGTGACGTTCCCGGCGGATCGGGTGCCGTGTGGGCAGGCCGGTGGCCGGCTCGGCGGGGTGGCCGTGCCGGTGAGCGGGCGTGACGGGGTGGGAAGGGTAGGTGGGTGGGGTGTTCAGGCGGCGAGGTCGAGGGTGCGGGGCTCGTAGAGGGTGCCGGTGCGGATCATCGCGTGGATGACGTTCACGCGTTGCCGTGCCAGGCGGAGGATCGCCTGGGTGTGGGTCTTGCCGCGGGCGCGCTGGCGGTCGTAGTAGACCCGCGAGGAGGGGTCGCTCTTGCAGCCGATCGCGGCGAACGCGGCCTGGAACAGGGCGCGTTTGAGTAGGCGGTTGCCGCGATGGGGTGCGTGCTCGCCGCGGATGGAGGTCCCCGAGGACTTCGTCGCGGGGGCGAGTCCGGCGTAGGAGGCGAGGTGTCCGGCGGTGGGGAAGCCGCTGCCGTCGCCGATGGCGACGATCACGGCGGCCGTGGTCCTGACGCCCATGCCGGGCAGCGACGTCAGGAGATGGAAAAGAGGGAGGGCCTCCAGCAGGGCCGCGATCTCCTGCTCGGTGGCCTGTCGCTGGGCGTGGGCGGCGGCGAGCTGGGCGGCCAGACCGGGCACGATCAGCGCGGACGCCTCGGTGCCGGGAACGACGAGAGTCTGCTCGGCGAGTGCATCGAAGATCTCGGTGGTGAGGTGGTGGGCCTTGCGTGAACCGTGTGCCTTGAGCAGGGCCTCGCAGCGGGCCCGGCCCAGTTTCCTCAGTCTCGCCGGGGAGCCGTGCCGTTGGAGGAGGGCCTGGACATAGGGGTAGGCCAGGCGCGGGCCGAGCACGCGCTCGAGGGAGGGGTGGATCTGGGAGAGCAGGCCACGCAGTCGGTTGGTGGCGCGGTTGACCTCGCCGGCCAGGTCATTGTCGTAGCCGGTGAGCATGGTCAGCTCAGCCAGCACCTCGTCGTCACGGTCCACCGCGCGCAGGGTGTGCGGCATGGTCCGGGCGGTCTCGGAGATCACGAAGGCGTCGCGGGCGTCGGTCTTGGCCTCGCCCGGGTGCAAGTCAGCGGCCCGGCGCATCGACAGCCCAGGCAGGTAGGCCACCCGGCAACCCGCCGCGCGGGCCACCGTCAACGGCAGCGCGCCGATGTTGGCGACCTGGTCCACGACCACCAAAACGGTGCCGAACTTCGCCACCAGCTTGCTGAACAGCTCCAGCAGTTTCGGCTCGGTGTTGGGCAGCCGCTTGTCGTGCACGGTCCTGCCATCCGCGGTCCGGCCGTGGGCGTGGTGGAACTCCTTGCCCAGGTCCAGACCGAGGAAGAGATCTATCGCGGTCGTGTCGACCATGTGCGCATGCCCCTCGCCTCTTGTGTCCCCAATTCTCGGCCGTCCCTGCGGCACCACACGCCGGCAACCACGTTACGCAGACATCCCCGCCCTGAAGCCGTCCGGCGTTGCACCGGACCAGGCGGTCGTCAGGCCCCTCATCAGCGGTCAAGCGGTGCCCCGAGGCCCGGCGGCAACACCCCCCAGGTCATGCGTACGACAGGGGGCAAACAGCCATACCGGACCCGGGGGCCAGGCGCCCCATTGCGGGGCCACGAGAAAGGTAACGGGGAGCCAGCGGTCCGTACTGGAGCATCAGAGCGATGCGGGGCCAGCCGGAGAGGTTGATGCCCCCGGTGTGCCAGGTTCGGTTCTCGAACAGGACGGTGTCGAGGGGGGTCTCCCCACCTGTCCGTCAGTGGACGCGATGCTGCTTGAGCCAGTCGTCGTCGAGGAGAATGAAGGCCCAGTTCTCGGCCTCGGCCTCCTCACGTCCATCGGCGAGGATCTCGTTGAACTCCTCCACGTCGATGTGGATGGTCACTGCTCTCTCCTTGGGGTGTGGCCGTCTGACTGGCGGCGGCGGGAAAGTAGCAGCGGCCTTCTTCTCATCCGCATCCTGAGAATCCGCTGATCACTGGGGTCGAGTAGCGATGATGGCCTCGGTGCGTACGAGTTCGTCGAAGCCGCCCTCAGGGCTGAACTCAGTGAGGGCGCGACGCAGGTCTTCCTCGAAGGCGGCCTTCTTGTCGCCGAACTGGGCGGGACTGCTGTAGCTGTAGGAGAACTGCAAGCCGACCACTTGGTCCAAGTCGCGGGTGATGACGCGGTCCCAGCGGGCGACCTCGATGTGGGAGAACGGGGATCGGGCGAGCACCTCCTGGTGGCCCTCCTTGGGGTGGGCGTAGGTGCCGGAGCCAGCACGGCGTTCCCGGCCGAGGTAGCGAGAGCGGACCTCGTCGACGACCTGCAGCCAGGCGGGCGGTTCGATAGCACCGGGGGTGGGACCGCCGACCACGACGACGGCCCCGTCAGGGGTGATCAGGTTGTCCAGGGCTGACAGGAGGACGTCACGTTCGGTCCAGTGGAAGGCTTGGCCGAGGGTGACGAGGTGGAGCGGGCCGAGATTGAGTTGGTCGAGGTGGTGCGAGTCGCCGAGGCGCCAGGCGATGTTGGTGATGCCGCGTGCAGATGCGAGTTTGCGACCCTCGTTGAGCATGCCGGGGTCGGGGTCAACGGCGGTGATCTCGCGCACGTGCTCGGACAGAGGGATCGCGATCGCTCCCGTGCCTGTGCCGAGATCGAGGGCGTTCTGGGTGCAGTCGAGGCCGAGCCAGTCGGCGAGGTGAGTGAAGAGCTGGGGCGGGTAACCGGCCCGGTATTTGGCGTAGTAGGGGGCGGTGGAGGTGAACAGTTCGTCGGGCTGGTAGCTCACGATGGTTCCTTCAGGGCTGGTCGGGTTGTCGTCGGGGCGGGATGGCGGGCATACCGAGACTGACCTGACGGGTCATGCCGGCGAGCTTGCGTTCGGCTGCGGCGATGCTGATCTCCAGTCCTTCTACCTCGCCGAGCCAGCCGCGTTCGTGGACTTCGTCCAGGCGCTCGCGGAGATTGACCGGACATCGCGGGCAGGCATGCTCATGAGCGCAAGGGGTTCCGTAACCGCGGCCGCAGGTGCCGAGTTCGACCTTGCGTTTGGCGAAGTGTTGGTGGAACTCCTCCCATTCTTCCGGCGTGGGGTCGCGGTACTCCTCGCTCGGGCGGAGCTGGCGGCGCCTGGCGAGGAAGGCGCGGTAGTGGCGGAGCATGTCCTCGGGATAGACCGCTAATGGTGCAGTCGTATCGGAACTCTCCGAATAGCAGAGACAGCATGGTGCCCCCTTTGTCGAGACTGAACATCATTCCCCGGGACTTGACACCTTCTACGCCAGCCAATCCGGAGGCGTAAGGTCTGTCAGTCCGGTATCACGCATGATGCGGTCGATGGTCTCGGCCAGAGTGCTATCGGTCCTAATGACGGTTTCCATAGCATGGGGCAGCAGGTCATGTTCCCGGTACCAGGCGCGTAGCTGCGCCTCGCTGATGTGGGCGAGATCGGGCTTGGTGGCGTGGCGGGCCAGGGTTTCCTCGAAAGGCATGTCCAGGTAGTAGCCGTGGCTCACGCCACGGTGGTCGGCACGTAGTTGGGCCAGTATGTCGCTGTAGTGTTCGGCGTAGAGGACGCCCTCAATCACCGTGTGATAGCCCGCATTGAGGGCATAGCGGGCGACGACGTCGATCAGGCCGATGTTCGCCGCCCCGGGCCGGTCGTTCTCGCATAGAACCGCACAGCGGAGGTTGTCCTGGCTGACCAAGGCCAGTCCGTGCCCGAACCTCTCACGCATGCCGGCCGCGATGCTCGATTTTCCCGAGCCGCTATTGCCTCGAACGATCACCAGCCGCGTCTCTTCGGCGCCCACCATCACCCGCGTCACGCTACGCGAGCAGCGATGCCTGTGGATGCCGGCGACGCCCTACAGGCACGGATACTTTGCATGCGAAGAGGCCCGTGCCGGCTCTGGGCGTTCGAGTGCCGTGGGGGCACTCCTTGGAGGCTCGGCTGGATCATGTTCGGAAACACCGAACGTCCACGACGTGCATGCCTGCGGCCTTGGCCGCTTGCACGCCTTCGGTCGAGTCTTCGTAGACCAGGCAGCGGGCGGGTACGACGGCGAGGCGGGCCGCGGTGAGGAGGAACAGCCCGGGGTCCGGTTTGCCCCGAGGGGCGTCTTCACCGGTGATGACGTCGGTGAACAGAGGGCGTAGGCCGGTGGCGTCGAGGCCGGCGTGGACGGCTCGGCGTGCACCGCCCGAGGCGATGGCCAGGGGCAGGTGGCCGTGCAGGGTCTCGGCAAGCTGGACCACCGGCTGGTATGTCTGCAGGTCGGCGATCTCGTCGAGGATCAGGTCGAGACACTGGGCGGTAACCTCGTCGATCGGCACGTGGGTCCCTGTGGCGGCGGCCAATTCGCTGATCAGCTCTGCACCGGAGGTCCCGATCCTGGACGTGTAGAACGACTCGTTCAGCGTGAGACCCCAGCTGGCGCAGGCGCGGGAGAGTCCGCGGAAGTTGAGGGGATGGCTGTTGACGAGCGTTCCGTCCCAGTCGAAGAGCACCGCGTCGTAGCGGTCCGGGTCCGGAGGATTCCCGTGGTCGCAGGTGCCGGGTGCCGGGCAGCTGGAGTCGGGGGGTGAAGCGGCGCCGAGCGGGTCGCGTTCGTGTGGTGAGGTGGACGAGTGCTGGTCGGCCGGGGGGTCGATGTGAGGGTGACGTGCCTGCATGGGGGCCTCGCTGTCGCGTCGTCAGGTGGTTTTTGTGATCAGGTCTCGTGCGTGGCGCTGGGCAGCTACGTGGTCCGGCGGGGTGGCGGTGACCGCTGACATGAGACGTCCGAGCAGGTGAACGGAGCGGTAGGCGGCCAAGGTCTCCTCTGAGTGCGGGATGCCGTGGTCGGTAAGGAGTCGGCTCAGCTGGACCGGATGGACGGCGAAGGCATGAGCGGCCCGGGCGTAGTCGAGGCTCGGATGCCCGTAGATCGCCAGCTCCCAGTCGAGGCCCGCGGTACCGGCTGGCCCGAACAGGAAGTTCCCGGGTTCCGGATCGTTGTGCAGGAGTCGAGGCGCGTCCGGCTCGGGCGGGGGCGCACTCGCCAGCGCCTCGGCTGTGGCGGCGGCTTCGTGGAATCCGTGGCGGGTGAGCGCGGCCTGATATGAGACGAGCCGCTCGCGCAGGTAGTCTCCCCAGCCTGCGGCCACCGGGTTGAAGAGACGACCGAAGCCGGGGCCGGTGATGTGGTGGACGCGATGGAGGTAGGGGATGACCCGCCTCAGCGCCTCCTCACCACTGCCTGGCGCCGTGCCGTGCAGACGTCGCAGGATCAGCAGTCGGCGGCCTCGGACGGAACCGCCCGCGAGTACGGACGGGGCTCGTATGCCGGCCTCGGAAAGCCTCTGCAGAGCTGCCTTCTCGGTGTGCGCGCGCCAGGGTTCGCGGTAGATCTTGGCCACGGCGCCGGGCAGGCGGAGAAGCCGGTTGCTCGGGGGAATCACTGTGGCGCTCATCGGCTTGAAGCGGGGCTGCTGAAGGCCGCGCGCACGGTTTCGGTGACGGCGGTGTACGGGGTACGGGTGCCAAAGCGCAGGCTGACAGCCGGCCGGTCGGCGAGGGCGTCGACAACGCGGGATCCCTTGCGCGCAAGGTCGTCGGGGCTGCTCGTCCGGATGCCGAGCCAGTCGCTGACGTAGATGTTGTCGCCCGGCGACATGCACTGAGCGCCCAGCAGCTCCCGGGCCGACTCGGGGTGCATCGCCTGCAGATGTAGATCCTGGGAGCCCTGGATGACCTGCGGGAAGACGACGAGATCCACGGTTAAGGTCGTGGCCAATGGAGTGCCGGTGCGCTCATGCCATTCGGAGGGGAGGATGTGTAGTTTGTTGGAGCCGCGGAAGTTCTGCCAGTCGGTGTTCATCGTGGACTGGGGGCGCGTGAGGTCCCACTGCTCGGCGCTCGCGTATCCGAGTGCTTGCAGGGTGCCGCCGTTGAGCCGGATCGGGCCGGGCATGGCGACAGCCTGCGGAGCCGCGCCTGGGGAAGCGGTGATCAAGGTGCGGTCGTTGGAAAGGAAGGCGCCCTTCGCGGTCGCGGCCAGCGCGAGCGCGAGCGTGGACTTGCCGGCGCCGGAGTCGCCGACGACCAGGATGCCGCGGCCGTCCATAGTGGCGGCCGAGGCGTGCAGGCACACCCAGCCGTCGTCCTCGGCTCGCCGGTAGCCGATCTCCCGCAGATGCCGGGCGGCGTTCATCGTGGCGTCGGTGTCGTCGCAGGTGATGACGGTGAAGCTGCCGGGGTGGCGGACGATGAGCTGCGGCGCGATCCCGGCATCGGGATCGGTCAGGAGTACCGGGCCGCCGGGCATCTGGTGCCATGTTGCCGGGGCACCGACGTGCATCAGTGCAGGGCGTAGTGCTCCGGTGCCCCGTGAACGGACACGCTCGGCAACGGCCGAGACGTGAGCACGGGACAGGGCGAGACAGCGCATCGTCGCGGTGACGCCGGTGGCTGCGGCGTTGGGGCGTACGACGCTCCACAGGTTGCTGGGCGGCGTGAACAGGCGCTGTACGTAGGTCGTTGCGGTGCTGGTAGATGCGAGCACCTCGATCGTGAGACCGCTGAGCTGGACGGTGATCTTCTCGGTGCACCACGTATCGAGGGAGGCCGCATTGGTGTCGCCGGCGAGGAAGGCGTCGAGCACGGGTATGACCTGATCAGCGGCAGGCATCGGCATCTCCGGCTGCGAGGAAGTGTTCGATCTTGCTCTGGCCGTTGCGGGCGTGCGGAATGTGGTGAGCCGTCAGGACGGCGGCGACGGTATCGGCGGTCTCGGCCACGGATTGTCGTATCTGGGAGGCGGTCGCGGTGACGGGGACGGCGGTGAAGCAGGCCCCGTACTCGATCTCGACCTGCTGCAGGGTGCCGGGGTGCGGAGCGAGGGTGGTGGTGTCGACGGTGACGGTGGACCAGTGGCCGTCCGTGTCGGCGGGTGAGGGCAGGTCCCAGGTGGCGCGCTGGAGCAGGCCGGCATGAATGAGGCGTGGGTGACCGAGGACTTCTGCCACCTGGGCCAGGGCCTCGTCACGGGTGGCGGCGGGGCTGATGGTTTTGTGGAGCCGGCCGTCCTTGAGGACTTTGGCCTTGGCCCACCAGGTTCCGTCGGAACGGGGTGTGAGGGCGGCGTATTCGCGCCGTCCGGTACCGGGCGGCAGATAGATGTCCGAGCGCAGGACCCGCCGGTGGATGGTGGGGCCGCAGACCGGCACACCGGTAGCGGGCAGGTGATCGCGCAGCAGGCGGGCGACCGCGGCGGGATTGGCCGGGACGGTGAGGGTGATCTTCTCCTCGGCCTCCGGGCCCTGTCCGGAGCGCTGCCCGGGGCGGGGCAGTGGGAAGTTCACCGCAGCACGCTCATCTGCGATGAGGCGGGCCCACGCCGTGAGATCTCCGGACGCGTCGGCGGCCACGGTGGTGCGGTGGAAGGCTGCCAGGACGACGGCGTCTGGACGCCATCCCACGGTGATGAAGAAGACGGCCTCACCTGTGGATTCGTCGACATGGCAGGCCCATAAGGGGACGCGGACCACCCCGGGGACGGCCCCCTTCGGCCGGCCGCCGCCTGGCCCGTGCCACCGCTGACGGCGCAGGGTCGGCCCGTCAAGTACGAGAGCGGGTCCGGACACGGGGACGCTGAGATGAGCGAAGACGACGCCGGGGTCGGTCGGCGCATCGGTGGTGGCCGCGACGAGAAGCACGAGTGGTCCCTTCGGAATGGGCTACGGCCGGGTGAGGATCGCGCGCCATACCGAGCGCTGCCCCGGGTCTCCCGGGCGGAGGTACTGCACGGCTTCCCCGCTCGGGACGAGTCCTGCGGCATGGACGAAGCAGAGCAGGTCCTCGGGGGAAAGGAGCGTCATGTGCTGGCCGTTCGGCAGCGCGTACTGGTCCTCGCCGCGGGGAGTGAGGCACGGGTCGAGGTGATGGGCGGTGAAGAGGTTCAGCGACAGCGTTCCGCCGGGGAGAAGGACCCGGTGCAGCTCGCGCAGCGCCGTGGCGAGAGCGTCACGGTGGTGGAGGTTGTGCAGGACGCCGTGGCACACGACGAGGGACACCCGCCGGTCGTCCAGAGGGAGGCGGGTGACGTCGGCTTCGACGAAGGCGGTCCGGGGTCCGGCGTGGCGGCGGGCCTGGTGCAGCATGCCGGGGTGCAGGTCGATCGCGAGGACCCGGTAGCCCGCGGCAGCCAGAGCGGGCACGTTCCGGCCGGCACCGCAGCCCACGTCGAGCGCGAGGGCGGCGTCGGGCACCGGGGCGGTGAGCAGATCCACGAGGTAGGGCGGCGTGGGCAGCTTGGCGAAAGCAGCGGCCGTGGCGCGGTCGTTCCAGTAGGCGCCGGTGGGCGCTGGTCCAGTGTGGGTCACTGTTCCTCCTGGCCGTGGAGGGTGTAGCCGCTGTTCCAGGACCGGCAGCGCACGGTCCGCAGTCCCGCGTCGGCGAACGCCTGCTCGCACCGTTCGGGCGTGCGGGTGAGGGCGGCGAAGGTGGGACCGACGGAGGACAGGGTGAGGACCTCGGCGAGGTGCTCGGTGAAGATGTGCTCGACCTTCTCGCCGGTGGCCAGCAACTCCGGATGGGAGAAGGCGCAGTTGGCGAGGCTTCCCATCCGGAAGCGATAGTCGAACAGCAGGCTGCCGAGCGGACCGAGGTCCCCGTCGAGCAGGGCGGGCCAGGCGTCGTGCAGGAGCCGGTAGGCGATCTCGGGGCCGTACGTGCGGCCGGTGGTGGTGAAGGCGTCGAAGTGGCGGGCCTCGGCGGCGAGGCTGTCGCGGGCGTCCCAGATCACCGGGTCGTGGGGCATGCCGAGCACGATGCGCATGTCCTCGGGCAGGGCAGCCTGCAGCAGCGGCACGTGCGCACCGGCGATCACCTGGACCGCGCCCGGTATAAGCCCGGCCGCCGCGGATCCGCCAAGACACTGGACCGGCAGAAGGTGACCGTCGTCGTGGTCGATCTCCTCACCGTGGTTGAGTGCCAGGAACTTGACGAGCCGACGGGCGGGGACGGGACGTCCGTAGAGCTCGTTGACAGCCGCGGCCACGGCGGCGATCTGCCCGCTGCTCGAGCCGAGTCCGAGGTGCGCGGGCAGATCCGGGGCGCTCACCCGTACCCGCAGCCGCTCTCGGGTGCCGAGCGCCGCACGCATCAGCAGCGCGGCGTGCCGGGCAAGGACCGGGTGGTCACAGTCGGCGGTGGTCTGGACGGTGGGTCCGTCGCCGACGATCTCGACCTCGACGCGGCGCATGAGGTCGCAGGCGAAGAGGAGTTCGCCCGCTAGGTAGGCGCCCTGACTGGGAACGATCTTGCTGGAGTCCAGGGCCATGGCGTTGATGCGGCTGGGGTAGTCCAGGCGTACGTGATCCGCAACCGGTTGTGGCGGGTTGCTGGGCCTGGGGTCGAGTGTGAGCGGGGAGCGTGGGGCGCCGAGCGGGAAGGGCGGAAAGTCGCTGTCGATGGAGGCGCTCATAGGGGACTCCCGGGGCTGAGAAGGGCGCGGGCACTTTCGGTGACCTCTAGGAGGCGGTCGAGGGCGCTGGTGGTGTAGCCGCCGCTGCCGAGGGCCCCGTTTTCCCGGACGGCCATGTTGTCCCGTGCGAGTTGGCGGTGGGGCAGTCGAAAGCGCAGCAGGTCATCGATGAGCAGGGCGACGGCCGGCCGCAGGTGCGGGCGGTTGCGGGCGAGGCGGGCAAGGCCCGGGGTCCGGCGGGCTGCGTCGACCATGGCACGGTGGTGCGGCGGCAGGTAAAGGACGTTGTCGGTGAGGTACTGCTCGTACCAGGCGGCGAGGTTGCCGGTGGCGGCCTGGCTGAGGATCATCACGTCGAGGACGAGCAGGGGCATCTGGGCACCGCCCGGCGCGTAGTAGGTGGTCCCGTCGATGTCCAGGGGCGGGTAGTACGGACGCAGGAGACCGGTGAAGTACTCCGGTGTCAGCGTGCGTTTGACCGTCAGCAGATGTGCAGCGAAGGCTCGCAGCCGCTCGTGGACGGTCGCGGCGAGGCCGTCGGCCGCTTCCTGGTTGGCCGCCTCGGGCATGCCCGCGCAGTGCCGGATCGCGTCGTCGAGGGCGTGGCTGGCGTCGGTGACCTCGTCGATGAAGACGTGCTCGCCTGGGGTGTCGGTGAAGGAGCGCCTTCGGGGACCACGGGGGTTGCGGGTCGTGTAGGAGTACACGGTCTCCCGGGGGACCTCGTCGGCTGTGGCGCCCAGGTGGAGCATGGCCGTTTCGACGGCAGGCGGCGGGACCTGGCAGGAGGTGTGGCGGGCGAGGGAGGCGGTGATCATGCCCAGGTCCCGTAACGCCGCCCGGGCGGGGGCGACGTCACGGATCGAGACGGCGTGCCGGGAGAGGCGCTCGGCTCGGGTGTGCAGCCACCTGGTGTCGGCCGCGATGTTGGCCTGGGGCAAGGCCCTCATCACCGCGTCGGCGCCGAGCGGGTCGAGCGTGGCCGTGATCGAGTCGAGGTCGTGTGTGAGCGTCATAAGTCCTCTCCCGGCTCCCGGCGTCCCGGGCGCGGTCATTCGATGGGCAGGTCATCCCGGTAGGTCCACACGCGGCCGGCGCTGAGGCTGTCGAGGTAGTCCAGCAGGGGTTCAATCTCGGGTCGGGTCGCGGTAGAAGAGGCCAGGACGGCCTTGGCCTCGGTCAGCGGCAGCAGGACCGCGCCGGTCACTTTGCCGTCCGGGTCGTGCACCGCGATCTCGCCGTCCCACTCGCTGCAGTCGAAGGTCAACACCACGGTGGAGGGGTACCGGTCGGTCGTGGTGTTGACCAGGTAGGCCAGCGGGCCCACCGCCCTCAGGTTCAGGCCGGTCTCTTCCTTGACCTCGCGGACCAGGGCCTCGGTGAGGAGTTCGCCGCGCTCGACGCCGCCGCCGGGGACGGACCACATCTCCTTTCCGTCACGCTGTTCCTGGACGAGGACGATGTGGTCGTCGCGGCGCAGCAGTGCGGCGACGACCTGGACACCGGGCCCGGTGACCGGTTCGGGAGCCGGAACGGCAGTGGCGGCGGTGTCGTTGGCGGTCATGTTCGCTCCAGTTCGGTTCGCAGGGCCGCGGTGCACCCAGGGAGCTGGGTGGGGTCACGGCCGTGCCAGTACAGGAAGTACGACAGGGTGATGACCAGGCGGTGGAAGGCGAGGCGCTGCTCGAACAACGGGTCGGCCACTTCCCCGCGTTGCTGCCAGTAGGCGTCTAGCATCTGTTGCCGGTCGTGGGTGGAGGGCAGGCACCAGCGGTCGAGTTTGACGAAGTCGCTGGCGTATTCCGCTGTGGTGGCGTGGTCGAAGTCGAGCAGGGCGATCTTGCCGCCGGGACGGATGAGGATGTTATCCGGGTGGATGTCCTGATGGGTATTCACGCACTCGTGGTCGCCGAGTGTTTCGGCCAAAGGCAGACCGCGCCTGCGGGCTGCCTCGGCGAGCGCGGTGGGAATCAGCCGGTGTCGGCGCAGGCCGTCCAGGAGGTCGGAAAGATGGCGGGCACGGGAGGCCGGTGTCGCCACGAGGGGACGTGGTGGCTGGATGGAGTGCAGCAGGGCGATCTGGCGTCCGAGCCTCGGCCACAGGTTCGCCTTGATGGCGTTGTCCTGGCGGGCTTCGGCGAAGGTGCGGCCATCCAGCCATTCCTGGAGCAGGAAGGGGCCAAGGCCAGGGTCGGCGCCCACACGCAGGACCTGCGGGACCGCGACGCCGCCCGCCCTCGCGTCGCTCATGGCCGCGGCCATCTGACGCAGATGGGCTTCCCCCTCACGGTTGTTGAGCTTGAGGAGATAGGCGCGGTCGGAGTCGGCAAGGTGCCAGCAGGTGTTGAAGCGGCCTTGGGGCAAGGGCCGGGCGCTGAGGGTTTTGGCGCCGGGCAGGAGACGGCTGAGGGCCGTGTGGTCGAGGGTGGCTGTGGTCATCGTCCGGCTCCCGCGATGACGAGGTCGGCGGGCAGTCCGTCGCGCATGAACACCTCGTGGACGTTCTCGGCGAAGTCGATGACCTGCTCGACGCCGAGCTGGTCCGGGTCTCGAACGTCCAGGCGGGGCAGCGTGCCGTGCAGATGGCGGCCGAGGTCGAAGGGCGCGGCGAGTTCGACGGCATCGGTCCTGGGCTCGGACAGCGTGGTGAGCGCCAGATGCAGGCCGCTGTCGCTGATCCTGCCGTCCACGGTGCACAGTCCGGCGGTGGCGGAGCGTGCCGCCAGTACGGTGCCGATGCTGGTGGGGGCGAGGAGTTCCGCCAGGTAGGCGGTGCCAGTCCAGGTCCGGCCGGCCTCGATGTCCAGCTCGGTGTCGAAGAACCGGTTCGGGAAGCGCCGGAACTGCTCGCGCCGAAGGTGCCGGCGGCGCGGCAGCAGCACATCGGCGTTGTGACGGGCGGTCTGGACGACGGGGGCAGCGGCGCCGTCGGTGCGGCGCACCCTGATCTCGGCCGAGGTGTCGATGGAGAAGGAGTAGTCGTCGCTGTGGGGGCGGAGGAATCCCGCCGCGTCCTTGCCGATCTTGGCGGTGATGGCGTCGAGGAAGATCTGCAGCTCGTCGGCTCCGTGCTCACCGAGGGCCTTGTACTCGGCGGAGCGGAAGGTGCCGTCCGCCGCGAAGTTCAGCAGGACACGCAGGGAGCCCGGCAGCAGCATCGTGGCGTGGATCGCGCCGACCAGGGACAACTGCTGCTGGTGGAGGTCGAGGACTTCGAGGAAATAGCCCTCGGTGCGTACGCCCATCAGCTCATTGGCGAAGGGATTCTTCAGGTCGGGCGCGTAGACCCACAGGTCGCCGCCGGCCTGCGCCTGACCCCAGCGGATGTCCTGCATCTGCTCACCGGTGGCGCGCCGGTGGGCGAAGGTGTGGAAGGAGTAGCCCGGCACCTGCGGGTCACGACGTCCTTCGGGGTGGACGACGAAGTGACGGAAGCAGTCGGTGTGGGTGCGGGTGTCCGCGACCACCTCGGAGGTGATGCTCCGCCCGCTGCCGCTGCCGCTGCCGCTGCCGCTGCCGCTGCCGCTGCCGTTGCCGTCGAGAGCCGTCGCGCGGGCTTGGGTAGTGGCAGCGGCCAGATGCCCGGCGAACGCGGCGATCTGGGGGTCGGTCAGCGAGGCGGAGGCGTAGAAGTGGTAGAAGAGGCGCGTCCCGCCTCCTGCGTGCGGGTCCGGGAGGCTGAGGGGGACGAGCCGGTAGCGGTCGCACAATTCCGGCGGCAGCCGTCCGCCAGGGTGGCTGAAGGCGGCGGAGAGAACGGGCGCGTGCGGGGCGGGCACCAGCAGGGCCTCGGGGTCGGCGGCCCGAACAGCGGCGGCGAGCTGATCGCGGTGTTCGAGGCAGAGAGTGGTCAGGGCGGTGTAGCCGGAACGGCCCAACGTGTGCAGCGTGGCCCACAGGGCTGCCGCGGTGGCGCCGGGGCGGGAGCCCAGCACGGTCTCGTCGGGGATCCGGGTGTGCGGGTCGATGCGGGTGACGTGTTCGAGCAGTCCCTTGCGCACGAGCAGGGCCCCGCACGCGTACGGCATGAGACCGGCCTTGTGGGGATCGACGGCCATGGAGTGCACGCCAGGGCTGCGGAAGTCGAAGGGCAGATCGGGGGCGGTGAAGGGGAAGACGAATCCGCCGTGGGCGGCATCGACGTGCAGGAAGCATCCCGCCTGTCCGGAGTGCTGGAAGGCGAGGTCGCGCAGGTCGGCGGCGATCTCGTCGACGGGGTCGGCGAAGCCGCTGTTGTAGTAGCCGGCGGTGGCCACCACGATGATGCCCGTGATCCCGGCCGTCATCGCCTCCTGTGCGGCGTGGCGGACCTGCTCGCGAGTCAGGGTCCAGGTGGGCCCGGCAGGCAGGCGTACCAGGTCGAGGTCGAGGATCTCGGCGGCCTTGCCGACCGAGGCGTGGCACAGGTCGGAGGTGATCACGCGGACCTGGTGGCCATCGGCACGCAGCAGGTTGCGGGCGATCCGCAGGGCGGCGAGCGTCGCTTCGCTGGCGCCGCCGGTGAGGTGTCCGTCGAGGGCGCCGCCGCGATAGAGACCGGCGAGGACGGCCAGGGCTTCCTTCTCCAGCCGCCTGGTGCCCGCCTTGCCCTCCCCGAAGCGGGTGTGGGTGCCGACGTTGTTGGTGTTGAGCGCGGACCAGTCGCCCAGGACACGTACCGCCTCCGGATGCGGGGCGGCCATCGCGAAGCCGAGCCGGGTCTGCTCGGGGTCGTCCCACGCCGGTATCTCGCCCCGGGCCTGTTCGAGGTGCTCGTCGATCAATGCGCGGCTCCAGCCGGTTTCGGGGAACGCGGTGGGCACGGCCCAGCCGATGTCCAGATCACCCATGAACGGTGCCTCCTCGGGTTTCGGGGGCGATCTCGCCCAGGTGCTCGGTCTTGGTGAATCTCAGTTCCCGGCCGGTCAGTTGGGCGGCACTCGCGCGCACGCCCAGCAGCCACGGACCCAGCGCACTCACCGCGGGCTGCAGCATGTAGGTGGCGACGGCCGCGGCGGGTGGCGGCTGCCGCCAGGTCCCGCCGGCAGGGCCGGCCGCTCGGAACTCGTCGAGGACGCGTCCGCGCAGCCGGTAGGCCACAACCGGCTCGAGGAGGCCCGCTGCCAGAGCGGCAGCCACCAGCGGCCCGTAGTGCCGCCTCACCACCAGGTGGGTGGCGGCGGCGCCCATCACCGCCGGTCCCAGCGCCCAGGCCGCACCATCGGCCAGGGCTCGGGCCGCCAGGAGCCGCTGCCCGGCAGCCGAGAGACGGGTGGGGTGCGCTTTGGCGAAGCGGTAGTCGTGGCGGGTCGCGGCGTTCGCGAAGGCCACGCTGCTGAACGCCCGCGCCATCGCCCCCACGCTCTGGTACGGCTCGACGATGTTGACCGAGGGCAGAACCGCGATCGGCTCGCCGGCCATGCTCAGGCGGTGACCGACGGCGAGGTCATCGTGCGGCTCCTGGAAGAACCCGATGTCCTCGATCTTGTCGCGGCGCACGATGAGCCCGGAGCCCACCCCGTAGACCATCGGGCGCGCGAGCGCGGCCAGCAGCCGGGGGCGCCGGCCGGGAGCACACCAGCGGGCCACTCGGATACGGCGGTACTCGATGCCCAGGGTGCGTCGGAACGCGGCAAGATCCTGGCCGGACATCACCGCCGAGCGCCGCCCGCTGCTATTGCCGGGGAAGGCGGGCAGCATCGGCTGCTGGATCATCGCGGGCCGGCCCTTCGCGGCGCGGGCGAACTGGGAGGCAAGCCGGTCATCGGGGACCGCGTCGGCGTCGAACACCGCAACGTAGTCCCCGGCGGGCGGGGACAGCTTGTCCAACGCCGCCATGGCGTAGTTGAGCTGGGAGGCCCGGCGGCCCTGCCCCGGGTAGGACACGACGGCGAAGACCTCCCTGCCGAGCCTGGTGTTGTGCTGGTGAGCCAGGTTCCGGCACACGTCTTCAGTGGTGGGTCGGCCGCTGGGGGTCTCGGCAGCCTCGCGTGCCGCTGTGACTACCAGGACGCGCAACGTCGGCCACCGGGCGGCGAGCGCGGCGAAGTGCTCCAGCGAGCGGGGCATCACTGTCTGCTCCCGCAGCGCAGGAATGATGACGGTCAGGCCCGGCGTCTCCTCGGGAAGTTCCTCCTCGGCACGGTCGGCCTCGGTTCGCAGGTGCCGGTAGGACAGGGCCAGGGAGGCCGTCATGTAGAGGGCCCTGGCGGTGTAGGCGGCGGCGAGCAGCCGGCTGGCGCGGATCACGCTCTCTCCTGTTCGACGAGGCCCAGTTCGACCAGGCACTGTTCGGCGTCCTCGAAGTAGCGGGGGCGGGCTTGGGCACGGCAGGCCAGGATGCGGGACCGCGCGGCGGAGGCTGTCCATCCGCGCGAGCGCAGAATCGTGTAGGCGGCGGCCGGGGAGCGGTTCACTCCGGCCGCGCAGTGGACGTACAGCCGGGCGTTCTCCTCGCGTGCCGCCCGTTCGGCGAAGGCCAGGCAGGCGGAGTACCAGTCGGTGCCGCGCGAGGCGCCGTCGTCCTCGGTGGGCGCCGAACACCACACCAGGCCGGAGCAGATGGCCGCGGGCGGTGGCATCGGGCGTGGGGTCCGGCAGTCCAGGACGTGCGTGACGCCCAGGCCCAGGAGCTCGTCCACGGCGCGTGTGCTGTCGGGCGCGGCGCCGAGCAGGAGCCAGCTCGTGACCGGATGGGCGTCGAGGCGGAGTTCAGCGCCCATGAACCGCCTCCCGGGCAGCCTGGCGGGGAGCCGTGTAGATCCTCTCGGCGGTGCCGTGGACGAGCCGCCGAGCGATGTCCTGGCCCATGGTGACGGCGTGGTCCATGTTGCCGATCTCGTAGCGCCAGGTGCCGAAGCGTCCCCGCGAGTAGATCTCGTGGCTCTCCAGCCAGGGCTGGATGCGCGCGAGGGCCGTGTCCCGGCCGGTAGTCGGGACCGGGTAGGCGTACGGGATGAGCTCCAGGTGGCCACTGACGCGCTGGGCACCGTCGGGAACCAGACCGCAGCGCCGCAGAGCCGTGTCGCACTCCTCAACCAGGGCGGCCTCGTCGAGGAGGGTTCCGGCAGGCAGCGACGTCTCGGTCATCCAGGCCGAGTACCGGCTGGGGTCGGAGTGAGGGACATTGGCCGGTGCGTACCGGGAGAAGTTCGTCGCCCGGTAGAACGGCGTCTCACGGCCGGGAAAGTACAGCCACGAACGCCGGTCGGTGGTCGGTGACTTGTAACCGAGGCCCACCATGGCCACGGTGGTGTGTTTCAGGGCCGTGGCGGCCTGGTGTACGTGTGCGGGTGCCCCGGCCGTCATCGCGACGAGCTGATCGAGCGCCCCGGTGGCCACCAGGCTCCCGTAGGAGAGGATGCTGCCGTCAGAGGTCAGCAGGGTTTTCGCCGCCTCATCGATGCGCAGGACGGCCTGCCCCGTCCGGACATCGCCGCGTAGGCGGGAGGCCAGCCGCTTCCAGATCGCGCCGGTGCCGCCCGACTCCGGGAAGGCGAACTGTGCGTTGGGGCCCCACCGGCTCGTTGACGTCGTTCCCGACGCCACCCTCCTTCGCGGCGCACTGGTGTCGGCGGGTGCGACCCGTTCCGCTATCCAGGAGGAGGACATCTCGCTCAGGGTGGTGGCCCATATCTTGTGGTTGTACGGGGCGAAGAACTCCTCCACCAGGGCCGGACCGTAGGTGGCCTCCAGCCACACGCCGAAGTCCGTTCCCGAAGAGGCCGGGCCGCGGGCCTGGGCCATGGCCAGATCGTCCAGGCACTTCTGGGCTTGGGCCCGGGGGAGGTGGTGCAGGTGCTGCTGGAAGGGGTAGGGCACCCACCGTCCGCTGTGCCGGACGAACGAGGAGCGCTCGTGACGCAGCAGCTCATGCGGCGCGAACAGCTCGTCCAGTAACGCGTCGAAGCTCCTCACCGTGGAGAACACGACGTGACCGCCGAGATCCCAGGTGAAGCCGGCCTCATCGACGACCGAGGATCCTAAGCCCCCGACCGTCTGCGCGGCCTCCAGCAGTACCCAGTCGCGGTGACCGAGGCGCTGGAGTTCGTGAGCGCACGCGAGTCCGCACGGTCCCCCACCCAAGATCACCACCGGGATGGCGGTGCGTGCTCTGGTGTTCCTCACGACACTCTCCTCCTCGCGCGGCCGGAACTCAGTCGGTGCCTGCCTCTCGGCCTGTTGTCCTCTTGGAGTTGATGGAGGCGGCAGTCCGCGGACCACGGCCTGGGAGCGGACGTCACCCATACGACAGGCGGAGTCGGTAGGTCTGGCGCTTGGCGTCCGCCGACAGGGGCAAGACAGGTGCGAAGCCGAGGTGTTCGTAAAAGCCACGGGCGTCCCGGCCAGGGTGGTCCGGCCCGAACGTCGTCACCTCGACCGTGCCCGGAGCGACGGCGAGGTCGCGCAGAGCGGCGCGAACCAGCAGTCCACCGATGCCCCGCCCCCGCCAGGCGCCGCCGACCGCCAGCCAGCTGATCTCGTACCGCGGGGGATGGACCGACATCAGCAGCCCGCCGGCGAGCGCGCCGCCGGGCACATCCGGCGTATCGCGTACGCACAGGGCGGTCCCGCGCTTGATGTTGCGTTCCACGGCCTCCCGGAACTGCGGATCGTCGACCATGGGGCCGAACAGATCCTCGACCTCGCCCGCCAGGCGCAGCCATGCGGGAAGATCGGCCTGGACGGCGGGAACAGCCTGCATGAGCGCTCTCCTGACAGGACGGGACCGATGTTGCCGCGCGGATCTTTCGTGATCGTTCAGCCATGGTCCGCTTCTTCCTCGTCGCCGACGAGGGGGCGTCCGAGGCGAAACCACACCTGCTTCCCGGTGAGCAGGGGCTGGGTCTGCAGCTCCTCGGTGAGCGCGGCCAGCAGGAACAGGCCCCGGCCGCACTCGGCGTCGTCCACCGGCTCTTTCACCGCGGGGAGCGCGTCGTCGAAGTCAGTGACGCCGACCAGGACGCCGTTGGGCATCTCACGGATCAGGAGCTCGCAGTCGCCCGGAGTGTGTTTCCAGACATTCGTCAGCAGCTCGGTGACGCCGAGCTCGGCCACAAAGCTCAGGTCGCTCTTGTGCCACATCCGTAGCAGAATCCGCACGATCTCGCGCACGGGCTCCATCGCATCGGGGCTGACCTCCGGCAGCACCATGTGGTGCTGCCGGACCGGGCTGATCACCATCCCAGGCACTGGCCCTCCAAGCGGCGCGGACGTGCACTCGAACGCGATGGCGCCACGTAACCGGTACGCCACTGTCCGAGTAGGCGAGACTCGATAATGGACCGCCAACTACCCTTGAGGCAAGAAGTCCTTGAGGAAAGTCTTTCCCTTCGGAGACTTGGCATATTCCCGAACTGGCGCAAGCGCTACCCTGTCGCCGAACACAAGGAGGTGGGGGATGTCGGTTGAGCCGACCCCGCGACGCCGACGCCTGGGCGCGGAGCTCCGGCGTATCCGCGAGTCCCTGCACTGGACGCAGGAGGAGGCGGCCAGCCGCCTCGGGTATCAGTCCCTCTCTACCGTCAGCAAGATCGAGAAGGGAGTACAGGGACTCAAGATCCAGCAACTGCCGCACTTCTTCGAGGTCTACCAGATCGACGACCCGGCCCTGCGCGAAGAACTGCGCAACCTCGTGCGCCGCGCCGGCGAGGCCGACTGGTGGCAGCGGTACGAGGGTGTTGTCGACGACCCGCTTGGGGACTACCTCTCCCTGGTGGAGAGCGCCAGCAGCCTGTTCGTCTTCAACCCCGTCGCCATCCACGGCCTGCTGCAGACGCCCGAGTACGCCAGGGCCGTAACCGAAGGCAGCAGGGCCTGGAAGACCCCGGAGGACATCGACCGCTTCGTAGCCATGCGCCAGGAGCACCAGAAGAACATGCTGGAGCGCGACCCTGCGCTGAAGATCTGGGCGGTCCTTCCCGAAGGGCTCCTACGCCAGGAAGTCGGGGGCAAGGCCGTCATGCGGGCCCAGATCGAGCACCTGATCGGTCTTGCCCGCACAGACCCGAACATCACCATCCAAGTCCTGCCCTACCGGGCGGGCGCGCACGCCGGGATGGACGGGCACTTCATGTTGATGTCCTTCCCGACGGGCCGGGACCTCGTGTGCATCGAGTCCATACGGGCCCTACTCCACCTCAACGAGCCAGACACGGTGGAGGTGTACCGCACCACCAGCGACATGCTCAAATCCGACGCCCTTTCCCAGAAGGCGTCCGTACCGCTCCTCACCACCATCGCCAAGGATCTTGCATGAACAAGAACGAGCTCGACCCGTCATGGGTCGAGTCCCAGCTGCGCGACGCCCAATGGCAGACCAGCAGCAGTGGCGGCCAGACCTGCGTCCAGGTCGCCTTCCTCGACCAGGGCATCGTGGCCCTGCGTGATTCCAAGAACACCAGCAAGGCCCCGCACCTGTTCACCGACGCCGAATACGACGCATTCATCGGCGGCATCCTCCGCGGCGAACTCCGACGCAACTGATCTGCACCGCTTCTGGCTGCCGGCCGGCCCTAATCGGGCTGGCCGGCTACGCCGGGGAGTGCTGTTCGTCGACGACGGCATAGAGGTGCTCGCCATGTGCCCAGCGTTTGAGCTCTGGCCGTCCGATGAGGATGATGTCGTGTCGCTCGGCGAACTCGGTTGCGGGCTTGGTGAATCCGTTGAGAGCGACGATGACGGCGATGTCTGCACCATGCTCGGGACGCGCGGTGCCGTTGAACTTCTGCACCGCTCCGGACCCGACCGGCGCGGTGTATTGTTTGCATTGTGCAACGATCTTGCGGCCTTCTCCGTCCCAGGCCACGACGTCCGCCCCCAAGTCTCCGGAGCCGCCGACCCGGCGGGCCCGTACGAACCCGTCCCGGGCGAGCAGGTCGGCGCACGCCTGCTCGAAGCCGTTCGCGCTCATCGCGGTGAGCTGTTTCATCCGGAAGGTCAGGACCTTGGGCGCATCGGCGACCGGCGCGGTGGCGTGCTCCTCCTCCACGTCTTCGGTGTCGCTGTAGGCGACAACGTAGCCGCCTCGGTCGGAGAAGACCACGAAGCACAGCAGCACCAGGGTGCCAAGGATGATCAGGGCGAACCACCAGGGGTGCCCCATGAGCCATCCCCAGACGTCCTCCGTGAACCAGCCACCCACATCGTCGCGCAGCCAAGGCCACGCGTCCTCAGTCAGCCACTGCCAGGCGACCTTGGCGATGGCCAAGCCGAGGATCAGCCAGAGGATGACCTTCAACACCGGGTCCAGTGACCCGTCCTCGTCGAACAACGTTCCCCCTTCTCTACCCTGACCTGGCCTCTCGGCGATACCCGCGCTATGCGGCCCGTCGCACCGATGTCCTGCGTGGCCTGCGGGCGGGTAGTCCCAGCAGGGTGTGGAGCGGGACTCCGTCTTCAGCCCACTGCCGCAGCCGCTCACGATCGACCCAGTGGATCTGATGCCGATCGCCCCACGCCTTGGCATCGCGGGTGAAGCCGCCGTTGGTGACCACGACCGCGACATCGGCTTTGTGGACGGGCCCAGCAGTCCCCTTGACCTGGTACATCACCTTCGAGTCGACCTTCCCGCCGACGGTGGTGTGCTTCGCCTGCAGCACGATCCGCCCACGATTGGCATGGCGACCGATGACGTCGGCCGCCTGATCGCCAGCCTGCCCGACCCGCCGCGCCGACCAGCCGTCACGGATGAGGAGATCCCGCAGCGCGAACTCGAACTCCGCATCACCGAGCGAGTCGATCCGGTCGAGTGGGAGTCGCAGGACCGCGACCAGCGCGGCCTGGGCCCGCCGCAGCCGAACTCTCCTCACCTGCCACCAGATGACAGACAGCACGGCCGCCACCGCTACGGCGACGGTGAGCGGCCACCCGCGCACGATCGCGTGCCACAGCGCCGTGGCCGCCTGCACCAGCACAGTGGCCACGGCCAGGGCGACGAGGACCGCTGCTCCCTGTTCGCGGCGACCGCGTGGCGCGCGCAGCCGCATCCGGATGCCGCCCATCAACGGCTCGACGATGCGGACACCGACGGAGTGGAGGCCGGCTTGTTCGTCTCGGCCCCGCTGTCACTGCTGCCGAACCCGAAGAGCTGCCCCCACAGCCAGACGAAGGCGACGATTCCCGCGATGGTCCAGCCGCCCAGCTTCTTTCCACGCGGCCGAGGATTCCTGCGGATGTGGCGACGAACCTCGTGAAATCCCTCCGGCGGCATGCCCTTCCCCCTCCTGTGATCTGGCAACTTGATGATGCTGCCCCTGCGGATATGGGTGTATCAGCGGGCACTGACAAAAACTGATGGATCACCACGGCGGTTGGCTCGCATCGATCACAAACCAGACAGAGGCGCTCCAACCGGCACCGTCGATCAATTATTTGAACGAGCGTCCCGCCTCTGACCTGGAGGTTTTCGTGCCATACGGTTGGCCCAACTGGCATGAACACCACCATGCCCTGCCGACTCGCCGCCGGTCGACGACAGTTCACCTGCGTCGACACTGCGAAAGCGGCCCTGGGAAGCGGCGCGGAGTTGGCGTGAAAGCGGAGGCGCTGATCAGGGTCCGCAACCATATTTGGCCACCGTTTTCGGCCCATCCGGAACGGCACTCAGCGCACCGGAAGAAGTACCGCTGTTCCGATCACAGATGTTTCGTGAACAACCCGCGGCGCGGCCTGCGCACACTACCGTCCGGAGCGGAAACCGACGAGATGACAGGAGCGCGGCGTTGGAGAACTTCTTCGTCCCCAAGAAGATCTGGCAGGGCGGAGGCCCCCCGTCGGGGAGCTGATCGAGCGGGTACCACGCCCAGTCGCCGACGCTCTCGTCCGGCTGCGTGGTCGGCTGCCCTTGCCAGGCGTGGACGAGCGCGCCGACGGTGACCCGCAGGACACCTTCGACGTGGTCGACGAGCGTGCCCAGCAGTCCCACGTCGCCAGTCCGAGCGACCAGACCGGTCTCCTCGGCGAGTTCGCGGACGACCGCGTCCTCGAAGGATTCCCCAGCCTCCACGCTGCCGCCGGGCAGTTCGAGGGTGCCGCGGCGGTGTCGGCCCAGCAGGATGCCCTGCTCGCTGAGCAAGATCGAACCGACACCGATGGCCGCGTGGGTCCGGCGCTCGGGTGCTGCGAGGTTGGCTGGAGACGCGCGCCGACCGGTCGGGAAGGCGCCGGACGCGGATGAGTTGCTGGATGACCGTGGCGCTCTCCTCGGGGTGCGGGAGCAGGTCGATGGCCTCGACGCGGAAGCCGTACTCGGTGAGCAGGTTCTCCCACAGCTGCGGTGCCAGGACCCACATCCGCGTCGGCAAAGGCGGGTCGTCCCGCAGCAGGATGATCTGCTCGCGCGGTGCCACTTCCGTGGACGGACCGCGGTCGTGCAGGTGGGTGTGCAGGAGTGAGAGTGTCAGAGGGGCGCCGGGACCCAGGCCGTCGCGCAGTGCGGGCAGAGAGCGGTGCGGGTCGATATAGGCGAGCGTTCCGATCGCGTACGCGGCGTCGAACGGCTCGGCGCCGGCCAGGTACTCGGTCACGTCTGCTTGGACGAACTCGACGTCGGTCACGTCTGCGTGGGCGGATACGGCGCGTTCGTGCTGGGTCGGGGACAGCTCGATGCCAGTGACGCGCGCTCCGTGAGCCCGAGCGAGGTGGACGGCGTGGTGGCCGGCTCCGGAGCCGATGTCCAGGACACGGCGGCCTGTGACGTCACCCAGGACCTCTGCTCCAGGTCCGACCCCTTCCCAGGGCGTCCAGCCGAGCCGGTCGGGAACGGGTGGGGTGTAGGCGCGGGCCAGTTGGCGCTGGCCGTAGATCTGCCAGGCCCGGGTGTTGATCTCCTCGGCGGGCACGATTGCCTCCTGGTGGGCGGGTGTTCAGAGGTCAGGTGTGCGTGATCAGGTAGGCGGGGCCCTCGCCGCGCCGGGCTCGTTCGATGGCGTCGAGGCGGGCGAAGGCGCGCGGCGCCATCAGCTCCTGCCAGGTCGCGAGGTCGTGGACGGCCCACATGTCGTGCTCGGCGGGGTCGAGGCGGATCCGGCCAAGCTGCTCGGCGGTCAGCCGGCCGCCGTCGAAGATGAGCCCCACCTTGTTCAGCGGCTGGCGCGGTCCGGCGTGCAGGAAGTGCGTAAGGAGCAGCTTCGGCGTGTGCAGACCGAGTTCGAGGCCGGTCTCCTCGACCGCTTCGCGCCGGGCGGTCTGCAGCGGGTCCTCGCCCGGGGCGTCGAGGTTGCCGCCCGGGAACTGCCAGAGTCTCGAGCCGTAGACGGAGCGGAGCTGGATTGGCCGGTCGTGCTCGTCGCGGATGTAGAGGCAGCCGTACACCGTGTGGTGGGGGACGGTCTGCGCGTACTGCGTGGGCGTCATCGGCATGGGGCGGCCGGGCCGGGCAGGGCGGTGGCCGAATGAGAGGGCGAGAACGCCGAGGGCTTCCTTGGCCGGCGGGTAGATGCTGCGGAGGTTGGCGAGCAGCTCTCCAGGAGGCCCCTCCGGGTCGATGCGCGCGGCGTCCTCCGAGCTGAGCAGGTCCTCGAAGGAGGGGTACGGGGTGATCCGCTGCACGATGATGTCGAGTTCCCGCCCGGTGTCCCGGTCGTGGAAGACGACCGTGTCGCCCACGGCGACGGCGCGCTTCTGCGGGGTGGCCACCCTCACTTCGATCGTCTTGCGGCCTGCTTCCACTTGGCGGTAGTACCGCCCGAGCAGGTGCATGTGATGCTCGTGTGGTTCGTCTCCGGCCGCCGGGCTCGGGACGGCTGGGATCGCCTGCTGCGTGTCATCAGGCATATGTGCCTCCGTTCGATGTGTTCCGTCCGCCGCGGTCGTGCGGTCGTGCGGTCGTGAGGTCGCGACCGGGTCAGGGGGCTGTGGCCGCGCTCCTGTGTCGGCGTGGGGGCGAGGAAGCGGACGAGGCTGCCGGTGCGTTAGGGCAGTTCGATCGGTCCGTAGCGCGCGTGCGGCTCCTGCCGCATCAGCGCGTCGTACCGGTCCGCTACCGAGAAGTGCCAGAACTCGGTTCCATAGTTCGTAAAGCCCGCGTTCTCCATGGCGTTGAGCAGAAGCGTGCGGTGGTGACGCGCCTGATCGCTGAGGTTCGGGGCGTGCGTGAAGCAGGCACCGTCGCTCTCCTCGGGGGAGGCATTGACGCGGGTGCCGAGGTCGAGTTCGTGGCCGTCCTGGTCGACGAGGGTTACGTCCACGGCCGCGCCCGCGGAGTGGGGCGCGATCTCCGGCGGCGACACGTACCGGCTGGCGGCCTGGTGCAGTTGCTCAGCGGTCCAGCCGGGGTGAGCAGTGGCCAGCTCGTCCCGGTACTCGGTGAAGTAGCGCTGCTGTACGGCCAGCGGGCGGTAGCCCTCGATGAACAGCAGGTCGGTGCCGGCGGGCAGGAGCGAGCGGACGTGCTCCAGCCGGGCCAGGACGCCCTCGCGGACGTGGGCGAAGGCGCCCAGCGGATCTTGCTTACGGGGATCGACACGGAAGTCGTGGTCACGCACGTCGACGAGCGGCTCCCCGCACTCGCGCACCGGGATCGCGGCGACCCGCGGATCGGACATCAACACCAGAGGGTTCACCGAGTCTCCCTGTGACGGCTTGCACTGCGGGGGCGGGGCAGGGGAGGCAGAGGCCAGATCGGTTTCGCGCAGGATCCGCGCGACGGTGTCCTGCAGCGTGCTGTCGGCCGGGATCACGGTCTCCAGACCGCCCGGCAGCAGATCCATCTCGCGGTACCAGGAGGCGAGGTGATTGTCGGTGACTTGCGCCAGGTACGCGGCATCCGCCTTCGACGCGTGTCGGGCAAACGTCGTTTCCAGCGGCACGTCCAGGTAGTAGCAGCAGGAG
Source organism: Streptomyces colonosanans (assembly GCF_001866645.1). Classification (GTDB taxonomy): domain Bacteria; phylum Actinomycetota; class Actinomycetes; order Streptomycetales; family Streptomycetaceae; genus Streptomyces; species Streptomyces colonosanans. The sequence goes on from NZ_MLYP01000040.1 coordinate 86,627, forward strand.
ACGCCGCGGTGGTCCCGTACCAGAGACGTGATCATGTGGCTGTAGCGATCGGCGTACAGGATCCCTTCGAGCACGACGTGAAAGCCGGCGTTCAGTGCTTCGCGTGCGATCCTGCCCAGCAGGGCGATGTTGGCGCCGCGCGCGGTGTCGTGTTCCCTGAGCACGTTCCGGCGGATCACGTCCTGGGCCACGATCGCGATACCGCGGCCGTAGTGATCTCGCAGGCCCCGGGCCACGCATGACTTGCCTGACGCCGAGTTGCCTCGGATCACGACGAGGCGGGTGTCCTCACGGCCGGCCGCAGTTGCAGTGGACAGACAACGGTGTGCGCCGCTCGGTGTGCCGGTCATGCGGGCCAGCCCGTCTCGCTGTACAGCTCCCCGTTCTGGATCTTTTCGATGGCCACCCGGGTGTAGGGGACGAGGTCGTCGGGGAGGGCGGCGGGGTCCCAAAATTTCCACTGGGTGCACTTGTCCGGCTCGCGCAGTTCCGGCTCGCCGCTCCAAGCGTGGGCGCGGAAGAACAGGCCCATGCGGGGCTGGTCCCCGGCTTGGTCGATGTGGTGGACGACGTGGACGAGTTCGACGTCCTGGCGCTCGATGTGCAGGCCGGCTTCCTCCCGGGCCTCCCTGATCAGGCAGGCGATGGCGTTCTCCTGCTCGCAGTGACCGGCCAGGACGTGCCAGGTGGACGGCGCAAACTCTGAGTCGGGGTGACGCAGCCCGAGCAGCACCGTTCCATCGGGGCGCTCCAGGTAGAGGTGGACTCCGATGACGTTGAGGACCGTGCCGCTCGGGGAGATCGGTCGGCGCTCACCCCTCAAGACGGTCTCGGTCCGCGGGGCTGGAGCGGACGTGCCGGCTGTGTGGCTGGCGGCGTGACGCTGCACGAGGCCGGTGGTGGAGGGCGCGATGCGCAGGCGGTGGAGGTCGTCGGGGGCGAACCAGGCCAACATCACCCCTTCCGTCAGGTGGAGTTCGCGTGGGTCTCCGTTCCAGCTGCCGGTGTAGATGGCGATCGGTAGGGTCGCACCGGTGGCGTCGGTTGCTTCCTCGACGCCGAACGGGGCCAGGTCGGGGATGTGCAGGCCGGCTTCTTCGTTCAGTTCGCGCCGCACCGTGTGCTCCAGGGTGGCGTCCTGGAGCTCTCGGCCGCCGCCCAGCAGTGACCACATGCCCGGCTCCCAGATCTGGCCGGGGAAGTAGTCGCGCAGGTGGAGCAGGTACTCGCCGCGGTCGTTGTAGATCAAAGCGGAGGCGTTGGCGGCCCCCGGTTCGACGGCGGGCGTGAGTTTGAGTAGCTTCTCGCGCAGAGAAGGAGAGGTCACCTTGTCCACTGGCCGCCACTCGACTCCGTCGACCTCCTCTTCCTGCAGCACCACCGGCACCTGGGTCGCTGAGTGCAGGCGGAAGAGGAAGCGGAGGTCGAAGTGCTGGTGGCCCGGTTCGCCCTTGCCCGGGCGCGCGTCGATGTGGTGGATGTCGATGTCGAGCGGCACGGCCTCGTATCCGGGCCACGGCGCCACTGCCTGGCGTGGGATCCCGGTCTCCTCGTGCAGCTCCCGCAGGGCCACCGCCGCCAGGGACTCGTCTTCGGGCTCGGCGTGTCCGCCTGGAGGAAGTACCTTCCCACTCGCCCGGTGCAGCACGTTCAGGACGCGGCCGAGCTGGTCGACGACGATGGCGCCGCAGGTGACGTGTCCGGAGAAGGTGGAGCGACTGGTGATGTCCGTCGACCGGTCGAGCGCTTCCAGGAAGCCGCCGAGTCGCGTTCGCTCGTGAGGATGGTGGGCCAGATAGGTCTCGACGGTGGTGCGGATGTGTTCCTGCGACAGCGGCATAGGTTCACCTCGAAGCGGCGGAGGAGCGAAGCGGAAGGGGCCGGGGTGATTGTTCGGCTCAGCTCAGACGCATCCCCTCCGCGGGGACTTCTTCGATTTCGGTGGGGCGTGCGATAGGCAGGCCCCAGCGGACATGGGCTGTTTCAGCGGCGAGTTGGGCTTGCCGCGCGCCTGGCGGGCCCCATCCCAGGAGGGCGGCTGCCTGGATGGGGGGTGGCGAGCAGGCGAGCGAGGCGGTGGCCGGTGGCGGGGTCGATGGTTGCCGGTCCGATGGCGGTGACACGGGCGGCGAGGCGTAAGCGGGCGTTGGGCCCCACGCCGCCGTAGACCTCGCCGGTCTCGTCGAGCACCCAGCCCAGTCGCACGGGGTCGGGCAGGGTGAGTTGGGCTTCTTTGGCTGCTTCCCGGAGGAGGGTGTCCTCGGGGGTCGTGTCGGTCTTCTCCACGGTGCCGCCGGGCAGCATGGGCAGCGCGCCCCTGGGGCCGGGGTCGGCGACGAGTACGACCCTGCCGTCGGGGACGAAGCACCACGCCCAGGCTTGCTGCACGGGGAGCTGGTCGGGGACGGGTTTCCGATGCAGAGGGCTGTCCCACCGGGGGCGGTAGCGGACGTGGACGTCATGGCGATCCAGCGCTGGGACGTCGAGGATGTGCCGGCCGTCGGCAAGATGGGCGGTGGCGGTGCCGCCGAAGCGGGCACGGTAGGCGGCGAGCATGATCTGTCCGTCCACGGGGAGCAGGCGTTGCACCGCGTCCCGGGTCTCGAAGAAGGCGAACTCGGACAGCTCCTCGCGGGGCAGACGGATCGCCTGCACCTGGTCGGGGGTGAGGGTGCCGCCGTCGAAGATGTAGCGGATCTCTCCGGGGCAGGGCATGCCCGGCCTGATGTCGGGGTGGTGCGGCGAAAGGGAGTGGACGGCGAGCACGCGCGGCAAGGCCAGGTCCTGCAGGCCCAGTTCCTCGGCGATCTCGCGTCGGCCGGCGTCCAACGGGTGCTCGCCGGGTTCGGCGGCGCCACCAGGCAGCAGCCATCGGTCGTCCTCGCGGTAGGTGGGGTGCACCAGCAGAACACGACCGACCTGGTCAGTGACGATCGCGGCCGCACTGAGCCACACCGCGTGACGCGAGGCGGCGTACTGGGCTGCCGATGTGGCAGCCTGCGGCACAACGTGATCCGAAGGGGAAACGGAAGAAGTCACAGACTCTGCCTTTCAGAACGGTGTGCTGGAAGGGGGCACGGTGCGGGAAAGGGTCCGGTCGTCAGGCGATCTCGCCGCTCATGCGTCGCTGCAACTCCCACAAGGACTGGAAGAGCCCCGGCTCCTGGGTGAGCTGGGCGTAGGTGCCCTCCTGCACGATCCGGCCCTCGTCCAGGACAACGATCCGGTCGGCGACGGCCACATTGGTGAGCCGGTGCGTGATCAGCAGGACGGCACGGTCCTTTGCCAGTTCGCGCAGGCCGGAGAAGATCCGGTGCTCCGCCCGTGCGTCGAGGGCTGCCGTGGGTTCATCCATCACCAGCAGAGCCGCCTGCCGGTGGAAGGCGCGAGTGAGCACCAGCCGCTGCCACTGACCGCCGGAGAGCTGCTGCCCGCCGAACCACTCGCTGGTCAGGAGGGTGTTCAGGCCGGAGCGCAGGTTGGGCAGCATCTCTGCTGCGCCGGATGCCTCGCACGCGGCGAGCAGCGCCGCGTCACTGGTGTCGCCCTGCCCGAAGGTGATGTTGTCGCGCATCGTCAACGGCAGGTAGGTGAACTTCTGCGGGACCAAAGCGACTTGCTCCCACGCCCCCCAGGGATCCAAGTCCGCCGTGGAGGCGTGGTCCCAGACCACTTCGCCTTCGGTGGGCAGCAACAGCCCGCACAGCAGGCGGGAAAGGGTCGTTTTGCCGGAGCCGTTCTCCCCGACCAGGGCCACGATCTCGCCCCGCCGCACGTGGAGAGAGACTCCGCTCAGGCTGTCCTTCGGAGCACCGTCGTAGCGGTAGGTGACCTCGCGGACCTCGAAGCGCTCCGGGACAGCGGGCAGGGTCGCGGTCCCGCGGGAGTCGACCATGGCCTGACCGTGGGCGTTGTCGAGGAAGTTCTGCCAGTCCTGCACGTACCAGCCGGTGCGCACCAGGCGGGCCCCGCCGCTGATGATTCCGCGCACCGAGCTGGTGGCCGTCTGGAGAGCGAAGACAGCGCCGCCTCCGGCAGCCAGGCTCATGCGGCCGGAGGCGAGGAGCCACAGCAGTGCCGCCCACACCGCGGTCGAGGCGATCCCGCCGGCGGCAGCACCGGCCAGTCCCATCCAGGCGCCTGTGTTCGCGGCCTTGCGCTCGGCCGCATTGACCGAGGCGGCCAGCTTTCGGTACCGGCCGATCAGGAACGGGCCGGCCAGGCAGGCGCGCATCTCCTCGCTGGACTCCATGTAGGCCATGTGCCAGCGCAGTTTGCCCAGCATCCGCCGCCGCCCGGAGGTCTCCAGGCCGGCGAGGTAGATCACGCGCGCGGACCGGACGTAGGCGGCAGCCTGCGGCAGGCAAGCCAGGAAGAGCAGAGGCAGAAGCAGTGGGTGCAGGACCGTCAGGGCAGCCGCGCCGGCCGCCAGCGTTGCGGTCGCCGCGAGCACATTCTGGGCCTCTTCCACCAGGTCGGGGGTAACTTGGGCACCGCGGTCAGCGATGTCGTAGGCGTCGTTGTAGCCGGGTTTGTTGTTGGCGGCCAGTTCCGCGCTGAGCGCAGCCTCGACCATCGTCAGCTCCGCCGCCCGTGCGAGAACCGGGCGCAGACGCCCGGTCAGCCAGACCACGGCAATGCCCAGCAGCGCACGCAGTCCGGCTGCCGCGGCGATGACAGCCAACTGCGGAGCGGCATCCCACAGCCGCTCGGTGATGGCGCCCGCGGAGATCAGCGCGGTGATCGTTCCCGTGACAGCCAGGAGGCCAAGGGCGGCGAGCACGCCGGTTCCGATCTGGCACACCAGCAGCCCGACCGTCGCGCCGCGGTCTACCCGCCAGGCCATCTTCAAGGAACGCAGTACGAGCGCGGGCAGCCGCCGCGCCATTGTGCGGGTCGTCAGGAGCGATCCTGCTTGGAGCCGAGACTCGTCTCGGTAGAGGAATTCCTCTTCTCGAACACTGGCCTCTTCCGGTCTGTCGTTTTGCGGGGTGCCGTTCGGTGGCTGAGGCGGCTGCTCTTGTGTGATAGCCGAGGTCATCGTTCCCCCTGGGACGGTCGCTGCGGCGGAGTCGTGAGGACCAACGACCCAGCATTGATTTCGAACACACGTCATTCGGTCGTGCTTGGGAGCTCGCAATCGCATGCGTGAGGAAGTGTTGCGGGGCAGGATCGCTGGTCCGGCATGGGGCGGCTGGATGCTCACAATGGCCAAAACGCCGACATAGCTGCCGGTCACGCTGGCTGCCTGCCCGGTCAGGTAGCGGCGGAAGTTGCGGTGTGGCCAGAGCGAGGGCCGGGCGCCGGGTGAGGAGGGGTCAGTGCAGGAGGTCATGGAGCACCTCCTCGGCTTCCGTCAGGCGCTTGCGCAGCTCGACCATGGCCGCCTGCCGGTTCCGGCCGTACGCCTCGAGTTCTGAGGTGACGGCCTCCGGGGCGTCGAGGGGCTCGGACAGGGGATACACGGAACACGCCAAGTAGCCGGCCGCGACCCGGGGCACGGCAAGAAGTTCTTCGGTCGGCAGCGCCGGATTGGCTGCCTGGTAGGCGGCGATCGCACTGGCCAGACCGGTGGGCCAGTCCGGTTGTGCCAGGACCGTGCGCGGGTCGAGGACGATCCGCCCGAGCTCCCACACGGGGCTGCGATGGATCGGAGGCCGGAAGTCGATCAAGGCCGCCACGTGCTCTCCTCGCAAGAGCACGTTGGGGGAGGCGAGGTCGCCATGGACGGTCTGCACCGTCAAAGACGCCGGCAGCCCTTCGAGCATGGCGGCCACGGTGGGCAGCGCATCGAGCCGCTGCGCGGCCCTCTCCCGTGCCCAGTCGGCAAACTTCGAGGTGGGGGGTCTCTTGGTGTAGCTGGCGAGCAGTCGTTCGAGGCGCTGCCGGGCTCGTTTCACATCGCAGACCTCCCGGGCGGGGACGCGGCGCGGCGGGCCGGACGGGTGACGGGCCAGGGTCCGGTGCAGGCGGCCGACCGTCTCGCCCACCGCGGCCCACCGGCCGCCGAACAGGACGCCTTCCGCTGTCTCCGCATTCTCGACGTACGCCGCGACCGACACCGTCAACTCGCCATCGACCGCGATGAGATCGCCATCGAGGGTTGGCCGGACAGGCGGCACCGGGATTCCGCCGAGTCGTGCGAACTGGCCGAGCTCCAGCGCCTGGCGCTCCGCGTCCAGATCGGCACTCGCCGGGTAGGCCTTCACGAACCATCGGCCGCCGTCGCTGTCTCGGGCGACGTAGTTGCGGGTCGCGGTACCCGATGGGCCTTCGTCGACCACAGTGGGGATGATCCGGTAGAACAGCGGCAGGATTCTCGCCACGACGTCCGACAGGGCGGCGGGCGGCAGCGAAAGTTCCGCACCGCGCGGAGCCTGCACCGCGGGCCGGCGGATGCCGGATGTATCACTGTCGGCGCTCATGCCCCCCACCCCGTATCCGGTCGGCTTGCGCTGCGAAGGGCGTCAACTCGACGTCGGGACCGTGCCACGCGCGAGACGGCCAGCTGGAGACGTTCGAATGCGACGGGAGGATTCACGAGGGCGGGCACAGGATTCACGGGGTCCTCCAGATGGGCGCATGAGGGGCACTGGTGCTCTAACAACGGCCCCCGGATGGACCCGTCACGGGCAGCTCCGGGGCAGATCATGAACAAACGTTCCATTGGGGGGTGTGCGGCGCTCCAGGGCCGCTTCGTAGGCGAGTGGAGACACTCGAACGCATCGCGTCACCCGTTCGTGGACTTGTCTTGCGGTCGCGAACGGATGGTCGGGGTAGGCAGGGCGCCGGGCGCGCTGCCTTTCACGGAACGGGCCCAGTCAGGTCGCGGGGCGCTCCAAGGCCTCGTTCCAGGCGTCAATGCCGTCCGGGTCGAGCAGCGGTGCCACAGGAGTATTGAGGTACGCGTGCTCGACGACGTACAGGCCGACGGTTCCGGCGTGGCCGGGGAAGAGTTCGTTCAGGCAGCGGGTGACGGTCTCGGGCGCGGCGTCGTCGGCGTCCAGGAGCCGCCGGGCGAGGATCTTGCGGTTCCACACGTCCAGGCCGAAGGTGGCGGGGTCCCGGGACGCGTGCGAGGCCATGATTGCGGCGGTGTACGGGCCGACGCCCTTGATCTGCTGGAAGGTCTGCTCCAGGTCGTCGGCTGCCTGGAGTTCCTCGGCGGGGTGATCGTGGGAGAAGTCGGCGAAGTAGGGAAGGGTCTTGGCGCGGTAGCCGAGGCGATCCTGTTCCTTGAGGGTTTCGGTGGAGACGTGGGCCAGTTCCGCGGGCGTGAACCAGGCCCTGAGCGTGACGCCGTCGAAGCGGACGAGCCACCCGTGGTGGGTGAGGAGGTTGCGGGTCATCTGCGTGGTGCGGGCAATGGTGACGTTCTGCAGGAGCAGGGCGACCACGGCGATCTCGAAATGGTCTTCGGGGCAGCTCTGCCGCATCCCGGACAAGGCCTGGAACGGCTCGCGCATCTGCGGTACGGCGGCGGCGAGTTCCGTGAACTGGCTGAGGTCTTCGTCCAGTCCGTAGGAGGCGGTCAGCCGGCGTGCCAGGTGCTCGCGGTGGCTGGGTTTGTAGTCGCCGTCGGTGTACACCTCGGCGATGACAAGCCGGTCTTCGGCGTGCAGGCGCACCCCGGTGACGAGATCGCCTACCCGGAAGATTCGCCAGGAGCGGGTCGCGGTGTGCGCCTCGAGTCCGGTGGCGTAATGGGACGGCTTCCAGACGGTGTGGAGGAAGTCGAAGGGCCCACCTCCGGTGACGGGAAGTTCGAGGGTGTCGGCGTGCTCAAGACGGCGAGGGATCACGTCATGCTCCTGGGTGGCGGCCATGGGTGGATCTCAGGCGGGAGTCGTCATCGGGACGCCCGGCTGGAGGCGCCGGGCCCGGGGGCGCGGCGGTGTTGTAGACGGCCAGGGTGCGGCGCAGCTGGCCGGCTATCGCCGCACTCAGCTCTTCCGGTTCGGTGACGAACGTTCGGTCAGGCCCGCTTACTCCTCCGGGGGTTGCGGGCAGCGTGGGCCACGGTCGTGGCGGAAGCCGCACGGTGTCCCTGCGGCGGGTGCGGTGCTGCCGAAGCCGATCAGCTCCTGAAGACGTGCGACGGTTCGGTGGGGCTCCGTAGCCAGGATGGTGGTGATCCCCAGGGCACGTGCGGGTTCGAGATTGGCGGCGATGTCGTCCACGAAGACGCAGTCCTCACCTTGGCAACCAAGACGTTCCAGAACGAGCTGATAGATCTCTGTATCCGGCTTACGCATACGGACTTCTTCGGACAGCACAACCACGTCGTGCGCTTCGCTGAGGCGCCACGGCTCGTACGGGTTGAAGGGGTGCATGCCCATGCTGTTGGACAGCACCGCGGTCTTGAGTCCGGCTGCCCGGATCGCGCTGGCGGCGTTGACGACGACCGGTTCAGGCCGGAGCGTGGCGAGCGCCCGGCGCATGAGGTCCGTGCCGTCGATGCCCAGCAGAGAGGCGATGCCTTCGTTCCAGGCTTCCTGGGTGATGTCGCCGCGCTCAAGATCTGCGTACAGGCGACGGCCGGTGGGATGGACGCTGATGGCGTGCAGGTAGGCGCTCTCGGGTAGTCCGCATTCCAGAGAGAAGGTGCGGGCGCAGTCGTCCATGCTGGTGGTGAGGACTCCACCGAAGTCGAATATGACGGCCTTGAGCTGGCAGGTAAGTGTGGATTGACCATCTCGGTGCACGGCTGTCCATCCTTTCGCTACGCGTCAGAAGGAGGAGGCGAGCGGTTCAGAGGTGTGCGGCGGCCGGCAGGCGTCCCAGGATTGGGAGAGGACGGAACGCCTCCGCGCGGGCCGTACCGATGCGCGCGCCCCACAAGGCGCTCAGGTTTTCGGCCATGGGGCCGAAGTGCTCGCTGATCGGCTGGGAGTGGTGTTCAGCGAGCGCCCGCATCTTGCGCTCGTACGTTGCGGATATGTCGATGATCACCGAGGCGGTAACGGGCCCGTTCAGAGTGAGGGAGTTGTAGGTGTCGCAGGTGTAGAGCTTGCGGGGAGCGCCAGTCGCGATGTGTGCCGCGGGCAATCCGGCCAGGACGGCTTGGGCGGTCGCGCGGTGGTCGGGATGGACATCGTCCGTGGGGTGGGTGATGAGCACGTCCGGCCGGTGCCGGCGGATCAGAGTCCCGACCGTGGCTGCGTCCAGGCGCGAGTGGAGTGCGATGTCGATGCCGAGGATCTTGGCGCTGGCTTGCGCCTCCGCATTGCGTGTGGGGTCGTGGGATTGGACGGCGCCGACGACCGATGCGTGCTGGGCGTGAAGGGCAAGGGTGCCGCCGGCCCACAGTTCGAGGTCGTCGGGGTGGGCCATGACGGCTAAGACCGATCCGGGCATGGTTACCACAACCCCAGCTTCTCGACGACGTCTGCGGGCTTGGGGAGGGTTGGGCTCGCCTGGCCGGTGGCCTGCCACGCGACGGGGACGTCGAGTCGCATCCGGCTCAGGTCGCGCCAGCGCAGCACGTCCGTCCACGCCGCCTCGATCGCGGCGCCCTTGGCCCCGGTCAGACGGCCGCTGGAGCGGAGGCCGTCGAGCATGAGACCGCCGGCCAGCAGGTCGGCGGCGGTCTTGGCACCGATGCCCTTGACGCCGGGCAGGTTGTCTGACTTGTCGCCGGTCAGGGCGCGGTAGTCGGGCCACTGGGCAGGGGTGACGCCGTAGCGCTCGTAGACCTCGGTGTCAGTGATGATCCATTTGGATGCCTTGCGGGAACGGTTGATGATACGGACCCGCTCGCCAGCCAGAAGTTGGTAGTAGTCCTGGTCGGCGCTCATGATGCGGATCGTCCGGTCGGCGTAGCGGTGCACCAGGGTGCCCACGACGTCGTCGGCCTCGGCGTCACTGATCTCCACCCAGGCGATCCCGTACGCGTCGAGGGCCTTCTTCATCGGCGCAAGAAACTGCAGAGGCTCCAGGGCGGCAGGGGTGTTCTCCCGGTTGGCCTTGTAGCCGGCGTCGGCGCCCTTGCGTTCGGTGCTGCCGTGCTCGCCGTCGAGGACCACACAGACCTCGGCGGGATCGGTGTCCAGGTCGTCGCGGAGTGTCACTCGCAGGAGGGCGAAAAAGGCGAAAAGCCCGGTCAGGTTCCGCTGCTTGTCCCGCGAGAAGATCGGGGCGGGGAAGCCGAAGTGGCCGCGCCACAGCACGTTGAAGCCGTCAACGAGGAACAGCGGGGCTGTCGAGGAAGAGGACGGGGCTACAGCACCCATCACGACACCGCCTTCAAAAAGAGATCAGCGATTCGGTCGGGCCTGTAGTCCTGAGCCAGGTGGTACATGGCCTGTGAAGCTCGACCGTAGGCTACCGGATTCGCGAGGATGCCATCGACTGCGTGGAGCAGAGTGCCGGGCCCCCGGCGGGGGTCGCCGGTCAACAGCCGCACGGTGTCGGGGTAGCCCTCCCTGAGCGCGGGCAAGTTGCCGACCGGGTAGCTGACGACGGGCACGGCGGCGCTCATGGCCTCCAGGGCCACCAGACCGAACGTCTCCCGCAGGGACGGAACGATCACTGCGGAGGCCGCGCCGAGCCAGCTGGGCACCTCGCGCCAGGTCAGCTGCTGCTCGAGCAGAGTGATGTTCGGTGCCGCGGAGGCGAGTGCTCGGCACTGGTCGAGGAGGTCCGACTGGGAACCGGCGGCTGCCTCGAATCCGGCGTGGGCGACTGTCACCTCCAGGCGGCGAGTCCAGGCGCTCGCGGCCGTCAGTAGCGGAACGAGTCCCTTCTCACGGCCGAGCCGGGCGAGTACCCGGATGGGAGCGAACTGGCGCTGCTGGATTTGTTCCTCGTCCGGTGGGGCAGACGGAGGGTGCAAGAGCGCGTTGGGTACCACGCGCCAGCCATCTGGTGACCAGCCCGCTGCTTGGGCCTCGGCCCGGACCACCGGCGACGGAATGATCACCGTATCCGTCCCGGCCAGCGCGGCGGGCGCATCCTGCGGGTTGGGCAGGACGTGCACGGCCAGCACCCGGCGGACGCCGTCGGGCATGCCGCCGGCCAGGCGTCCCAGTCCCCACAGTGTGTCGGTGAAGACGACGGTATCGGCGCGGTGACGAGCGACGATCTCGCGCAGCTGGGCCTGGAGCTTGTCCTCGGCCTCCTCGATCGCGTCGCGCAGGACTTGGTCGTCGCACGGAAATGCGACGGGAAGGTCGAGGGGTTCGACGGCCACGCCATCGAGTCGGGGGCCTGGCCGCTGCGGGGCTGCGGTGGCGATGGTTACCCGGTGTCCGGCCGCGGCGAGTCCGGCGGCGAGGGCAGCGGTGGCCCGCTCGATGCCGGCCGGGGCGTCCATCTGCCAGGAAGCGAGGACGAAGACGATGCCGCGGGTGGTGGTGGAGGCATCGGTCACGGCGTGAGGATCCTCTCGGGCGAAGGAAGCGGGCGGAGGGTGGTGTCGGGGTGCGGCTCCCAGGGGAAGACGACCCAGTCGTCGACGTCCCAGGCCCACCAGTTGGGGCGAGTGGGGCTGCCGACGTTGCGGCACAGGGCCACGGTGCTTACGTGAGCGTCTGGGGCGAGCCTGTCGGCAAGGGCGTCGGTGACTGCGGTGAATGTGGCGCCCGTGCCGCAGATGTCATCGACTAGGACGACACGGCCGTCCAAGGCATCGGGGAAGCCGTCCGAGGCGGTCACTGTCACTGTGCCCGTGGCCTGGACGTACAGGGCATCGGAGCTGTTGTGTCGGGCGGAGACGTGGCTGACGGGTACACCGAGCCGGGCGGCGAGCTGCTCTGCTGGTGCACTCCCGCCGCCCGCGATGCCGATCACCATGGCGATCGGCCCTGCGGTGATGACGGCGGAGGCGAGAAGCTCGATGGCGGTCCCGTACGTCGACTCGGTGAGAAGGTACGGGCTGCGACGGCGGAAGACCCGTTGGGCTGCGGGGGCCGGGGTCTGGTTCATGCCCGGGCCTCCTGCGGAAGCGGCAGGTGCAGGTCAGCAGCGGTCAGCAGGGGACGTGTGGGCTGGATGCCGGTTGCGCCGTGCACGTTGCGGTACACCTGCCCGTCGGCACGCACCACGGTGAACCCGTCGGCGAGTTCACGGGTCCGCAGCCGTACCCGTAGGCCCTCTGGGGGCTGGGCCGAGGCGACGTGGCCCTGCGCGTCGGTGTCGCTGATCATCTCGGCCGCAGCGAGATGTACGCCGTCCCCGATCGGCAGCATCTGCAGGAAGGTCACCCCGACCGCTCCGAGTTCGGCAGCCAGGTCGACGACGGACTGGGCCCGGTGGGCGGTGGACTGCATCAAGACGGCGTGCAGCTGAACCGGCAGGCCCTGGGCGACGGCGGCTCGGACACCGGCCACGGCTCGGTCGAAGCTGCCCGCGCCTCGCCAGCGGTCGTGGGAGGCGGCGTCGGGTCCGTCGAAGCTGACCCTGACCGCGTCCAGGACCTGGGCGAGTTCGCTCGCCCGCCGCTCGAGGTGCCAGCCGTTGGTCGTGCAGCTGACCGCGGCTGCGCCGCTGCGGAGGATCTGTAGCAGCTGCGGAAGATCGCGTAGGAGAAGTGGTTCCCCGCCGGAGATGTCGTTGCCGAGAGTCCCGCACTCGGCGAGGATGCGGGCGATGCGCTGACGCGCTGCCGCATCCACATCCTTGAGGGTCTTGTCGTCGAGGCACTGAGGACAGGCAAGGTTGCAGCGAACGAGCGGGGACCAGCAGATGTTGAACGGCAGGCGGGTAGCGACCTGGCGTTGAGCGACCGTGGGCCACGTGGCTACCTCCCTGTCGTCCAATAGCAGTCGTCCGGTGGACAGCTGACGGCCGGGTACGTGGGTGAGCTCGGTGGCGGGGTCGTACACCAGGCGCGTGTCGCCAAGCGTGGCGGACGAGAAGATTCGTAGCGTCATCGGGTGATCACCTCGGCGTCGGCCAGGAGCTGCTCGGTGTGGGCGTGGAAGGCGCCGGCGCGGCCCGACGGGACCGGCCCATCGAGCAGCATCCGGTAGTAGGCCAGCGTGTTCGGCCAGCCGGCGAGCTTGGTCTCCCACTGGGCGTCGGCATCCGGCGGATCAAGGTGGAAGCCGACGCACTGCCGCAGCGGGACGACCAGGCAGCCGGAGGCAATCAGGGCAGCACCGAGATGGGTGTCCTCCATGCCCCAGCCGATCCGGCCGAAGGTCGGATCGAAGCCGCCAACGTTGACGACCTTCTCGCGCGGTACGGCCAGCAGCGCGGTGACCACCGTGCGCGGAAGGTCCCAGTCCAGATAGGTGACCCCGTGGCCGAGCTTCTGGAAGTCGTCGGTCTCATCCAGCGGCCGACCAGTGGTCGGTCCGTCCAGCACGACACCGGTGTACAGCTGCTTGCCGCCGTTGCTGCGCCAGGTCACCCGGTGGTCGGCGGCCAGGTCGGGGCTACGCGTGGGAATCTGGGCGCTGCCATCAAGGCCGGGTGTGTAGCGGACGTTGTGCCGGAAGCCCAACAGCACCGTATCCGGGCGGGAGCGGGCCGCCATGTCCGCGAGGACGTGGGGGCCGATGACCATGTCGGCATCCAGGTAGACGATGGTGCCAGCGCTTGCGAGCGCGGTGCCGACGTTCCGTGCGGTTGCTGCGCCGCCTGGATCGCGCAGGCGGATGAGCATGTCGACGGCGGGGTGGGCCTCGGCTATGTCCGCGGTCGAGTCGGTGGAGGCGTCGTCCACCACGATGATCTCGACGGATCCGTGGGTGTTCTGCGTGGCGAGGGCGTCGAGGACGGGCCGCATCGAGTGCGCGGTGTTGCGAGCGGGCACCACCACCGACAGGGCATGGCCAGCCGCCAGGGCGGCGGGGGTCGGAGCGTGCCAGGAGAGACCAGACGCCTTTTCGAAATCGGCGCGAAGGGAGCGGTGGTCGTTTGGACGGGCGGCGAGGGCCTCGGCCAGCGTGAGAGTCACGGCCAGTTCCATTCGTCGAGTACGGCGGCGGCCTGGGGCCAGCCGTGGGGATCAGGGATCCAGTGCACGAGCGGGCGGTCGTCGTCGGCGAGCACGTCGGCGAGCAGGACCAGATAGAGCGGTTCGGCCACGACCAGGAGCCGCACGGGAACACCGAGTTCGTCGATGTGTTGGCGCAGGTGTCGGTATACCTGCGGGCGCAAGGTGTCGGCCTGCTCGGCGGTGAGCGTTTGGTCGTAGGGCAGCAGCGGCGTGTCGGCGTCGACCAGGCCGTGCCGGGCAGACAGGAAGAGGACGCGCTTGCGTAGGTCGGGGAGGTGCCCGACGCGCGCCCGCAAGTTTGGGGCGATGCCACCGATGTACAGCTCCAGGGCGGAGATGGGGATGCTGGTGGGCATCTTTCTGCGTGAGCAGCCCGCGAGCATCAAAGTGCCGGGCAGCGGTGTGGTCATGGTTCGCGCACCACCCGGAAGCCGATACCCGCCGACTTGAGTTCTGTCGGTGCCGCATTGAGAAAGGTCGACCTGGCGTACAAGGCCGGAGAGTCGTGGGAGGCACCCCGCAGCACGAAGCCGTCGCCGAGGGTGGCACTGCTGGTCCACTCCCATACGTTGCCGGCCATGTCGAGCAGGCCCTCAGGGGTCGCGCCGTCCGGGTATGCGTCCACGGGCGTGGTGCGGCCCGGACCGCCCCGCAGGTTGGCGCGCCGGGCCGTGGGCTCCTCGTCGCCCCAGGGGTAGAGACGGCACTCGGGACCGGACGCCGCCCACTCCCACTCCAGCGAGCGGGGCAGGCGCCCGCCCAGCTCCTGCGCGATCCGAGCGGCATCGCAATGAGCCAAACCCGTCAGCGGCTTCTGGACACTGCCGTAGCCGAGTTGTGCCGGGGCGAGCACGGTCCGGGTCCACTCCAGCGTGCGCACCCTGATCGACCGCTTCTTGTCACCGAAGCGGCACACGCCGCCTTCGACCCGGATCCAGCTAGGGCGCGTATCCAGTTGTGATCAATCTGTGGGTCTCGGCTTCGTGGCGGCGCCTGATCCGGTAGATCGGTTTGTGTGACGCGAATACAACTGACTGATGCGGAGTGGGAGTTCATCGAGCCGTACCTGCCGATCGGTGAGTACGGCCCGTACCCGGGGCGGCTGCGGCAGCAGTTCGAGGGTGTGATTTGGCGATTCAAGACGGCGGGGCAGTGGCGGGAGATGCCGCAGGAGTTCGGGGCCTGGTCGACCGTGCACAATCGCTTTCGTCAGTGGAGGGACGCGGGCGTCTTCGAGGCCCTCTTGGAAGGTCTGATCGCGGAAGCCGCGAAGCGTGGTGAGGTGGACTTGTCCCTGGTGAGCGTGGACTCCACCACTGCCAGGGCTCACCACGACGCTGCCGGGCTCCGCATTGATGCCGACACACTCGCCGCCCTGGAGAAGGCCGCAGAGGAGGAGAAGGCCCGGCAAAAGGGGGCAGTCCGGAGGGACAAGTCGGGCAGGACACAGGAGACGACCCAGCCCGAGATGAGCGGCGACGCATCCGGCGCCGCCGCAAGCTCCGGCTGAAAGCCGCCCTGCTCGGACGCTCGAGAGGTGGGCTGACCAGCAAGGTCCACCTCGCCGCCGACCGCAGGTGCCGGCCGTTGGCCTTCGTCCTGACCGCGGGACAGGCTGCGGACAGCCCGCAGTTCATCCCCGTGCTCAGGAAAATACGAGTTCGGGGACCTGTCGGTCGTCCTCGGACCCGCCCTGACGCAGTTGCCGGGGACAAGGCCTATTCGTCCCGCGGCAATCGCGCCCACCTGCGGAAACGCGGCATCAAGGCAGTCATCCCCGAGAAGCTGGACCAGGCGGCCAACCGGGCTAAGAAGGGGAGCAAGGGCGGTAGGCCCGTCAGCCACGACGCCGACCTCTACAAGGAACGGAACACCGTCGAACGGCTGATCAACAAGCTGAAGGCCTGGCGAGGCATCGCCACCCGGTACGACAAGACACCGGAGAGCTACCTCGCCGGCCTCCACTTGCGTGCCTCAATGATCTGGATCAAGGACCTCACGCGAGCCAACTCTTGATCACAACTCAATACGCGCCCTA
>NZ_MLYP01000041.1 GCF_001866645.1 Streptomyces colonosanans
CGCCTTCCCGCTCATCCCTCCCGCTCTGCCCCCGCTCTCCGCCCGAAGTAAGGGGACACCCATGTCCGAGCAGCCTGCCCTTGCCCGAAAGATGCGCTGGTACGACGGGTTCGCCATGTCGCTGACCATGCCGGCCGCACTCATCGCATCGCTGGGGGCCTCTATCGGGGGGCTCGGCGCGTGGGGCGCAATCACCCTGTGGGCGGTGTCGATGGTGCTGGCCACCGCCACCAACTGGATCTATACCGAGCTGGCAGCGATGTTCCCCGAGTCCTCGGGCGGTATCGCGCACTACGCCACCGAGGGCTGGCGCAGCCGGGCCCCCCTGGTCGGAGCCGTGGCCGGTATCGGCTACTGGCTCCCCTGGACCACCGCCCTGTCGGTGTACGCGGGGATCATCGGCTCCCTGGTGCAGGCGCAGTGGTTCCCCGACCAGACCTGGACGCTCGACCTGGGCGTGGCGGAGCTGAGTCTGCCGATCGTGCTGGGGCTCGTCGTCATGGGGCTGCTGTACGCGGCGGCGATGTACGGCCTGCATGCGGCGATGTGGGTGGTCTATGTGACCGGCGGGGTGCTGCTGGTTCCACTCGCGGTCTTCCTCGTGGGGCCGTTCCTGTCCGGTGACTGGAGCACGGCCGGACTGCACTGGAACCTGCACGGCATGAGCGGGCTCCGCGAAGCCCTGGTGTGGCTGTACATCATGGCCTGGACCTCCTTCGGCGTGGAGGTGTGCGCGACCTTCGCCCCCGAGTACAAGGAGACCGTGCGGGACACCTCCCGGGCACTGCGCGCGGGTGTGCTGTTCTGCCTGGGCGTCTTCATCCTGCTGCCGCTGGCGCTCTCGGGCTATGTCGGGGAGAAGAAGATCGGCGAGGACCCGACTGCGTTCTACGTCGGCGCCTTCCAGGACCTGGTCGGCGGGGCCGCCGACCTGATGATCGTGTTCCTCATCGCCTCGCTGCTGCTCATCATGATCACCGGGCTGGCCGACGGCTCGCGGGTGCTGTACGACATGGGCCGACAGGGCGTCACGATCCGTCAGGTCGGCGTGCTCAACCGGCGCGGCGTACCGGCCCGTGCGCTCACCGTCGCGCTGGCGATCAACGTGGTGGTGCTGACGGTGCTCAAGACGCCGCTGGCGATCATCGTCACCGGCAACCTGGGCTACATCCTGACCCACATCCTGGCGATCTCCGGTTTCGCGCTGCTACGCCGGGACCGCCCCGACCTGGCACGCCCGATCCGGCTCCCGGACTTCTTCGTGCCGCTGGCCTGGTTCCTCACCGCACTGCTCGCCGTCATCCTGGCCGTCGGCGCCACCGGCTTCGCCATCACGGGCTACGGCGGCTACAAGGAACTGGCCATCGCTCTCGGCATCCTGGCCGCGGCGGTCGTGCTGTGGGAGTACCGCCGCCGCGTCCAGGACCGCGACGCTCCGGCACCTGCCGACGAATCCGTGACCCATGACGAGACGAAGGAAGCCCCGGGCGCCTGAGCGGCCCGTCACCCGGACCGGCCGACGCCCGCGAAACCAACGGCCGATTATGGCCCCCCGCCCGTTGACCGGCACGGTCAGCTCTCCTCGGGGATCAGGCGCAATGAGATCGAGTTGATGCAGTACCGCTGATCCGTCGGCGTCGGATACCCCTCACCCTCGAAGACGTGCCCCAGATGCGACCCGCAGCGGGCGCACCGCACCTCCGTACGGATCATCCCGTGCGAGCGGTCCTGCAGCAGCTCCACCGCATCGCTGCCCTTCGGGTCATAGAAGCTCGGCCAGCCGCAGTGCGACTCGAACTTCGTGTCCGAGGTGAAGAGTTCGGCGCCGCAGGCGCGACAGGAGTAGACGCCCCTGGTCTTGGTGTTCGTGTACTCACCAATGAAGGCGGGCTCCGTGCCGGCCTGGCGCAGGACCGTGTACTCCGCCGGGCTCAGCTCCGCACGCCACTGCTCTTCCGGCTTCTCGACGTCGTACGACATGAGTGTCAGCCCCTTACTTCGACAGTCGCTCCAGGATCCGCGGGCCCAGGTCCGTGACGTCCCCCGCGCCCATGGTGAGAACCAGATCCCCCGGCTTCGCCATTCCCGCCACGGCCTCGGGGACGCCCGCCTTGTCGTGCACCGGCTGCACCTCGGCGCCCGCCGCCCGTGCCGACGCGATGATCAGCTCGCTCGTCACGCCCGGGATCGGGTCCTCACGGGCCGGGTAGATGTCCAGGACGACGGACTCGTCCGCCAGGGCGAGCGCCTCGCCCATCTCCTTGCCCAGCTCCTGCGTGCGGGAGAAGAGGTGGGGCTGGAAGACCACCAGGACGCGGCCCTCGGTACCCGCCCGCATCGCCTCCAGGTCCGCGGTCATCTCCGTGGGGTGGTGCGCATAGGAGTCGACGACCTGCACGCCGGCCGCCTCGCCCTTGAGCTGGAGGCGGCGCTTGACACCCGTGTACGCCGCCAGGGCCGGGGCCAGCTCCGCCGCAGGGACACCGAGGGCCACGCCCGCCGCCAGCGCCGCCACGGCGTTGTGCGCGTAGTGGCTGCCGGGGACGGAGACCGCGAAAGTCAGCTCCGCGCCGTCCAGGACCACCGTCACCTCGCTCTTCAGGCCGTGCGGGGTGATCGAGAGGATGCGTACGTCGGCGTCCTGCGACTCGCCGTACGTCACCGTCCGCACCGCACCGTCCAGCCGCCGCGTCAGCTCGCGCGCGCCCTCGTGGTCCGCCGAGATCACCAGCGTGCCACCGGGGACGATCCGGTCCGCGAAGGTCCGGAAGGAGTCGTAGATGTCCTCCATGGACCCGTAGTTCGCGTGGTGGTCCAGTTCGACGTTGAGGACGATCGCGACCTCGGGCGCGTACTTGTGGAAGCTGCGGTCGCTTTCGTCGGCCTCGGCGACGAAGATCTCGCCCTCGCCGTGCTGGGCGTTCGAGCCCGGGGCGTCCAGGTCGCCGCCGATCGCGTACGAGGGAGTCAGGCCCAGCTCGGCCAGGGACACCGCGAGCATCGACGTCGTGGTCGTCTTGCCGTGGGTGCCGGCGACCGCGATCGGGCGCAGGCCGTCCATCAGGCGGGCCAGCGCGTCCGAGCGGTGGACCACGGGGATGCCGAGCTCCGCCGCACGCGCCAGCTCCGGGTTGTCCGCGCGGATCGCGGAGGAGACGACCACACAGGTGGCGTCGTCGGCGAGGTGCTCGGCCGCGTGTCCGATGTGCACCGTCGCACCCAGCGCGCGCAGGGCCTCGGCGGTCGGCGAGTCCTTCGCGTCGCTGCCGGCCACCTTGGCGCCCCGCTGCGCGAGGATCTTCGCGATGCCCGACATTCCGGCGCCGCCGATGCCGATGAAGTGCGGTCGGTCCATGGCGGTGGGGAGGCCGGGTGCCATGCGTGTCTCCTGGGGGCTGGTACGGCGTGCGTTCAGCGGCCCAGCCTATGCCGTGGCGCCCCGGGTGACGTACACCGCCCGGCCACCGCCTCAGGCCTTGCTGTGCGAGAACAGCTTCAGCACCGGCACGCCCACCTTGTGCCGGGCCCGCGAGGCCCAGTCACGGTGGAAGAACTCCTCCACGTAGTGCGGGTCGGTCAGCACGATCACCTCGTCCGCGCCGGTCGCGCCGACCAACTCCTTGAGCGCGTCCAGCGGATGGTCCTCGACGAGGCGGCCCTCCGCCTCGCTGCCCGCCGTGTGCAGCGCGGACAGCGACACTTCCAGGGCCTGCTGCCCCAGGGCCGCGGCATCCTTGCCCTCCGGGGTCTCCCGTTCGTGCGCCGCCTCGTCCAGTTCGCCGAGGGCGATGTCGTCGATGGCCCGCAGCAGGCGGTCCGCCTGGTCGCCGCGGGGCTGCAGCAGGACATGGAAGGAGACCGGCTCCTCGCCGTGCAACGTGGTGACGAACTCCACGTCGGCGGACGTGAGGGCCTTCTCGATCATCAATACGCTCTTGAACACGACAGGTGCCCCTTCGCCTTCGAGGACCCCGCGGGACCTCGTTCCTCCATGGGCCGTCGAGGCCCTGCGGAAACCATCCTGCCCCGTGATCTCACGTCCGGCAGTACCGGCCGAACAGGAATCCGTCCTCCTCCAGCAACGACGCGAGGGCGAACCGCCTGGGCACCGCCACCGGGGGTCCCGAGGCGATCCGCTGCGCGTCACCCGCCGCGAGCATCGGGGAGACGGTCAGGCACATCTCGTCCAGCACCCCGGCCGCGACCAGCTGGCCCAGCAGGCGCGGGCCGCCCTCCGTCAGCAACCGGGTCATACCGAGGTCCGCGAGGGCGCGTACGGCGCGGGCCGGGTCCACGCTCGCGCCGTCCCCGGCGACCACCACTCGGGCGCCCGCCTTCTCGGCCCGTGCCACCCGGTCCGGGGGTGCCGCGGCTCCGGTCAGGACGAGGGTCGGCACCAGGGGCGAGGTGAACAGCGGCAGCGAGAAGTCCAGGTCGAGGCCCGCGCTCACCACGGCGATCGCGGGCGCGGGGCCCTGTCCGGCCGCCTTGCGCCGTGCCGCGAAAGCCTCACGCGCGCGGGCCGGACCGTACTCCTCCTGCCGAACCGTTTCGGCACCCACCACCACGGCGTCCGCGAGTCCCCGCAGCGTGCCGAAGATTCGCATGTCGGCGGCGCAGGAGAGCGGCTGGGAGCGTCCCTCGTGCTGGGCGGCGCCGTCGAGCGAGGAGACCATGTTGGCGCGCAGCCAGGGCTCCGGGGTACCGGGAGGGGGCTCGGGGTAGGCGTAGGCCGCGGCCAGTTCCGCCAGCGTCCACTCACGATCGACGCCATCGCCGCCCGGGACCTGCCCACTCTCCGGGGCCGCACCGGGCGGCCGGGTCACTGTCAGGTCGGTCACAGGGAACAGGCGTCGCATGTCGTGCAGTGTGACACGGCCTTTAGAGTGGTGGACCGTGTCGTCCTCCCCAGCCGTCTCCGCGATCGATCCGATAGCCGAAATGGCCCCGCTGTCCCTGTGCGCCCGCGAGCCCCACGTCCCCGCCGACCGGCTCGTCGCCGAGATGGTGCCGCCGCCGCGCTTCGACTCGGTCCGGTTCGCCACGTACATCCCGGACCCAAACCAGCCCAGCCAGAGCGAGGCCGTGCGGGTGCTCGAAGGCTTCGCCGCGGGGCTGGGCGGCGCCTCCGCCCCCGCCAGGCGCTCGTTCTTCGGGTTCGGGAAGGCGAAGGCCAAGGCCCCGGCCGGCCCCCGTGGCGTCTACCTCGACGGCGGCTACGGCGTCGGCAAGACCCACCTGCTCGCCTCCCTGTGGCACGCGACCCCGGCCGAGCCCGAGCTCAAGGCATTCGGCACCTTCGTGGAGCTGACGAACCTGGTCGGTGCCCTGGGCTTCCAGCAGACGGTCCGAACGCTCTCCGGACACCGCTTGCTGTGCATCGACGAGTTCGAACTCGACGACCCCGGCGACACCGTCCTCGTCTCCACCCTGCTCGGCAAGCTCGTCGAGGCGGGCGTCGCACTCGCGGCCACCTCCAACACCCTCCCGGGCAAGCTCGGCGAGGGCCGGTTCGCCGCCGCGGACTTCCTGCGTGAAATCCAGGGCCTGTCCGCCCACTTCCGCCCGCTGCGCATCGACGGCGAGGACTACCGCCACCGTGGTCTGCCCGAGGCGCCGGCCCCCTTCAGCGACGAGCAGGTGAAGAAGGCGGCCCACGCCACCGAGGGTGCCTCCCTCGACGACTTCCCGCACCTGCTGGAGCACCTCGCGCGCGTCCACCCCAGCCGGTACGGCGCCCTGACCGACGGCGTCAGGGCGGTCTGCCTCACAGACGTCCAGCCGGTACCGGACCAGTCGACGGCTCTGCGGCTCGTCGTGCTCGCGGACCGGCTCTACGACCGCGAGGTGCCGGTACTCGCCTCCGGGCTGCCGTTCGACCAGCTGTTCAGCGAGGAGATGCTGAAGGGTGGCTATCGCAAGAAGTACTTCCGTGCGATCTCCCGCCTCACCGCCCTCGCCCGTGACGCCAAGGGCCTCGTGGAGCAGTAGGCACAGCGCGGCCGGGACGGAACCGGTACGGGTGACGCCCGGCCGCCGACCGCGCAGAGCGAGCCCCTCGGCCCCACGATGCTCCATGGGCCCGCCGGTACGGCACCAGCGGGCCCTCGTTCGACTGACCCCGCCGAACGGCTGCCCTCGCCTCGCGCCTCCCGGGGAATTATCGTGGCAAAGTCAGAGATATCGGGCCTCTCGATGAGGGGGTCGTCATGCTGCAGGAGCTGGTGGGAGCGCTGGTCGCGGGCGGCGCCGGCGGACTCGTGTATGCGGCCGCGGCGGCACGGGTCGTCAAGCAGTACGAGCGCGGGGTGGTCTTCCGCCTCGGACGACTCCTCGACACGCCCCGGCAGCCGGGCTTCACCATGGTGATCCCCCTCGTCGACCGGCTGTACAAGGTCAACATGCAGATCGTCACGCTGCCGATCCCCGCACAGGAGGGCATCACACGGGACAACGTGACCGTGCGGGTGGACGCCGTCGTCTACTTCAAGGTGATCGACGCGGCGAACGCGCTCGTCCAGGTCGAGGACTACCGGTTCGCGGTCTCGCAGATGGCTCAGACCTCACTGCGCTCGATCATCGGCAAGAGCGATCTGGACGATCTGCTGTCCAACCGGGAGAAGCTCAACCAGGGCCTGGAGCTGATGATCGACAGCCCGGCCGTGGGCTGGGGCGTGCAGATCGACCGGGTCGAGATCAAGGACGTGTCGCTGCCGGACGCGATGAAGCGATCCATGGCCCGCCAGGCCGAGGCGGACCGGGAGCGCCGGGCGCGCATCATCAACGCGGACGCGGAACTGCAGGCGTCGAAGAAGCTGGCGGAGGCCGCCGGGGTGATGGCCGAGCAGCCGGCCGCGCTCCAGCTGCGGCTGCTGCAGACCGTGGTGGCGGTCGCGGCCGAGAAGAACTCCACGCTCGTCCTGCCGTTCCCGGTGGAGCTGCTGCGGTTCCTGGAGCGGGCGGCTCAGCAGCAGGAGACACACCCGCCGTCGGCCGAAGGCGCACCGGCGCCCCGAGACACAGCGGCACCTCCGCGCGAGACCGTCCCCGAGCTGCCGGACGACGCCGAGCCCGCGCTTTCGCCCGAGCCGGCTGCCGAGAAGGTGACCGCACCGCCTCGGGACGCCACCACCGCGTCCGTCACCCCTGAGAACTGAGCCACCGACGACCACCGCACCGTCCGGGCACACGCCGAGGCGGCGAGAGGTGCGGGGACGCCGAAGGCGGCAGCAAGGATCGCGGCGGCAGCCGGGCGGGTGACTTCACGGCCCATACCGCTCGGTACATGCATCAGGTGGACTTTCCAGGCCATGCCCCCCATTACGTTCGTATGGTGATCTCTCTTTTGCGATCTATCGCCCCCACCTGCCTCCTCGTCACCGCGCTCACCTCCTGCCAAGCCCCCGATACCCCGCGGCCCGTCTGGCCCGCGACGACCCCACCGACGGTGGCGTCTACGCCGCCCGTGCTCGTACCGGGACCGGGCGGACCGATGCCCGTCTTCAGACACGCGACCACACAGGAGAAGATCGTCGCCCTCACCTTCGACGCGGACATGACCGCGGATCAGGGGCCACGGGCGGCGGCCGGGGCACGCTTCGACAACCCCCGGCTGCTGGACGCGCTGCGCACGCTGAAGGTGCCGGCGACCGTGTTCATGACGGGCCGGTGGGCCGACGAGTATCCCCGGCAGGCCCGGGCGATCGGACGGGACCCGCTCTTCGAGGTGGCCAACCACTCCTACAGTCACTACGCCTTCACCCACGGCTGCTACGGGCTGCGCGCGCTGCCCGCGGACCGGATGCGCTCGGACGTGGAACGCGCCTACGCCGCGATCCGCAAGGCGGGCGTGGCCCATCCGATGCCGTATTTCCGCTTCCCCGGCGGCTGCTTCGACAACCGGGCCCTGCAAACGGTCGGCTCGCTCGGTCTCACCGCGGTCCAGTGGGATGTGGCGAGCGGCGATGTGTTCGCCACGGACGCGGACACGGTCGTGCGGCAGGTGCTGGACGGAGTGCGGCCCGGTTCCGTGGTCGTCATGCACTGCACGCGCAGTGCGGCACCGCTGACCGAACGGGCGGTCCGGTCGGTCGTGCCCGAACTACGCAAGCGGGGCTATCGCTTCGTCAAGGTCTCCACGCTGATCAGGGCGTCGGCCGGACGGCCGTGACCGACCACTGCTCTCCCCCGCGATGACCCGATCTTCCGCCTGGCAGACTGGACGTCGTGAGCAGCGACCAGACCCCCACCGCGTCGGCGGGCTCCCCGCAGGGCAGCCAGGACAGTACCTCCCGTTCCGAGCGCACCGCACCCGACGAGGCGCCGCAGTTCGTGCTGCCGCTCGTCGTGCGCATCGAGCGAGCCGCCCCTCCGGCGCGCACCGACGCCCTGGAGACCGCGGCGCGCGCGGTGCTCGCGATCCTGAGCGACGAGCGCTCGCTGGGCGAAGGGGAATGGGCTCAGGCGATTCGGGACTGGCAGGACACACGGATCCGCAAGGTGGTGCGCCGGGCGCGCGGCGCGGAGTGGCGTCGGGCCGAGGCACTGCCGGGGATCACGGTCATGGGCAAGTCGGCGGAGGTCAGGGTCTTTCCGCCCGTCCCGCTGGACAGCTGGCCCAAGGACCTGGCCCGGCTGCAGGTCTCGGGCACGGACCTCGACGACCCGGAGCCGCCCATGGAGGCGGACCCGGCGACCCCCGTGCTGTGGTTGAACCCCGGCCTGGAGATGTCGGCGGGCAAGGCGATGGCCCAGGCGGGCCACGGTGCCCAGCTCGCCCGGTGGGCCCTGCCGGACGAGGAGCGCGCATCCTGGCGCGACGCGGGCTTCACCCTCGCCGTCCGCACCGCCGATCCGCCCCACTGGCGTGAACTGACCGCGTCCGGCCTGCCGTTGGTGCGGGACGCGGGCTACACGGAGATCGCCCCCGGCAGCTGCACCGTGGTGGCGGACCATCCGGCGCTGCGGGACTGACCGCTCGTCCGTCCCCCCGGGCGAGCCGGGCGCCATCCGCACCGGCCGAGGAGATCACGAGGCCTGATTTCGGAGGGCGACTCCGGAACCCTCACGTCCCGTGTGCGGCAGCGGTCACGCACTGCACACACATCCCTGTCCTGGCTGACGGAACCTCAATTGTTGCTCTGAACGTCCCCGGGGAGGGGTTCGATCCCGGGAGCCGGGGCCATGACTTCGTCACACCGGCGGCAGTCCGTCGAAGGAGGGGGCGAGGGTGCGACTGGGAACGGGCATCGGGTGGCGGCCGGAGATCGCCGACGCCGTGGAGCGTATGCCGGGCATCGACTGGGTCGAGACCGTGGCCGAGAACGTGTGCCCAGGGCACCTCGCCGAGTCGCTGCTGCGGCTGCGTGAGCGCGGCGTCACCGTCGTCCCGCACGGCGTCTCCCTCGGCCTCGGCGGCGCGGACCGGCCCGCCGAGACGCGTCTGGCCGCCCTCGCCGAGTGCGCTCAGGCGCTGGGTTCGCCGCTGGTCACCGAGCACATCGCGTTCGTACGGGCGGGCGGGCCGCTGACCGCTTCGCCGCTGCTGGAGGCCGGTCATCTGCTCCCGGTCCCGCGCACCCGGGACGCGCTCGACGTCCTGTGCGAGAACATACGCATCGCGCAGGACGCGCTGCCCGTCCCACTCGCCGTGGAGAACATCGCGGCACTGATCTCCTGGCCCGACGAGGAGATGACCGAAGGGCAGTTCCTGTACGAGCTGGCCGACCGCACCGGCGTACGACTGCTGATCGATGTCGCGAACCTCCACACCAACCACGTCAACCGGGGCGAGGACCCGGCCCGGGCACTGGACGAACTTCCCGTCGAGGCCCTCGCGTACGTCCACGTCGCGGGCGGCTTCGAGCGCGACGGCGTCTGGCACGACAGCCACGCCCACCCGGTGCCGCAGCCGGTCCTCGACATCCTGGCCGACCTCGCGTCCCGGACGGCCCCGCCCGGCACCCTGCTGGAACGCGACGAGAACTTCCCCGAACCAGCCGAATTGGAGCGGGAGTTGACGGCCATTCGGGAAACGGTGGAAAAGGCGGTGGTCAGGGCCTGCAACCGGCCCGCGAACCCGCGGCCGACGAGCGGGACGAGGCGAGGTTCCACCGACACCGCCCCGGCCCGTCAGCGGCTCGCGCTCGCGCAGGCCGCGCTGCTCTCCTCCCTCGTCTCCGGCACCCCCGCGCCCGAGAGGTTCGACCGAGTGCGGCTCGGCGTGCAGGCGCGCGCCCTCGCCGCCAAGCGGGCGAGCGTCGTGGCGAAGGTCGCGCCCGAGCTGCCCGAGATCCTCGGGGACGCGTACCGGCCCGCCTTCCTCGCGTACGCCCTCGGCCACCCCATGACCGGCGGCTACCGGCGTGACGCCCTCGACTTCGCCGGGCAGTTGCTGCTCACCGGGCGGCTGGCGGACGCCGGCACGCGGCGCCGGCTGCGCGAATGGTGGCAGGAGCGTTCGGGGCCGACCCCGCCGTCCCGGCACCCCGCGGCCCGGCTGGCCCGGGCCACGCGCCGGGTCCTCCTACGGCAGTTGGCCTGAAGATCTCTCCCGCCTGACGGCGGGAGATTCCGGCCTGCCTTGCGGTGGTCGGTGTAGACAGCCCGGTAACACGCCAACCCGCGCCCGAAGCGCACCAGCGTGCGGTGCCGCACCTCACCGACTCCCCCGCCCCGCCAGGCCCCACGGGCAACCCCGGCACTCCGGTACCGGTGACCCCGTCGCCGGCCTGTCCGCTCCCGCCGGCCACCTGCAGCCCGGCCCCGGGCCGCATCCGGTAGGAGAACACCCCGGAACAGGCAACGACCCCGCGCGGGGCGGGGTCGTTGATGAGCGGGTAGGCGATGCCTTGCCGCGGCTTGTGCCGCGCCTTCCGGGGCACCGAGAAGGCCTGGCCTCGGCCGCCGCGAGGCATCGCTCCGGTCAGGCGAGCCCGGCGACGAGCTCCGCGACCGGCTTGCGGCGCCCGGTGAAGAACGGCACCTCCTCGCGGACGTGCATCCGGGCCTCGGAGCCACGCAGATGACGCATGAGGTCGACGATGCGGTACAGCTCGTCGGCCTCGAAGGCCAGCATCCACTCGTAGTCGCCGAGGGCGAACGAGGCGACCGTGTTGGCCCGCACGTCCGGGAAGCCACGGGCCATCTTGCCGTGGTCCGCGAGCATACGGCGGCGGTCCTCGTCGGGCAGCAGGTACCAGTCGTACGAACGCACGAACGGGTAGACGCACATGTAGTTCCGCGGCGTCTCGTCGGCGAGGAAGGCCGGGATGTGCGAGCGGTTGAACTCGGCGGGGCGGTGCAGCGCCATGTTCGACCAGACCGGCTCCATGGCGCGGCCCAGCTTCGTGCGGCGGAAGAGGTTGTACGCCTCCTGCAGCTGGTCGCTGTTCTCGGCGTGCCACCAGATCATGAGGTCGGCCTCGGCGCGCAGGCCCGAGACGTCGTACGTACCGCGGATGGTCACGCCTTTCGCGGTGAGCTGGTCGAACAGCTCCTGGACCTCGTCGGCGTAGCCCGCGCGGTCCTCGGGCAGCGCGTCCTTCAGCTTGAAGACCGACCACAGCGTGTAGCGGATGACCTCGTTGAGGTCCTTGGCCAGCTTGCCCTTGTTCGGGATCCTGCCGGACTCGGTGGTGGGAGCGTCGTCACTCATGTTCCTATTCTCCCGCTCCGCCGTGGAGGCTCTGCACCGGGTTCGCAGTGAGTTCCTGCACACCGCGCAGGTCACCGCCGAGCTGGTCCACGGCCGCGTACGCACTCGCGATGCACGCCGGGATGCCGACGCCGTCGTAGGCCGCACCGCACACCGCCAGTCCCGCAAGCGCCGCGACATGTTCGCGGATGCGGGCCACGCGCGCGTAGTGGCCGACGGGGTACTGGGGCAGGCCGTCGGTCCAGCGGGTGACGCGGGTCTCGACCGGAGCGGCATCCAGGCCGGTCGCCTCGCGCAGGTCGTGCCGGGAGACGGCCACGAGGTCGGAGTCCTCACGCCTCAGGATCTCGGTCTCGCCGTACCGGCCGACGGACGTCCTCAGCACGACCAGGTCCGGGTCCTCGTCGGCAAGCCAGCCCCACTTCTGCGAGGCGAAGGTCGACGCCTTGATCGTGTGCCCGTCGACCGGCGGCACCAGGAAGCCGCTGCCTTCGGGAAGGGCGATGTCCGCGCGGCGGTAGACGAGGGTGATGAGGGCCATGGAGGCGTACTCGACGGCACGCAGCTCGTCCGCGGCCCCGGGGGAGGCGGCGCTCAGCAGGCGGGAGGCCTGCTGGGCGGGCACGGCGACAACCACCGCGTCCGCCTCCAGGATGTCGCCGCCGATGAGGACCTTCCATCCCTCGGGAGTGCGGTTCAGTCCGTCCGCCCTGGTCTTCAGGAGAATCTCGCCGCCCCGCGCCATCACGGACTCCGCGACGGCGAGCGGGAGTTGACCGACGCCGCCCTCGATGCCCATGAACACCGGACCCGCCTGCGGCGCCGCTGCGGCCTTCGCCTGGATCTCGCGGACCGCTTCCGTCAGCGAGTCGCGTTCCCTGGCGGCCTGGAAGAGCTGTGGGACGGCCGAGCGCATCGAGATGCGGTACGCGTCGCCCGCGTACACCCCGCCGAGCAGCGGTTCCACCAGGCGGTCCACGACCTCGCAGCCGAGGCGGGCCGCCACGTACTCCCCCACCGCCACATCGTCGCCGACCTCCGTGCGCGGCAGCTCCGCATCGCGCTCGATACGGCGCAGGCCCTCGTCGGACAGGACGCCGGACAGCGCGGACGCGGCGCCGGGGACGCCCATGACGTGCCCCTTGGGCATCGGCCGCAGGGCGCCGCGCGTCCAGATCGAGGCGGTCGCCGTGGCCGGAGGCTGCAGGCGGTCCGCGAGGCCGACCTCGCGGGCGAGCGCCACCGCCTCGGGCCGCCGCGCCAGCATCGACTCGGCACCGAGGTCCACCCGCACGCCCGCGATCTCCCCTGGCAGCAGCTTGCCGCCGACCCGGTCCGACGCCTCCAGGACCGTGACGCGCGCGCCCCGGTCCAGCAGCCGGTGTGCAGCGGCCAGCCCTGCGATCCCGCCTCCGATGACAACGACATGCCCCGCGCCCGCGCGGGCCTGAATTGCGCTCATACCCCCAGCCTCTCAGACCCCCCGGACCCGCCCGCATGGGCCGGGTGTCCCTGCCGGGTTCCGGCCGTGACCCCGTCCCGCATGGGCCGGGTGTCCCTGCCGAGTCCCAACCGTGACCCCATCGCGACCGGATCCGGCCAACGTTCCGGCCGGGCCCGGCGTCGAAGGAGCGTCCGTCATGACAACCCTCGGGGGTATGACCGTATGCACGCTCCACACTCCGCACGGCCGGTCCGGTTGCTGGCCGCGACACTGATCGCCGCCGCGCTCGCGCTCGCGGGCTGCAGCGCCGACTCCAACGAGAAGAGCGCCGGCAGCGCCGCCGACGCCAAGGCCGCCGCACCAGGCGCGCAGCGGCAGGGTGCCGCCGAGAGCTCCCAGGCCGGTGGCGCCAAGAGCCGCACCGGCGCGCCCCGGCTCACCGCGAACGGCATCATCCGTACGGCGTCGCTGACCGTGCAGGTCAAAGACGTGCCCAAGGCACTCGGCGAGGCGCGGGCAACCGCCGAGAACGCGGGCGGGTTCGTCGGCAGCGAGAGCACCAGCCGCGACACCGAGGGCCATGAACGCACCCGGCTCGTCCTGCGCGTGCCCACCGAGAAGTATGACGAGGTGCTCAGCGGGCTGCAGGGCGCGGGCAAGCTCGTCGACCGCACCGCCAAGGCCGAGGACGTCAGCGACCAGATCGTCGACGTGGACAGCCGTATCAAGTCGCAGCGCGCCAGCGTGGCGCGGGTGCGCGAGCTGATGGACAAGGCGACCAAGCTCAGTGACGTGGTCGCCCTGGAAGGGGAATTGAGTTCACGCGAGGCCGATCTGGAGGCTCTGCTGGCCCAGCAGGCGTCCCTGAAGGACCGCACCAGCCTCGCCACCATCACCCTGTCGCTGTCCGAGACGCCGGTGAAGAAGGCGGCGAAGGACGACCGGCCGGGCTTCGTGGACGCGCTCGCGAGCGGCTGGCATGTCTTTGTCACGCTGCTGCGGTGGATCGCCCTGGCGATCGGCGCGGCACTCCCCTTCGCGGGGCTGGCGGGGCTGCTGGTGCTGGTGTGGGTGCGGCTCGTGCGCCCGCGGTTGTCGCCGCGTACGGTCCCGGTGGCCCGTACGGCGCCCGAGAACCCGGGACAGGGCGAGGGGGACTGAAAGGCCTCGCCACCGACGCGTGTTCGCATGAGCACGAGCCGTACGGCCGTTCGCGCCGACGGCTGGTCGTGATCGGTGGCGACGCGGTGGACTCCGCCGCGTCACCACCGCCGGACGGCGGCGTTCACCCACGGCCCATCCCGGGCACTACTTCCCTGTGGTCATCCCCATCCATGACGTGAACCCGACGCGCCGTACGCCCTATGTGACGTACGCGCTGATCGCGGCCAACTTCATCGTCTTCCTGCTCACCCCCGGTATAGCGGGTTCGGTGGCGGGCCAGAGCGACCTCTCCCAGCTCTGTCATCTCCAGGCGTTCCTGGATCAGTACGCGACGGTGCCGCGGGAGTTGATCCACGACCAGTTGCCGCACCTGGTCCCCACCGGCGAGGTGGGCGTCGGCCCGCACGGGGCGGGCTGTGTGCTGGCCCCGCCGGACTACCACAAGTCGCCGCCGCTCTCGGTCTTCACGGCGATGTTCCTGCACGGCAGCTGGCTGCACCTGCTGGGCAACATGCTGTTCCTGCTGATCTTCGGCAACAACATCGAGGACCGGCTGGGCCGCATCCGCTACGCCCTGTTCTACGTCGCCTGCGGGTACGCGGCGACGTACGGCTTCGCCTACCTCAACGCCACGTCGGGCGAGCCGCTGATCGGCGCGTCGGGGGCCATCGCGGGCGTGCTCGGCGCGTATCTGGTGCTCTACCCCAGGGTCAGGGTCTGGATCCTCGTGCCGTTCCTGCTGTTCCTGCCGCTGCGGCTGCCGGCGTGGATCGTGCTCGGCTTCTGGTTCGTGCTGCAGGCGGTCTACTCGTCCGGCGGCGCCGTCTCCGCGGCCGGGACCGTGGCGTACGCGGCCCACGTGGTCGGTTTCGTCATGGGCATGCTGCTCGCCTGGCCTCTCAAGCCGGGCACCTCCCCGCCGCCCGAACCGGGCGGCACCCTCTTCGGAAGGCAGGCACGACGATCCTGGTAGGGCCGCACACCAAACACCAGGCGGCGCGAGGAAAACCTGGATGATTCTGCCTCGCCGACGCTTGCTCCATCACGGCTCGAAGCGAAGGCCACAGGGGCTCACAGCCAAGCCCGACAGGACCCCCGAGCACTCCACTCGGACATGCCACATCACGAGGCGGGGGTTATGAATGCTGACCTGAATCCGCTCAAAGCATTGGCGGTGCCGCTCAATGAGCACGAACAGGGTCACGGACCACCAGCGCTTCTCGGTGGCGTCGAACGTGAGCGGCAGCATCCAGTCCGGTCGGCCCCGCTCGGCATAACGCGCTGTGCAACGGTCCACCGTCACCGGCGTCACTCCGGCGAGTTCGGCGATGCGTCGCTGCCCCTCGGCCGACCACAACACGATCCGAGCACGAAGCGCGACATCGGCCGGAACGCAACGCGAGCCCGTCAACTCCCGCAGATCAGCAACCTGTTCAGAGGAGATCCATACCAGGTCCAACGATCAGTGAAGCGCCAGGTTCCACAATCAGAATCTCAGGGCACCAGGAAACGGTCGAGGTGGGGGACATGATAAGGATTCTCATCGCCGAGGATATGGTGATGCTGCGCAGGGCACTTGTCGAACTCCTGGAGCTGGAAGCGGACGTCGATGTGGTGGCCGAAGTCGACCGCGGTGATGAGATCGTTTCGAAGGCACGCGCACTGCGACCGGACGTGGCCGTAATCGACATCGGCCTTCCCGGTATGGACGGCATCACCGCCGCCGCCGCGCTCGGTACAGAGCCGTACCCGACTGCCGGATCCTCATACTCACGGGGCTCGGCAATCCGAACACCCTGCGCCGGGCGCTGGCCACCCACGTTACGGGATTCCTGCGCAAGGACGCCGACCCCGCTCAACTCGTCTCAGCGATAAGGGCGGTGGCCGCTGGAAGTGGGCCATCGACTCCCAACTGGCCGCCGCGGCACTTGAAGACATGACTCAGCCGCTGGCCCCGCGCGAATCAGAGGTCCTCCGGCTCGCCGCCGCAGGGGAGGATGTCGCGGCCATCGCCCGCCACCTGTTCCTCTCCAGGGGTACGGTGCGGAATTACCTGAGTAGTGCCGTGGTCAAACTGGGCGCCCGTAACCGTATGGACGCGGTGCGCATCGCGCGTGAGGGTGGCTGGATCTGACGGGTGTCGACGAGTCCCGCATCGGACCGGGGCCCGCACTCAGGCCACTGTCGCAGAGTCATGCATCCCCGTGCCGGAGGGCTGCACGAAGGGCCGAAAGAAACGGCGCGATCTCGAGGCGAGCGCCTGACCGACCGTCTCGTTCAGCGGCTCGTCCGCCGGTCCACCGGCGAGAGCCCGGGGTGCGGGCGTGCTCAGCACCCCGGCCTCGCCGTCCCGCGTTCGGGCGGCCTCCGCCGCGCCCCCGACGACTCACTATGCTGACGCCCAAGCGGGCGGCAGGCAGACAAAACGCCGCACCAGACGGAATAGGGTGACGATGTCGGCGACGCAGTTGTTGGTCCTCGGAGTGGTACGCGGCTTCGGCAGGACGCACGGCTATCGGGTGCGGGCCGAGCTGCTGTCCTGGGGGATCGACGACTGGGCCAACGTCAAACCCGGATCGATTTATCACGCTCTGCGGCAGCTGGCGAAGGTCGGCCTGCTGGAGGCCACCGAGATCGAGGACTGGCCGGGGCGGGTGGACTACAGCGTGACCCCCGAGGGGGACGAGCAGTTTTTCCGGCTGCTCGTCGACGCCCTGGAACGGCCCGAGCACCGTGCCGACATGCTCAGCGCCGGCCTCGCCCTGATGCCCGCCCTCTCCCGTGACCGTGCCGTCGCGGCCCTCTCCACGCGCCTTGAGGCCTTGGAGACACAGCGGGCGGCGCTCCGGAA
Organism: Streptomyces colonosanans; assembly: GCF_001866645.1. Taxonomy (GTDB): domain Bacteria; phylum Actinomycetota; class Actinomycetes; order Streptomycetales; family Streptomycetaceae; genus Streptomyces; species Streptomyces colonosanans. Next base: position 17,116 of record NZ_MLYP01000041.1, read on the forward strand.
AGAGTCCGCGGCGCCCCATGCCGCGGGCCTGCCGCCCCATCTGGGCGAGCTGTGGACGATGCGCGCGCAGTACTTGGACCTCAGTGTGAAGTGGACCCATGACCTGCTGGAACGGGTGAGGTCGGGGGCGTACGAGATGGCGGGCGAGCACGAACGCAGCTTCGGTACGCCAGGATCCTGGTAGGCCCTGGTCGAGCCGTTGGCGACCTGACCGCCTTCACATGTCGCACTAATCAAACTTGAATAGTGGGTCACTCCTGCCCTAGCTTGGCCTGGTAGTCAAATTTGATTACTGACCTGACTGCCGTTCTTTTCCTGCCCTCCCACCCTCAGGGACCCGCCCCGTGTGTCGGCCATGGCGCGCAGCCCCTCGTGGCGCATCAGGACCAAGGAGCCACAGATTGAGTTCGCAATCCACCCTTGCCATCGAGACATCGGGCCTTGTCAAGGTCTTCGGTGAGACCCGTGCCGTCGATGGCGTCGACCTGGTCATCCCCCAGGGCGTTGTGTACGGCGTGCTGGGGCCCAACGGCGCGGGCAAGACCACGACGATCCGGATGCTGTCCACCTTGCTGACCCCCGACGGCGGAACGGCCCGGGTGCTCGGCCACGATGTGGTCAGGGAGGCCGAGGCGGTGCGCAGCCGCGTCAGTCTCACCGGCCAGTTCGCCTCGGTCGACGAGGACCTCACCGCCGCCGAGAACCTGACTCTGCTCGCCCGGCTGCTGGGCTTCTCCCGCGCACAGGCCGCGGAGCGGGCCGAGGAACTGCTCGCGGCCTTCGACCTCACGACCGCGGCCGGACGGCAGTCCAAGACCTTCTCCGGGGGTATGCGCCGACGGCTCGACATTGCTGCCAGCCTCGTCATCACCCCCGACCTGCTCTTCCTGGACGAGCCGACCACCGGACTCGACCCGCGCAGCCGCAACCAGGTGTGGGACAGCGTGCGGGCCATGGTGGCCCTGGGTACCACGATCCTGCTCACCACGCAGTACCTGGACGAGGCCGACCAGCTGGCCGACCGGATCGCCGTCATCGACCACGGCCGGGTCATCGCGGAGGGCACCACGGGCGAGCTCAAGTCGTCGGTCGGCACCGGCGCCCTGCACGTACGGCTTGTCAAGGCCGAAAGCCGCCCCGCGGCCTCCCAGTTACTCACCCGGATGCTCGCGGCGCCGGTCTTCCTGGAGTCCGACCCGTTCGCGCTCTCCGTGCGGACCGACGACAGCGAGCGGATCGCCCGGGCCTTGGCCGAACTCGCCCGCTCCGAGATCGCCGTCTCGGACTTCGCGTTCGGCCGGCCCAGCCTCGACGAGGTCTTCCTGGCCCTGACCGGGCGCCCCGCGGAAGACACCACCGCCAACCAGGAGGACGCGGCATGACCCTCGCATCCGAGACGACAGCCACCCTGGGCGCGCCGACCGACGCCCTGCGCAAGGCCCTCACCAGTCAGATCCGCCCGTCCCGCCCCAACCCGCTCACCGCCGTACGGGTCTCGGCCTGGCGGACGATGCGGAAGATGAAGCACTACGGCGTGGCCGTGCTGTTCGACGTCACGCTGATGCCCATCATCTTCCTGCTGACCTTCACCTATCTCTTCGGCGGCGCGTTTGCCGGATCGACCAAGGAGTACCTCCAGTACTTTTTACCCGGCGTCCTTGTGCAGACCGTCGTGATGCCCACGGTCTACACCGGTACCGCGCTCAACATGGACATCACCCGGGGCATCTACGACCGCTTCCGGACCATGCCCTTCTGGCAGCCGGCCACCATCGTGGGCAGTCTCCTCGGCGACATCGTCCGCTATGTGCTGGCGCTGACCACGACGATGGGTGTCGGTCTCGCCCTGGGCTTCCGCCCCGACGGCGGAGTGGGTGGCGTGCTGGCCGCAATGCTCCTGCTGCTTGTCTTCGCGGTGAGCGTCAGCTGGATCTTCGCCGCCCTGGGGATGGTCGCCAAGGCGCCCGAGACGGTGTCCGGCTCCAGCATGCTGGTGATGTTCCCCCTGGTCTTCACGAGCAACATCTTCGTGAAGCCCGACACGATGCCGGGCTGGATGGAGACGATCGTCAACGCCAACCCGGTCAGCAACGCCGCCACCGCCGTCCGCGGACTGGTCCACGGCGACGCCAGCGGCTCGGACATCGGCTGGGTTCTGCTGGCCTGTGGAGTCATCACCCTGATCTTCGCCCCGCTGACCATGTACCTGTACCGCGCAAAGAGCCGCAGCTAGCGGCCTGGCCTCTTACGCCGGCCTCGCCCCGACGACGAGGGCGTCAGTGACGGTCACCCTCTACCGCCGCAGAGGCAGCAGGAATTCCACACCTTGAACCCGCCCCAACCACGCCTGACGGCAGAGTCCGTGGAGAGCCCGGTACTCGCAGACGAGTACGCCGGGTTCGGTGAGCGGCAGGGAGAAACGGGCCGGTGGCAACACTGGCACCGCGCTCCGTACCGACTCGACAGGCACCCCCTGAACAGCCACGGCAGCCAGGATCGGTTGTCCTCCCCCGTCGGCCGGCCCTGAGCTGCCGTGGCTTCCCCTTCCGGGACTCCGTGAAGCTGGTCCGTTCCTCCGGGCGGACGGTGGCCGAGGTGGCCCGCGACACCCCAGGTGCGCACGCTCGCAGTGGACGAGGACGAGATTCTCACCGGCCTTCGTGCCGCACCGGGCCGAGGGCGAGTACTCATCCGTCGGGCGCCGAGGGGGAGACTGAGTCCTGGGATGGCGCTCCCGTGCCGGACGACCTCCGCCAGACCCGAATGGTCAGGGTCTGGATCCTCGTGCCGTTCCTTCTGTTCCTGCCGCTGCGGCTGCCGGCGGATCGTGCTCGGCTTCTGGTTCGTGCTGCAGGCGGTCTACTCGTCCGGCGACGCCGTCTCCGCGGCCGGGACCGTGACGTAGTTCATCGTCGGCATGGCCCTGGCCTGGCCGCTGCCCCCGTGCACCCCGCCACCACCCGAACCGCTGTGAGGCAGGCGCGGCCCGGGTGGTGAGCCGTCGGTGGGGAGTGCGGGGTGATGTGCCCGGCGGCGCAGGTCAGCGGGCCGTCTGCGCGTGGACGTACTCCACGAGGCGGGTGAGGGCGTCCGGGTCGGTGGACGGCATGACGCCGTGACCAAGATTGAAGACATGCCCTTCGAGACCGGCGGCCGCGTCGAGCACCTCGCGGGTCTTGGCCTCGACGGCCTCCTGCGGGGCGAAGAGGATCGCCGGGTCGAGATTGCCCTGCAGGGCCTTGCCTGGACCGACCCGGCGGGCCGCCTCGTCGAGCGGGACGCGCCAGTCGACACCGACGACATCCGCGCCCGCCTCGCCCATCAGGCCGAGCAGTTCGCCGGTGCCGACGCCGAAGTGGATGCGGGGGACGCCGTACTCCTCGACGGCCCGGAAGACCTTGGCCGAGGCGGCCAGCACGGAGCGGCGGTAGTCGACGGGGGCGAGGGCGCCGGCCCACGAGTCGAAGAGCTGCACCGCCGAGGCGCCCGCTTCGATCTGGACCTTGAGGAAGGCGGCCGTGATGTCAGCGAGCCGGTCCAGCAGATCGGCCCACAGCTGCGGGTCGCCGTACATGAGCGCCTTGGTGTGCTCGTACGAACGCGACGGGCCGCCCTCGATGAGGTAGCTGGCCAGGGTGAAGGGGGCACCCGCGAAACCGATCAGCGGGGTGGCGCCCAGCTCGGCGGTGAGCAGCCCGATGGCCTCCGTGACATACGAGACGTCCTCGGGGGTCAGGTCGCGCAGCCGGGCCAGGTCGGCGCGGGAGCGGACCGGGTTCTCGACGACCGGGCCGACGCCGGGCTTGATGTCGAGGTCGATACCGACGGCCTTGAGCGGGACGACGATGTCGCTGAAGTAGATGGCCGCGTCCACGCCGTGCCGGCGAACCGGCTGCAGCGTGATCTCCGCGACCAGTTCGGGCCGCATGCAGGACTCGAGCATCGGGATGCCCTCGCGCACCTTGCGGTACTCGGGCAGGGATCGCCCGGCCTGCCGCATGAACCACACCGGGGTGTGCGGCACTGGCTCGCGCCTGCACGCCTTGAGGAAGGCGGAGTCGTACGTGGCTGTCGGCTGGCCCTTTGCGGGGCGCTGGTTCGCACTCACGCCGAAAGTCTCGCACGGCCCGCAGACAGGGCGCTCCGGGGGCAAGCGGCGGGACGGAGGAGCGCCCCGCGAGGTGCGCGGGGAGGTGACACCGACCGGTTCGGCCGCGTGGGCGCGACGAGCCGCCCGGCCCCGCAGCCGCCGTACGACAGCCCCCCGCGGCATCCGCCGACGGCCGCCGTCACCAGGGGCCACAGCCGAAGCCGCACGCCGCCGTTCCCGGCCAAACCGCCGGAGGCAATCCCTGCGAAGGCGCTTTCTTCCCCTTAATCTTCCCCGCATGGCTGCGGCTCAGGGACCACTGACGGACGACGCTGGCGGAATGGACGAAGCGCAGGAGGGGGAAGCGAAGGCGATGGAGACGGCTCCGCTGCCCTTCCGTGCCGCGGTCGAGGCGCTGCGGACCACGCGGTTGCGGCCGGAGATCGAGATCGAGCCCGTACGCCCGCCGCAGCGGCTCGCCCCGCACGCGTACGCGCTGGAGGCCGCGGTCGTCCAGGACGGCGAGGACCTGGCCGACGGGCGCCTCGTCCTGCTGCACGACCCGGCCGGACACGGCGCCTGGCAGGGCGCCTTCCGCCTGGTGACGCTGGTGCGCGCGGAGCTCGAACCGGAGATGGCCGCGGACCCGCTGCTGCCCGACGTGTGCTGGTCCTGGCTGACCGGCGCGTTCCAGTCCCGGGGGCTGCCGTACGGCGAGCCGAGCGGCACCGTCACGCGCGCGAGTTCCCACTACTTCGGCGGGCTAGCCGCACGCCCGGCCGTCTCCCAGATCGAGATCCGTGCCTCCTGGACGCCTCGCGAGGGCCTCGGCGGCGTCCCGGACACGGCCTCCCACCTGGCCTCCTGGTGCGATCTGCTGTCCCAGGTGGCGGGCCTGCCCCCCGGGGGCCCGGGCGACACCTCGGTGGTCACGTTGCCTCAGCGCCGGGGGCCGCGGCCCCGCTGACGCCGCCGATCCTTTCTATCGGCCCCGGCGCGGGCCGTGCCGTACACACGGGGGCGACGCGACTCTCGTCAATCCGCCATTGACAGCCCTTGCCATCTCTTTGTCGATACGGCCACTTTCGGCCCCGTATCGACATCGGAGCGAACCCAATCGATCTTCGAATGATCGCCCGCTCGTCCGAATTGCACGGATTGTTACTCACCAAATCGTGATCATTCTCTAAAGGAGCACGAGTTTGGTGCCGAAGACGACTGTGACCTTGAAAGCACGGTTCGTCCCGGCTTCATCCCCAGAGCCGGCCCCGTCCCGCACCCCAGGAGGCCTGGTGTCCGTTCTCCTCGAGCAGCCCGCAAGCCTGGTCGCCTACCGCCCGAACAAGCCGACCGCCATGGTGGTCGTGGCCGACCCTCGGGTCCGTTCCACCGTCACCCGCCACCTCTGGGCGCTCGGAGTGCGCGACGTCATCGAGGCGTCGTCCGTCGCGGAGGCCCGTCCCCGTATCGGCAACCCGCGCGACATCTGTGTCGCCGACGTCCATCTTCCCGACGGCTCCGGCCTCACCCTCCTGTCGGAGACCCGTGCCGCGGGCTGGCCCAACGGCCTCGCCCTGTCCGCCGCCGACGACATCGGCGCCGTACGCAACGCCCTCGCGGGCGGCGTGAAGGGCTATGTCGTCACCGGCACGCGCACGAACATCGGGCTCCCCACCCGGCCCGGCGCCGCCCCCATCGGCGCCGCCGCCGCCCGCCTGCACCGCCGCCCCCCGGGCGCCCCGAGCCACCCGGGCGGCTACCGCGAACTGTCCGGCCGCGAGGTCGAGGTGCTGCGCCTGGTCGCCGAAGGCCAGTCGAACAAGGCGATCGGCGTCTCCATGGGCCTGTCCGCGCTGACCGTCAAGAGCCACCTCGCCCGCATCGCCCGCAAGCTCGGCACGGGCGACCGCGCCGGGATGGTGGCCGTGGCCCTGCGCACCGGCATCATCCACTGAATCCGATCCTCATCCCGATACCGCAATCCTTCACCGGCACGTGTGACACATGACTGGTTTACGACCCTCCCGCGCCCGCCGACGGAACGTTCCGTCGGCGGGCGTCGTCCATCCACCGATACCCTTGACGCGTGACCGACGCCCAAGAGACCGCAGCAGACAGCCCACTGCGAACCACCGGAGGCGCCCCTCCGGACGACGTCGAAGCGGCGCCGCGCCCCTTGCTCGAACCACGGGACGGCCTTCCGCCCGTGATCGTCGATGACGCCTCGCTCTCCGAGGTGATCGCCGCCTTCGCCGCCGGTACCGGCCCTGTCGCCGTCGACGCCGAACGCGCATCCGGCTACCGGTACGGCCAGCGCGCCTATCTGGTGCAGCTGCGCCGCCAGGGCGCGGGCACCGCGCTGATCGACCCCGCGGCCTGCCCCGATCTGACGGGCCTGGGCGAAGCGATCTCCGGTGTGGAGTGGGTACTGCACGCCGCGACCCAGGACCTGCCGTGTCTGCGCGAGATAGGCATGACGCCCAGGCGCCTGTTCGACACCGAGCTGGCCGGGCGCCTCGCCGGATACCCGCGGGTGGGGCTCGGCGCCATGGTGGAGAACGTCCTGGGGTTCGTCCTGGAGAAGGGGCACTCCGCCGTCGACTGGTCGACACGGCCCCTGCCCGAGCCCTGGCTGCGCTACGCAGCGCTCGACGTGGAACTGCTCGTCGACCTGCGGGACGCGCTGGAGAAGGAACTGGACCGGCAGGGCAAGCTGGACTGGGCCTGGCAGGAGTTCGACGCGATCGCCTCCGCGCCGCCGCCGGAGCCGCGCAAGGACCCCTGGCGCCGTACGTCGGGGATGCACAAGGTGCGCCGCCGCCGGCAGATGGCGGTCGTCCGGGAGCTATGGCAGACCCGGGACCGGATCGCGCAGCGGCGGGACATCTCCCCGGGCAAGGTGCTCGGGGACGCGGCGATCGTCGAGGCGGCCCTCGCACTCCCGCCGAACGTACACGCGCTGGCCTCGCTCAATGGCTTCGGGCACCGCATGGGCCGTCGTCAGCTGGAGCAGTGGCAGGCCGCGGTGGATCGCGCGCGGGCACTCCCCGAGGCCGAGCTGCCGCAGCCCGGGCAGCCGGTGACCGGGCCCCCGCCGCCGCGGGCGTGGGCCGACAAGGACCCCGTCGCCGCCGCACGGCTGACCGCGGCACGCGCCGCGGTGTCCGCGCTGGCCGAGCGACTGCACCTGCCGCAGGAGAACCTGATCACCCCGGACACGGTGCGGAGGGTGTGCTGGACGCCGCCGAACCAGACCGACGAGGAGTCGGTCGCTGCCGCGCTCACCGGGTACGGGGCTCGGTTGTGGCAGGTCGAGCAGGTGACGCCGGCGCTCGTTGCCGCGCTGACGGTCAAGGGCTAGTGCCCCGGCAGGCCGGGGGTCGCCGTGGGACGTTTCGTCGCACGGCGGCCGCGGGCCGTCGCGGGAGCTTCACGGCTGCGCCGAAAGTGTGACCTTCACCGCTCCCGCCTGCGGGACTGGGCAGCTTGGTTACCCACGAGTAGCATGGTGCTGAGCGCGCGCTCAGCGCGTCGCAGCAGTGCCATCCCGCACCCTGGAGGAGAGCCATCGTGCCTCGTACCGTCAGGGACGTCGTCTTCGTCGACGGCGTCCGCACCCCGTTCGGCAAGGCGGGCCCGAAGGGCATCTACCACGAGACCCGCGCCGACGACCTCGTCGTGAAGGCGATCCGGGAGCTGCTGCGCCGCAACCCGGGTCTCGACCCGAAGAAGGTCGACGAGGTCGCCATCGCAGCGACCACTCAGATCGGTGACCAGGGCCTGACCATCGGCCGCACCGCCGGCATCCTCGCGGGCCTGCCGACCTCGGTTCCGGGTTACTCCATCGACCGCATGTGCGCGGGCGCCCTGACCGCGGTCACCGCCGTCTCCGGCTCCATCGCCTTCGGCGCGTACGACGTCGCCATCGCCGGCGGTGTCGAGCACATGGGCCGCCACCCGATGGGCGAGGGCGTCGACCCCAACCCGCGGTTCGTCAGCGAGAAGCTGGTCGACGAGTCGGCCCTGTTCATGGGCATGACGGCGGAGAACCTGCACGACCGCTACCCGCAGATCACCAAGCAGCGCGCCGACGAGTACGCGGTGCGCTCGCAGGAGAGGGCCGCCAAGGCGTACGCCAACGGCAAGATCCAGCAGGATCTGGTGCCGATCTCCGTGCGCCGCACCTCCCCCGAGGGCGGCGAGACCGGCTGGGGCCTGGTCACGGCCGACGAGCCGATGCGCCCGGGTACCACCCTGGAGAACCTGGCGAACCTCAAGACGCCGTTCCGCGTGCACGGCCGGGTCACCGCGGGCAACGCGGCCGGTCTGAACGACGGCGCCACCGCCTCGGTCATCGCGTCCGAGGAATTCGCCCGCGAGATGGGCCTGCCGGTCAAGATGCGCCTGGTCTCCTACGCCTTCGTGGGCGTGGAGCCAGAGATCATGGGCTACGGCCCGATCCCGGCGACCGAGAAGGCCCTCGCCAAGGCGGGTCTGTCCATCTCCGACATCGGCCTGTTCGAGATCAACGAGGCCTTCGCCGTCCAGGTCCTGGCCTTCCTCGACCACTACGGCATCGCGGACGACGACGAGCGCGTCAACCAGTACGGCGGCGCCATCGCCTTCGGCCACCCGCTCGCCTCCTCCGGCGTCCGTCTGATGACGCAGCTGGCCCGCCAGTTCGAGGAGCAGCCCGAGGTCCGCTACGGCCTGACCACCATGTGCGTCGGCTTCGGCATGGGCGCGACGGTCATCTGGGAGAACCCGCACTTCGAGGGGGACAAGTGAGCACCATCACCGAGCTGTTGAAGGGTGCGGCCGAGCTGTTCCCGGACGAGGTCGTCACGCAGGCGCACGTGCGCCACTTCGAGCTGCCGTTCGGCGCGGGCCGTTTCGCCCTGATCACGCTGGACAACGGCCTCGACCACACCAAGCCGACCACCTTCGGCCCGGCCTCGCTCGCGAACCTCAACACCGCGATCGACCAGGTCGAGCAGGAGGCCACGGCCGGTGACATCGTCGGTGTCGGCATCACCGGCAAGCCGTTCATCTTCGCGGTCGGCGCCGACCTCAAGGGCGTCGAGCTGCTGAAGCGGCACGATGACGCGCTGGCCATCGGCAAGGGCGGCCACGAGGTCTTCAAGCGGCTGTCGAAGCTGGCCGTCCCGACGTTCGCGTACTACAACGGCGCGGCGATGGGCGGCGGCGTCGAGGTCGGTCTGCACTGCACGTACCGGACCGTCTCGAAGGCCCTGCCGGCCTTCTCGCTCCCCGAGGTCTTCCTGGGCCTGGTCCCGGGCTGGGGCGGCTGCACCCTGCTGCCGAACCTGATCGGCGCCGACAAGGCCGTCTCGGTCATCATCGAGAACAGCCTCAACCAGAACAGGCAGCTCAAGGGCAAGCAGGTCCACGAGCTCGGCATCGCCGACGCGATCTTCGAGGGCGCCGACTTCCTGGAGCAGTCGCTGATCTGGACGGCCTCCGTCCTCAAGGGCGACATCGAGGTCGACCGCCCGGTGATCGACCGCGGCGAGGCCTGGGACCAGGCCGTCGCGCGCGGCCGGTTCATCGCCGACTCCAAGGTGCACGGCGCGGCCCCGGCCGCCTACCGCGCACTGGACATCATCGCCGCTGCGAAGAACGGCGACCTGCAGCAGGGCTACGACGCCGAGGACCAGGCCCTCGCGGACCTGATCATGGGTGGCGAACTGCGCGCCGGCATCTACTCGTTCAACCTGGTCCAAAAGCGCGGCAAGCGCCCCGCGGGCGCCCCGGACAAGAACCTGGCGCGCCCGGTGTCGAAGGTCGGCGTGGTCGGCGCGGGCCTGATGGCCTCCCAGCTGGCCCTGCTCTTCCTGCGCCGTCTCGAGGTCCCGATCGTCCTCACGGACATCGACCAGGAGCGCATCGACAAGGGCGTGGGCTACGTCCACGCGGAGATCGACAAGCTGCTGGGCAAGGGCCGCATCAACCAGGACAAGGCCAACCGCCTCAAGGCGCTGGTGTCCGGTGTGCTGGACAAGGCCGAGGGCTTCTCGGACGCCGACTTCGTCATCGAGGCGGTCTTCGAGGAGATGGGCGTCAAGCAACAGGTGTTCGCGGAGGTCGAGGCGGTCGCCCCGGCGCACGCGATCCTGGCGACCAACACCTCCTCCCTCTCGGTGACCGAGATGGCGTCGAAGCTGAAGCACCCCGAGCGGGTCGTCGGCTTCCACTTCTTCAACCCGGTCGCGATCCTGCCGCTGCTGGAGATCGTCCGCGGCGAGAAGACCGACGACGCCTCGCTGGCCACGGCGTTCGCCGTCGCCAAGAAGCTGAAGAAGACAGCGGTTCTGGTGAAGGACGCCCCCGCGTTCGTCGTCAACCGCATCCTCACCCGCTTCATGGGCGAGATCCAGAACGTCATCGACGAGGGCACCCCGGTCGAGGTCGCCGAGAAGGCGGTCGAGCCGCTGGGCCTGCCGATGTCCCCGCTGGTCCTGCTGGAGCTGGTCGGCCCGGCGATCGGCCTGCACGTGTCCGAGACCCTCAACAAGGCGTTCCCGGACCGCTTCAAGGTCTCCCCGAACCTCAAGGCGGTCGTGGAGGCGGGCAAGCGCGGCTTCTACGTCTACGACAGCGGCAAGCCTGAGCTGGACCCGGAGGTCGCCGCGCTCCTCAAGCAGGGCGACACCGTCCTCACCGAGGAGCAGGTCCGCACCCGCGTCCTGGACGCGGTCGCTCAGGAGATCGGCCTGATGCTCGACGAGGGCGTCGTCGCCGAGGCCCAGGACATCGACCTCTGCCTGATCACGGGCGCCGGCTGGCCCTTCCACCTGGGCGGCATCACGCCGTACCTGGACCGCGAGGGCGTCTCCGAGCGGGTGAACGGCAAGAAGTTCCTCGCCCCTGGCGTGGCGAGCGTCCCGGCCTGACAGGCCGCCCGTGAAGGGGTGGGCGGCACGGCGAAGTCCCGTGCCGCCCACCCCTTTTGCGCTGCCCATGAACGGGGCGCCGCGCCCCGGTGACGCGGCGCGGCGCGGTCACACCGTCTGCCAGGCCGCCAGCGCTATTCCCGGCTCGTCCTTCTGGCGGGCGAGGCGAAGTTCACCGTCCGCGGTCAGGGTCGCCGCCACCAGGCGCCCGTCGGCGTCCTCCACCACCGCCACCCGCGCGCCCGCCGGCAGGTGCGGGCCCGACTCGGTCCACCGCAGGCCCGCCGACTCCTGTTCGGTGGGACAGGCCGCGAAGACGACCCGGCCGGCGGCGGAACGCTGGGCGAGCAGCGTGCAGTCCTGCCCCGCGACGACACAGCGGATGGCAGCGACCGGCCCGGGACCCGCAGCCGCGAGCAGCGGGACGGGGTCGCCGCCCGGACGCCAGGCACACAGCATGCCCTCGGGGTCCGCGAAGAACAGCGTGGTGCGCTCCTTGGAGGTGACCAGGGCGCTCAGCGTGCCGGCCCGGACCCGCACGTCCAGCAGTTCGCCGGGTACCAGGGCCCCGTCGGGTACCTCCTGGTGCCGGCGCAGGATGCCGTCCGCGGAGCTGGTGTACAGCTCGACACGGCCCGACCCCCCTGTCACGGCGATGAGTTGCTCTTGCGTGCCCCGGCCCTTCAGGTCGCGCCAGGGGCCCCAGCCACCGCTCTCCTTCTGGGCGACCATGCTGACGCCGCCGCCCTTGTTGCGTACGAAGACATGGGCGCGTCCCTCGGCGTCCACGGCCACCGCCGGGGGGCCGGTCCGGTCGCCCTTCTTGTTCGGGTGGCCGATCGGGGTCCAGTCGAGGGCGGCCAGATGGGGCCGGAAGTGTGTGGAGTGCACAAGGCCGGACTCCCCCGGGACCGTGGGGCGCCAGGCGACGAGATGGGCGTATCCGTCGACACCCTGGCCGACCGCGTGCCCGGGGTGCACCTTCTGGTCGCCGCCCACCTTGCGCGGCCCGTCCCAGGGGCCGCCGGGCCGGTGCTCCGCCCGGCACAGGACGCCGTCGCCCGACGGAATATAGACACCGAGTCGGCCCTCGGGGCCGCGTATGAGCCAGTCGCCGTTCACGGTGTCACTTTAAGCGGGGCGGTCCACTGACGCGGACCGCCCTCCGCCTCGCTCAGAGCCGCTTGGCGCTCCGGAACAGCTGCGCGTAGAAGCCGTTGCCGTCGATGCGGGAGGCACCGCCCTTGTCGCCCATCGTCGGCCCGTTGACCTCCTTGCGGCTGGATATGAAGACGCGGTGGCCGTCCGTGTCCAGGCCCAGGTAGAGGGCGACATGGTCGATGTGGTTGCCGGTGCGGTGGTCCATCTTGAAGAACAGCAGGTCGCCCGGCTGGAGCACGTCGATGTTGGTCGGCCGGACGTACCAGGGGGAAGGCCCCTGGATCTTGATGATGTCGACGCCGGTCTTGGAGCGGGCCATGCCGTCCGCGCTGCGGGGCAGACCGTCCCCGAGCGTGTTGGTCGCCATCAGCGGGTAGCGGGAGCGGTAGCCCCACACCATCCGCATGAAGCCTGAGCAGTCCAGCGCCCGGTAGCGCTCCTGGCGCGGGTACAGCGTGGTGCCGTTGCGGAAGGTGTACGGCTTGCCGAGGTAGTCGTAGAAGTCGTTCTGCTCCAGGCGGTCCACGCCGTCCTCCTTGAACGGGCCGAAAACCGCGTCGCCCGCGTACGGAGTGCCCTCGGAGTCCTTCTTGACCGGCGCGCCCTCCACGTACTGGAAGGCCAGCGCGAAGATGTCGTCCTCCTCGCTGCCGTGGTTCGTCTTGAACCAGTCCTTGAACCACTGCTCCTTCTCGGCCCCCTTGGTCCAGGGCTCGGGCATGAGGCGGACCCAGTCGTCGGTGATGACGCGGGAGGTCGTGTTGGAGGGTTCGCTGAAGGTGCGCGAGGGACCCTTGAGGGTGGCGGTGCGGGCGCCGTCGGTGAAGGTGCCGACGACCGCACCGCTCGCGTCACGGAACACCGAGCGGGCCGGGTTGTTCAGCCTTTCCCAGGTCTCCTTACCGGTGGCCTTGCCCTTCGAGTCGTCGGTGACGGCCTGCACGGCCGGGACCTTCGCCTGCTCGTCCTGGCGCAGCTCATAGGTGAAGTAGGCGCTGCCCGCGAGCAGTGCCATCACCGTCGCCGCATGGACGAGGGGGCGGCCTTTGCGCTTCGGCATGGTGAGGACTCCAGGTTCGCGTTCAGTCGGGCGGGGCTCAGGCGGACGGCAGGGCGCCGAGGAGGATGCCGGCGGTGAGGACCACATACGTGGCCAGCGTCACCGATCCGGTGGACAGCAACGTCGCACCCTTGGGCTGGCGCACCAGCTGGTAGCCGATCAGGCCCGGAACGATGAAGCCGAGTGTCTGGTTGGCGTACAGCAGCGGGAACTCCATCTGCAGCACGATGATCACGGTGGCCTGGATGAGCACCCCACTGAGCACGACGGCCGCGAACAGCCGCTTGCCGTAGAGAATCACGAACCGCTGCAGCGTCAGCGTGGTCACGTAGGTCAGCACGGTCACCCCGACCACCAGCGCGGCACGCTGCAGATCCTCGATCAGGGTGAGCGCGAGCCAGCCCGGCGTGATCATGCCGCCCGGCGACAGATTGGTCGTCAGGTAGCACATCAGCGAGAACATCAGACCCAGGCCGATACCGATCGCGGCGATCTCGGGGGTGAGGACGGAGGGGATCAACGGGGCTCTCCTGGGCTGTGCCACTGCTGCGGGTCGTCGGCGGGGGGAACGGCTGGTACGCGGGGTTCGAACAGGCCACGGGGCTGGGCCGCTTCGGGCCGCGCCTGCGGCGCGGCGGGAGCGTGCGGATCGCCCGGGTGGGCGCCCGCCACCGTGGCCTGGGGGTACGGCTCGGGTGCGGTGTGCCCGGCATGGGCGGCTTGCTGCAGGCCGGGCTGCGGGTGCTGGTTCGGGTACGGGTACGGGTACGGGTACGGGTGCGAGGCATCGCGCTGCACCGGGATCTGCGGGGCGTGCTGCTGCCCCCCGTAACGTGCCTCGTACGCCTGCGAGTAGCCCTGGTAGGGGTCGATGCGGGGCGCGTAGAGCTGCACCGTCTCGACGTGCTCGGGCATGGCGGGCGCCGCTTCCGTGCGGCCGGGCGGGGCCGCCACGGGCTCGTCAGGGGTGTCGTCCGCCGACAGCTCGGCGAGGTGCTCCAGGAGTACCTCGCCCTGGCCGTGGATGTTGCCGATGGCGACGAGCGAGGAGTCCGGCCCGAGCATGCCGAGCAGCCGGGACATGAACTCCTCCGGGTCCCGTCGGTCGCCGCCCAGGTCGACGGCGCGTGAGCGGAACTCGGCGGGGATCGCGTCGATGGCGGACTTGGCCGGGTGGCCGATCACGAAGACGTGCTCGGGGTCGAGGTCGGGGATGATCTCGCCCATCTGGCCGTTGCGCTCGACGCGGTCGGGGCGGCAGTTGATGACCACGTTCAGCGGGCGGTGGATCGCGCCGAGGTCGAGGAGCTGGTTGATGTTCATCAGCGTCGACTCGGGGTCGTTGGCAGCGAAGACGTTGGCGAAGCGCAGCTTCTTGTCCTCGGGGGTGCGGTAGCGCTCGACGGAGAGGACACCGGGGTCCGGCGGGGCGTCGTACATGCCCTGCAGGGCCGTCTTGCGGTCGACGCCCAGCAGTTCGGCGACGGTGAGCGCGATGGCGACGTTCTCCTTGAAGGTGAACCAGCTGAAGCCGCGCAGCTCCTCGTCGGTGACCATCTCGGGATCGGCGTAGATCAACTTGCAGTCCCGGGCGTCCGCCTCCTCCTGAAGGATGTCGAAACGATCCTTCTCGGCGGTGACGCAGATGCCGCCCTCCGGCATGGACCGGCTCAGCGAGCGCGCCACGTCGTCCAGGGTGGGGCCCATCTCGGCGAGGTGGTCCTCGCGCACGTTGCACAGCACGCCGATCGTGGAGCGGATCAGCTTGGACTGGTTGATCTCCTGCAGGGCCGGCATCACCGCCATGCACTCGATGACGAGCGCGTCCGGGTTGTACGCGGCCGCTCGGCGCACGATGCCGATCTGCTCGACCACGTTGGCGATGCCGAACTTGCGGTAGACGGGCTCCTCGGTGGCATCCGGGTGGATGAACCGGGCGGCGGTGCCGGTCGTCTTGGCGACGGTGACGAGGTCGCCACCGCGCAACGCGCCCGCGCACAGCCGGGTGATGGACGACTTGCCGCGGATACCGTTGACCAGTACCCGGGTGGGGATGTTGTCGAGGTTGATGAAGTGCCGCCGCTGCTCCACGATGCCCGCCACGAGCAGGATCGCGCAGCACACCAGCAGCACGGTGTAGAGGAAGAGCACGGGTGATCAGTTCCTTACGTACTGCTGGCCCTGCGGGCCGTGGGGGTCGTGCGGCCCGTACGGCGCTCCGGTCGGGCCCGGCGCGGCGGGGCCCGCCGTGGGCTGCGTCCGTCGAGGCTGTTGCCTGCGCTGGTCCTGGAGCTGCTGGCGGATGAGTTCCAGCGAGCGGGTGACCGCTCCGACCTCGTCGTGGTGGCGTGGGAACAGCACCGTCTTGCGGTCGCCGTCGGCCAGTGCCTCCGCCTGGTCGGCGAGGACGCGCAGCGGCCGGACCACCACGATGTACAGCCAGCCCAGGCAGGCGGCGGCAGCGGCGGCGCCCAGCAGACCGGCGAGCACGGTCCTGTTCTGCATGTCGTACTCGGGGATCGCGAGCCGGTTTGCCGGCTGCCAGCTGACCACGGTCCAGCCGAGCGGCTTGGCAGGGCCGCCGCCCGCGAAGGGCGCGGCGGCGGCGATCTGTACGCCGTTCTTCCGGTAGAGCACCCCGCCGGCATGGGCGGACTTGCCGATCTTCTGGCTGGTGGCGGCGACCAGGTCCTTCAAGCGGTCGTCGGGCAGTGCCTGGAAGGCGAGGAAGCCCGTGTTCCCGGCGATGACACGGCCCTTGTCGTCGACGAGGCGCACCACGCCCAGGCCGGGCCGCTTGAGAAGGGAGTTGAGGAAGTCGATGCGGAACTCGCCGACCAGTGCCGAGTCGTTCCGGCCCGGGATGCCGGCGGTGACGACGACGATGGGTTCCTTGCCCCCCTGGCCCAGCAGCCGGATCGGGGCGGCGGTGGCGGGCTTGGGACCAGCCTGGCGAGGATGCTCCCCGGCGCGGGCCACAACGCTGCCGGAGGCGTCGACCACGTACAGCGAGCGGTAGCGCGGGTGCTGGCGCATGGTGCTCTCCAGCACCTTCGTCATGGCGACGGGCTCGGTGCGGGCGCCGATCAGGCTCGCCACGGACTCCAGGTCCGCGTCACCCTCGTTGAGAGCCCGGCGCACCCGGTCGGTGAGCGTGTCGGTGCGCTCCCGCTGGTCGTTGACGAGCTGCTGCGGGACGACGGCCGTGCCGTCGGCGCGGTTGAGGAGCAGCAGCAGCGGTACGCACCAGACGAGCAGCAGGGCGACGCAGACGACGAGCAGCGCCCGGCTGCCGAACCTGCGCAGCCCGCGCGGGCGCGCGGCGGGGCCGGTGGCCTCGGCGGGTTCGCCCAGCAGCTGACGCCGCAGCCGCTCCAGCGCGGTGCCGATGCGGTGGGCCTCGCCGTAGCCGGGGACGGTGACGGGGCGGGTCACGTCCAGGCGGGAGAGCCGGCGGGACTCCAGGAAGAGGCGGATCAGGGGGCGCTGGACGGTGCCGAGCAGTACGCCGATGGCGAGGCCGCCGATCAGGAGCAGCGCGCCGCCCGCGACCAGGCCGAAGAGCGGCGAGATGGCCCGGGTGGGGTCTTCGGCGACCTTCACCATGGAGACGACGGTCAGACCGAGCCCGGAGGCGGTGGTGACCTCTCCGGGTTCGGGCGCGGTCAGCGTGGCGTACCCGGCGACGGAGCGGTCGCTCAGGAAGCGTCCGCCGAGCAGGCTTCCGCTGACGCCCCGGTAGCCGCCGGAACCGGGTTCCTTGCTGCTGCGCGGGTCCTGCTCCGCCTTGCGGGTGGCACGCTCGGAGAAGTCCTTCAGCTGCTTGCGGGAGGCGTCGACCTCCTTGCG
The DNA here is from genome assembly GCF_001866645.1 of Streptomyces colonosanans. Classification (GTDB taxonomy): domain Bacteria; phylum Actinomycetota; class Actinomycetes; order Streptomycetales; family Streptomycetaceae; genus Streptomyces; species Streptomyces colonosanans. The sequence continues at coordinate 34,190 of NZ_MLYP01000041.1, forward strand.
CTGCAGATCGGTCAACACCTGCTCGGGCTCGGGTATGCCGTCGCTGCTGAGGATCTCGCCGTCGCCGTCGACAACGGCAATGGAGCGGAACTGGCCGAGGCTGATACCCGGGAACTTCAGGGTGTTGGAGGCCACCAGCAGCTGCTGCGGCTGGCCGGGCCAGGACAGCAGCGCGAAGGACAGCAGCCGGACCTCGCCGTTCTTCAGCCGGACCATCCGCGGGTCGAGGCCGCCCTCGTTGCCGAGGGCGGAGAGGTCCAGCGAGGTCAGCGGCACGGTCTCACCGCGCGCGCCGAGCAGCTTGCCGGACCGGATCTCGATGACGGCGGTGCCCATCCACTTCTGGTAGGTGTTGCCGAGCTTGTCGAGCACCGTGTCGGCCGAGACCGGCTGCCCCGCGCTGAACAGCGTGGCGGAGCGCGTGAGGTCGGTGACGGACTCGTCGATGGAGGCACGCAGCGCGATCGCGCCGTCCTCGGCGAAGTGCTGCTGGGAGGTCTGCACCGCCTTGGGTACTCCGCCGTCGTCGATCCTTCCGAGGACGAGGGCGGTGACGCCGGCCAGCGACAGCAGGAGCACCGACAGGACCGCGATCGGCGGACGAATGCCTCCGAGTAGGGACATGTCGGCGCGGCGGCGTGCTTTGTGCTGCCGTGCCGGGGGCGAAGACGCCAAGGAACGGTCCTCTCAGGTTGTGCGGAGGTGAGGCCCCGCACGGGGAAGCAGATGTGGTTGCGGCACGGGTGTGCCGGGTGCACCGGCCACTCCTGGTGCACCCGGAACCATGAGACCTATGAAAGAGGTAAGAAGTTGTAAGGAGATCACTGTGATCCAGGCAACATCAAGTTTCCCGTGACCAACAATGGGCACGAATGAGCATTTCGCACATTTATTCGGGCAGCGAGGTCAGCGCTTCCAGGCCGTCCTTGGCCGCTCCGCGGTTCAGCAGGGTGCCCTCGGTGCGCTTGAAGGCGAGCCGCAACCGCGCCCGCTGCTTGTCGGTCAGGTCGCCGTCACGGAGCGCGGCCGCCACGTCGACCAGGCGGTAGTCCTTGGCGTCGTCGGCAGTCGCCGCGACCGTGGAGCCGTCCACGGCGTTCTCCAGGTCCGGCGGAATCTCCACGAGGGTCGGCTCGAAGCGGGGCTCGACCTCCCACTTCCCGCCGCGCTCGGTGAACGTGAACCAGCCGATCACGCCCTCCTCGGTGAGCCCCGTGGGCACGTCGTGCCGGGCGACCTGGTTGCCGAGCCCATAGGCGATCCAGGTGCCGTCGACCTTCTCCATCGGCTGCACCACATGCGCGTGATGGCCGATGACCAGGTCGATCCCGGTCTTCTGGGCGATCTCCCGGGCGAACTTCAACTGCGGAGTCGAGGGGTCCGGATGGTGCTCGCGCCCCCAGTGAAGCGACAGGATGACGACCTCGGCGCCCGCCTTGCGAGCACGCTGCTCGGCGGCTTTGATCCGTCCGAGGTCGGTCTGGTTGACCAGCCACGGCTTGTTCGCGGGCAGTTCGTGGGCGTTGAAGCCGAAAGCGAAGGAGATCTGCGCGATCTTCACGCCGTTGACGTCCATGACGAGCGGGGTGAGCGAATCCCGCTGCGTGCGGAATGAGCCCGTGTGCTTCACGCCCGCGGCGTCCAGGGTGTCCAGGGTGCGCTTGACCCCCTTGTACCCGTGGTCGAGCGAGTGGTTGGAGGCGGTGGAGCAGGTGTCGTAACCGATGTCCTTGATCGTCGTGGCGACCTGCGGCGGCACGAGGAAGTTCGGGTAGCTCTCAAAGGGACCCTTCGGCTTGCCGAGCACCGGCTCCAGGTGACAGATCGCCAGGTCCGCCTTGCTGATCACCGGCTTGATACCCGCCATGAGGGGCCCGAAGTCCACGCCGGCCACACCCTTGCCCGTCCGCTCGGCGTCCTTGCGCGCCTGGTCGATGAGCTGAGGGTGCATCAGAATGTCCCCGGCGGCGGCGACGGTGAAGGTGCGTCCGCCGCCCCTCGCGTCGGCGTCGTCGCCGCCGAGCAGGCCGCACCCGGCGACGGAGGCGGTGAGGGCGAGCGAGGTCAGCAGGGTCAGCACGGTGCGGCTACGGCGTCTGGTCACCCGGATATCTTGGTACAACCATGAGAGCAATCCGCCCGCGTATCATAACGATCGCAATAATTGTTCTGGCGCTCGCCGGCCTCGCAGGTGCCCTGACGGCCGTGCTCCGGATGTCCCACGACGAGGGAACGCCCACCGGCGACGGCGGTACCCACGGCCAGGCCGACCGCATCGACCTGGCGCGCGAGGTCGCCGACTACACGAGCCGGTTCGGCCCGAACCGCGGCTACCAGCGGCCGACACAGGCCGACCGCACCGGTGTCGCGGAGGCGGTCGGACTGCTTATCGACGGCCACCGCAGCCAGGCGGAGCAGCACCTTTCCCAGCTGGACCTCACCCTGCGCACCATCGTCGACCAGGTCTCCGGGCGCCGCTACGCCGAGGTGGCCGACCGCACGGAGGCAGCCGCGACGCCACGCGGCTGGGGACGGGTGTATCTCGACCTCGACAGCCGTCCACGCTGGTCGGTCCAGGTTCCGCACCCGGTCGCCGACCAGGGCACCGAGCAGTTGGGGGTACGCGTCCTACGCGGCTCCCCAGGGGGCGTTCTCGTCATTGCTGGAGCACATCGCAAATCCGGAATCGGCAATTCCGCAGATGTGGCCCACCGCCGGGACACCGTCTTCCACGCCGTCTGCGCGGAACTGGCCCGTCGCAAAATGCCTGGAATCCAGCTTCACGGGTTCGCCGCCTCCTCGGCCCCCCACTTCGATGTGATCACCTCGACGTCCTCGGGCTCGCTGGGCCGGTCGGAGGCCCGCCGTCTGGCCGGCGCCCTACGCGATCGCGATTTCCAGGTGTGCCGGGCATGGGCGCGTTCATGCCCGCTGGAGGGCCGGGAGAACATGCAGGGACGTGTCGCGCAGGACGAGCACATACCGTTCCTGCACGTGGAGTTCGCGCCCGCCCTGCGCGCGGACGGGCCCGCGACCGAGCGCGCGGCAGCCGCCGTCGCCGAGGTCACCCGGGGCTGGGCCGGCCGCTCCGTGTCAGGCTGAGGGCATGTCCGAAACCGAAGGAATGCCGGGGAGCGAGGGCACCTCAGCGGCCCCGACGCTGTTCGTCGTCGACGGGGCGAACGTCGTCGGCTCCGTGCCGGACGGCTGGTGGCGCGACCGGCGGGCGGCCGCCGAGCGCCTGCGGGACCGGCTGGTGCCCTACGCGGTGTCCGGGCTGCCCGGACACCGCGGGCCGCTGGAGGTCGTGCTGGTCGTCGAGGGTGCGGCCCGGGGCGTGGTGTCCGTACCCGGCGTACGCGTCGAGCAGGCGCCCGGCAGCGGAGACGACCGCATCGTCGAGTTGGCCGCCCACGTCGGGGACCGCCCCTGTCTCGTCATCACGGCTGACCGGGAACTGCGCCGCAGGGTGGCGGAGTTGGGCGCGGACGTGGCCGGACCACGTACGGTGCTCGACTGAGGGGCTCACGCCGGTACGGGCCCGCACAGGGCCGTACGGGACCGACGCGGGCTGCCCGTACACCCGCTCCGCCGGGCGGGCCCGAGCCTAACGGGCCGGGGTCTCCTCGCGGCTGCTCAGGCGGCTGTGCGAGCGGCCGTAGAGGACGTACACGACGACGCCGATGACCAGCCAGATCGCGAACCGGAGCCAGGTCTCGGCGGGCAGATTCAGCATCAGCCACAGCGAGGCGCACACCGACAGGATCGGCACCCAGGGAACGAACGGGGTGCGGAAGGCGCGGTGCAGGTCGGGGCGGGTGTTGCGGAGGATGACCACGGCGATCGCGACCACGATGAAGGCGAAGAGCGTGCCGATGTTCACCAGCTCGGCGAGTTCACTGAGGCTGGTGAAGCCCGCGACGATGGCGACGACCACGCCGAGCAGGATGGTCGGCCGGTGCGGGGTCCTGAACCGCGGGTGGACTCGGGAGAAGAAGCGCGGCAGCAGCCCGTCGCGGCTCATCGCGAAGAAGACCCGGGTCTGGCCGAGCAGAAGGATCATGCAGACGCTCATCAGGCCGACGGCCGCGCCGAAGCTGATCACACCCGCGTACCAGGGGTGCCCGACGCCCTTGAAGGCGTCGGCCAGCGGGGCGTCGACGGAAAGACTGCTGTAGTGCTGCATTCCCGTGACGACGATCGACACCCCCACATACAGCGCGGTGCAGATGAAGAGGGAGCCGAGGATGCCGCGCGGCATGTCCCGCTGCGGATTCCTGGTCTCCTCGGCCGCCGTCGCCACGATGTCGAAGCCGATGAAGGCGAAGAAGACGACGGACGCGGCGGTGAAGATGCCCATCACGCCGAAGTTGGACGGCGCCCAGCCGAACAGTAGCTGGATCAGCGGGGCCTTGAGATTCCCCCCCGCCGCCACCGGCACGGGCTCCGGAATGAACGGCTTGTAGTTGGCGCCGCTGGCGAAGAAGGCGCCCGCGATGATCACGATCAGCACCACGGTCACCTTGATCGCGACGACGACCTGGGTGACCCGGGCCGAGAGCTTCACGCCGGCGACGAGGATGGCGGTGAGCACCAGGACGAGCACGGCGGCGAGAATGTCGAAGCCGAACCCCTGCGCCCCCTCCCGGCTGCCGAGCGCCGCGGGCAGATGCCAGCCCACGTTGTCCAGCAGCGAACGGACGTACCCGGACCAGCCGACCGCCACCACCGCCGTACCCAGAGCGAACTCCAGGATCAGGTCCCAGCCGATGATCCAGGCGGGAAGCTCCCCGAGCGTGGCGTACGAGAACGTGTACGCGGAACCGGCGACGGGGACCGTCGAGGCGAACTCCGCGTAGCACAGCGCGGCCAGCGCGCAGACGACACCGGCCACGACGAAGGCCAGGGAGACGGCCGGGCCCGCGTTCTCCTTGGCCACCTTGCCGGTCAGCACGAAGATGCCGGTGCCGATGATGACACCGACGCCGAACACGGTCAGGTCCAGGGCGGACAGGGACTTCTTGAGCGCGTGCTCGGGTTCCTCGGTGTCCTGGATCGACTGTTCGACGTTTTTCGTCCGGAAGAGGGCGCTGCTCACGGGCTTACCTCCCATGCTCGTCGTCCTCGACATGATCGAGAGGCGGCATGATGCGTATGCCCCGGAGTAGGCGGATTCACGCGAATGGGCCGGTTTCGCCACCGGAACGGATGGCGAAACCGGCCCCTGCGGTCGTATCAGTCGCGCGCCGGTTCGACCGGGTCCGCGGTCCGTGCGGCGGTCGTACCGTCGGTGGGGGTCCCCCCGTTCGAGCGAAGCCGAGCGGGGGGGAGTCCGTCGAGCTTGGCGACCAGCCCGGTGACCTGGCGGGCGATGTCCGGCGCGGTCAGCCCGATCTCCGCCATGACCTCCTTGCGGGAGGCGTGGTCGAGGAAACGCGGCGGGATGCCGAAGTCGCGCAGCGGCATGTCGACGCCCGCATCGCGCAGGGCCTGCGCGATCGCCGAACCGACGCCGCCGACGCGCGAGTTGTCCTCGACGGTGACGACCACACGGTGCCGCTCGGCGAGCGGGGCGAGGGCCTCGTCGACGGGCTTGACCCAGCGCGGGTCGACGACGGTGGTGGAGATGCCCTGCTTGTCGAGCAGGTCGGCGATCTCCAGGCACATGGGCGCGAGCGCGCCGACGGAGACCAGCAGGACGTCCGGTACGGGGACGTCGGCCTTGCGCAGCACGTCCATGCCGCCGACCTTGCCGACCGCGGGGACAGCCGGGCCGACGACGCCCTTGGAGTAGCGCAGCACGGTCGGCGCGTCGTCGACGTCGACGGCCTCACGCAGCTGGCCGCGCAGCTGCTCGGCATCACGTGGGGCGGCGATCCTGAGGCCCGGCACCACCTGGAGCATCGACATGTCCCACATGCCGTTGTGGGAGGCGCCGTCGTCGCCGGTGACACCGGCCCGGTCGAGCACGAAGGTCACGCCGCACTTGTGCAGGGCGACGTCCATGAGGACCTGGTCGAAGGCGCGGTTGAGGAAGGTCGCGTACACCGCGAACACGGGGTGTACTCCGCCGGTGGCGAGGCCGGCCGCGGAGACCGCGGCGTGCTGCTCGGCGATACCGACGTCGTAGATGCGGTTCGGGAAGGCGTCCGCGAACTTCTTCAGGCCCACCGGGTGGAGCATCGCCGCGGTGATGGCGACGATGTCCTCGCGCTCGCGGCCGAGCTTGACCATCTCGTCGCCGAAGACGGAGGTCCAGCTGGCGGCGGCGGCCTTGATGGGCAGGCCGGTGTCGGGGTGGATCACGCCGACGGCGTGGAAGCGGTCGGCCTCGTCCTCGACGGCGGGCTTGTAGCCGCGGCCCTTCTCGGTCAGACAGTGGACGATGACCGGGCCGCCGAACCGCTTGGCGCGGGCCAGCGCGGACTCCAGGGCCTCGATGTCGTGGCCGTCGATCGGGCCGACGTACTTCAGGCCCAGGTCCTCGAACATGCCCTGCGGGGCGATGAAGTCCTTCAGGCCCTTCTTGGCGCCGTGCAGGGTCTCGTAGAGCGGCCGGCCGACGACGGGCGTGCGCTCCAGCACCTCCCTCGTGCGGGCCAGGAACTTCTCGTAGCCGTCGGTGGTGCGCAGGGTGGCCAGGTGGTTGGCGAGACCGCCGATCGTCGGGGAGTACGAGCGCTCGTTGTCGTTCACGACGATGACCAGCGGGCGGTCCTTGGCGTCCGCGATGTTGTTGAGCGCCTCCCAGGCCATGCCGCCGGTGAGGGCGCCGTCGCCGATGACGGCGGCGACGTGGCTGTCGCGTTCGAGCAGCTGGTTGGCCTTGGCAAGGCCGTCGGCCCAGCCGAGGACCGTGGAGGCGTGCGAGTTCTCGATGATGTCGTGCTCGGACTCGGCGCGCGAGGGGTAACCGGACAGGCCGCCCTTGCTGCGCAGCTGCGAGAAGTCCTGGCGACCGGTGAGCAGCTTGTGGACATAGGACTGGTGGCCGGTGTCGAAGAGGACCTTGTCCCGGGGCGAGTCGAAGACGCGGTGCAGGGCGATGGTGAGCTCGACCACACCGAGGTTGGGGCCGAGGTGGCCGCCGGTCTTGGAGACGGCGCCGACGAGGAAGGTCCGGATCTCCTCCGCCAGCTGGTCCAGCTCCTCCAGGCTGAGCCGGTCCAGATCGCGCGGTCCCCTGATGCGGGTCAGCAGCGGCACCCCGTGCCTCCTTGAAGTAGAGCTATGGCGAGCTTTCGCCGGGCTGAGTCTAATGTTCCGCCCGTGCGGATCATGGTCGGGCCTCGCATTCCGCGCCACACGTTCGGCCACACACGACCGTGCCCGGCACCGCTGTGGGTGCCGGGCACGGGTCGACGGGGCCGGTCCGGGCCCTACGGCCGGTGGCTCACGCCCGGCCCGCGGTCTTCTGGGTCTTGCGGGTGATCGAGTCGATCACCACGGTGGTGAGCAGCACGCCCGCGGTGATCATGTACTTCACCGGCTCCGCGATGGACTCCAGCTGGAGACCGTACTGGATCGATACGATCACCATCACGCCCAGCAGCGCGTTCCAGGTACGCCCGCGCCCGCCGAAGAGGCTGGTACCGCCGATGACGGCGGCGGCGATCGCGTTCATCAGCAGGTCACCGGTACCGGCGCTCTGGTTGGCCGAGGCGATCTTGGAGGCCAGGAACAGTCCGCCGACGGCCGCGAAGAACCCGGAGATCGCGAAGACCGAGATCCGGATGGCCGTGACGTTGATACCGGCACGACGCGAGGCCTCGACATTGCCGCCGAGCGCGAAGACCTTGCGGCCGTACGCCGTGCGGCGCAGCACGAAGTCGGTGAACACCAGGAAGGCCAGGAAGATCACCGTGGCCAGCGGCAGGCCCTTGTACTGGTTGTACATGTAGGCCGCGGCGAAGGCGACGACGGCCAGCAGGGCCGTGCGCAGGGCGGTCTCGCTGAGCGGGCGGGACGGGATGCCCGCGGCCTCACGGCGGCGGCTGCCCAGGAACGAGGTGGCGAAGAACACGGCGACCACGACCGCGGCCAGACCGTAGGCGGCCGCCACATCGGAGAAGAAGTACGTGGTCAGCTGGCCGATGAGACCGTCGCTGTTCAGGTTGATGGTGCCGTTGGCGCCCAGCACCTGGAGCATGAAGCCCAGCCAGAAGAGCAGGCCGGCCAGTGTCACGGCGAAGGCGGGAGCGCCGAGCACCGCGAAGAAGAAGCCGTGGGCCGCGCCGATGACCGCGCCCGCGGCGACAGCCACGAGCACCGCGGCCCATTCGGGCCAGCCCTGGTTGACGGCGGACACGGCCGCGAGGGCGCTGGCCGCACCGCTGACCGAGCCGACCGACAGGTCGATCTCGCCGAGCAGCAGAACGAAGACGATACCGACCGAGATCATGCCCGTGCCGACCATCGTGATCGTGATGTTGCTGAGGTTCTGCGCGGACAGGAAGGCCGAGTTGAGGCTCTGGAAGATCACACAAATGGCGATCAGGCCGACGATGACGGGCAGGGAGCCCAGCTCACCGGCGCGCATCTTGCGCTTGAACTCCCCCACGTAGCCCGCGAGTCCCTGCTCGCGCACGAGGAGGCGGGGGTCGACCGCGGTCACCGCGGCCGCGGCGGCCTCGGAGTTCGCGACGGCGGGCGCGTCCTTCGGAGTTTCGGAGGTCTTGTCGATGCTCACTTGGAAACCTCCCCGTTCGTGCGCGCCGCACGGCGGGTCACAGCGTTTTCGGTGGCGCCGGTGATGGCGGAGATGATCTCCTCCTGCGAGGTGGTCTTCACCTCGAAGACGCCGTTGTTGCGGCCGAGGCGCAGCACCGCGACCTTGTCCGCCACGGCCTTCACGTCGGCCATGTTGTGGCTGATGAGGATCACCGCGTGACCGCGCTCGCGCAGTCGTTCGATCAGGTCGAGGACCTGGGCGGTCTGCTCGACGCCGAGCGCCGCGGTGGGCTCGTCGAGGATGACCAGCTGGGGCTCGCCGAGCATCGAACGGGCGATGGCCACGGTCTGGCGCTGACCGCCGGACAGCGAGGCGATCGGGATACGCACGCTCGGGATCCGGATCGACAGGGTGGTGAGCAGCTCGCGGGCTCGCCGCTCCATCTCGACCTCGTCGAGGATGCCGCGCCTCTTGATCTCACGGCCGAGGAAGAGATTGCCGACGACGTCGATGTTGTCGCACAGTGCGAGGTCCTGGTAGACCGTCGCGATGCCCAGGTTCTGGGCGTCGTTCGGCTTGTTGATCTGGACGGGCTTGCCTTCCCATTCGATGGCGCCCTCATCGATCGGGTGCACGCCGGCAATCGTCTTGACCAGCGTGGATTTTCCGGCGCCGTTGTCGCCGACCAGGGCGACCACCTCACCGGCGTGGACTTCAAGCTCTACGTCGGTGAGCGCCTGAACGGCACCGAACCGCTTGGAGACCCCGCGCAACGCCAGCACGGGCGTAGCGGACACGTGAACCATCTCCTTCGCCGCCTGACCCGGCGGAAGGTTGTGCAGAAGTGTGGAGGAAGTGTTCCCCTCCGGCGCCCCGCAATGAGCTTGCGGGGCTGGTGAACGCGGGGCGCCGGGGGAGTTTCGGTGCGACAGATCGAACGTCGCCTGCCGGGGCACCAGTCCCGTACGGGCATTCAAGAGCGAAGTCCCGTACGGGGAAAGGGGCTCGGGCCGGTTACTTGTTCAGACCGACCTTGTCGCAGGCCGACTTGTACTGCGAGGTGCAGATGTCGGCGGTGGTGTAGATGCCGTCCTTGATGACCGTGTCCTTGATGTTGTCCTTGGTCAGCGCGATGACCGGGACCAGGACGGAGGGCACCTGCTTGGCGGTCGGGCTGTCGACCTTGTCCTTGGCGATCGAGTCGAGCGACTTGCCCTGGGCGAGGAGGACGGCCATCTGCGCGGCGACGTCCGCCTCCTGCGGGTACGACTTGTAGACGCTCATGAACTGCTCGCCGGTGACGATGCGCTGCACACCCGCGAGTTCGGCGTCCTGGCCGGTGACCGGGATGTTGGAGATGCCCGCGGCCTTGAGGGCGGTGATGATGCCGCCGGCCATGCCGTCGTTGGCGGAGTAGACGCCGATGATGTTCTTCTTGCCGACCGCCGAGATCGCCGCCTCCATGTTGGAGTTGGCGTTGTCCGGCGACCACTCCTTGGTGTCGTACTCGCGGCCGACGTTGACCTTGCCGTCGAGGACGGAGTGGGCACCCGTCTTGAACTGCTTGGCGTTGGGGTCGGTCGGCGAGCCGTTCATCATGACGATCTTGCCGCTCTTGGCCTTGGCGCCAAGGGCCTTCAGCAGGGCCTCGCCCTGCGTCTTGCCGACCTCGGTGTTGTCGAACGAGGTGTAGGCCTTGATCGGGCCTTCGGCCAGGCGGTCGTACGCGACGACCGGGATGCCGGCGTCGTCGGCCTTCTTGATCGAGTTCGCGATCGCCTTGGAGTCGACGGCGTCGATGATCAGGACGTCCACCTTGTCGGTGATCATGGTGTCGACCTGCTGGGCCTGCAGGTTCGCGTCCTGGCGGGCGTTGCTGTACTCCAGCGTGGCCTTGTTGCCCGTCAGCTCCTTGATCTTCTTCTCGATCAGGGGCTTGTCGAACTTCTCGTACCGCGCGGTCTTGTTCTCCGGCAGGAGCAGACCGACCTTGATCGCGTCACCCTTCTTCGCACTCGACGGCGAGGAAGAGTTGCCACCCGACTCCTTGGCGCTGCCGCAGGCAGCCAGCGAGACGGCCATCGCACCAGCGGCAACGGCAACGGCGGCGCGACGCATACGCGTGTTCACTTCAGAAACCTCCCTGACGAGGCCGCGACGTTGCGGCCGAGGTGACAGGAAGTCAAGTCGGCCATACGTGCGACGTCAAGAAGTAAATCCTTAACGAGATGGCAACGATGCCATCCGTTCTCTAAGTGAAGGCTAGAGGAGCGGCGGACACCGCGCCGTCCAAAAGGGTTGAATCGCCCATCTCGCTGAGCGCGAGAGCGAGCGCGCCAAGCACCTCGGCACGACCCCCGAGCGCCCCCGGCAGCACCGAGAGATGGCGCGCGGCACTGGGGATCGCATACCGGCCGACCGACTCCCTGATGGGCCCGAGCACCAGCTCCCCGGCCTCGGCGAGATCCCCGCTCAGGACCACTCGGCTGGGGTTCAGCAGATTGCAGAGATTGGCCACTCCGCTGCCGATGTGGCGGCCCACGTCGGCGATCACCCGACGGCAGCCCGGATCACCCTCCCGCGCCAGCCGGACCACGTCCTCCATGGTCAGGTCGGCGCCATGGCTGGGCTGAAGCAGCGGCAGGACGTACCCCGCCGCCGCGAACGTCTCCAGGCAGCCCCGATTGCCGCAGCGGCAGACGGGACCGGATTCGTCCAGGGTGATATGGCCGATCTCTCCGGCGGTGCCGCCGGGGCCGCGGTAGATCTTCCCGTCGATCACCAGCCCGGCACCGACGCCGCTCGCGACCTTGATGTACGCCAGGTCCTTGACCCCCCGGCCGCTGCCCCAGACCATCTCCCCGAGGGCGCCGAGGTTCGCGTCGTTGTCCACGTGCGCCGGCACGCCGAGCCGTCTGTGCAGTTCCTCGGCGGGTCTGGTGCCGGCCCAGCCCGGCAGGATGGCGGTGGAGCCGAGCGTGCCCGACTCGACGTCGATGGGGCCGGGCACGCCGAGACCCACACCCGCGACCTTGGACCGGTCCACACCGGTCGCCTCGATCAGCCTGTTGACCAGCTCTTCCGCCCGGTCGAAGCCCTGCGCGGCGGACGCGTCCACATCCAGCGGCTCGGACTCCTCCGCGAGCACCTGATGGGCGAGGTTCCCGACCGCGACACGCAGATGCGTGTGCCCGAAGTCGACACCGATGACGATGCCGGCGTCACCGCTGAGGGAGACGCTGCGGGCCCTGCGACCACCCGCCGACGTGGGGGTGACCTCGACGGTTCCGCGGCCCTTGAGCTCACGCACGATATTGGAGACCGTCGCCGCGGACAGACCCGTCGTCCTCGCGATCTCGGCCTGCGTGAGCGACCCGGCAAGGCGCACCGCACGGACGACGCGCTCGAGATTCGCTCGGTGCAGCGACGACTGCGACCCCGGAGTCTCCATCGACCCATCCACTCCCTCAGCCCGACGGCCACGATGCCGTCCATGTGACACGGGTCACATCAGCGGAACCCGGTCACCTACAAGTTGTGAACTCCAAAGTCCGCTGAACGGGTTATCGCAGTCAAGTCCTTGAGGGAAATCGAGGAAGAACGGGTCGAGGGACACGCGGAGGCGCCGGCATCCTCCCCGGTTCACGGGGAGGACGCCGGCGCCTCCGGTCGTTCGGATTCGTACAGTTGCTTCAGTAAACGTCCGCAGCTACTTCAGGGCCCCCGCTGTGAGGCCCTGCACGACCTGCCGCTGGAAGATGATGTACGCCGCCAGCACCGGCAGCATCGCCATCACCAGACCGGCGAAGAGGCCGGACCAGTCGCCCTTGTAGCCCTGGCTGGCGGCGAGCTGGACCAGGCCCTGGGTGAGGACGTGTTTGTCGGGGTCGGTGTTCAGGACCGTCGGGAGCATGTACTGGTTCCACTGGCCCAGGAAGTTGAAGATCCCCACGCTGATCAGTCCCGGCTTCGCCATCGGAAGCATGATCTGGAAGAACGTACGGGTGTGCGACGCCCCGTCCACGAACGCGGCCTCGGCCACCGACGTCGGAAGCGTCCGGAAGAACGCGGTCAGGAAGAAGACCGTGAAGGGCAGCGAGTAGGCGATGTAGACCAGGATCAGACCGTGGATCGAGTTCAGCAGGCCCATGTTGTTCACGACGTAGAACAGCGGGACCAGTGCGAGCATGATCGGGAAACTCATGCCGCCGATGAACAGGTAGTAGATGAAGCGGTTGCCGGGGAAGTCGAAGCGGGCCAGGACGTACGCGGCCATCGAGCCGAGCACCAGCGTGCCGATGAGCGAGCCGCCCACCACCAGGACGGTGTTGAGGAAGTAGCTGCTCATGTTGGCGTCGGTCCACGCCCGCGACCAGTTCTCGAAGTGCAGCTTGTCCGGCAGCGCCCAGGGCGAGCTGAAGATCGAGTTGTCGTCCTTGAAGGAGGTCAGCACCGCCCACAGCAGCGGCATGACCACCATGAACGCCCACAGGATGAGCATGCCGTGCGAGAAGACGTTGAGGACGGCGCCTTCCCGCTTCTGCCGCGGCAGCGCGCCGGCCGGGGCGCCGCCCTTGGTCACGGCGGCGCCGGGCTGAGCCGGGATCGGGGCGGGGGTCTTGGTTGTCTTCATGCTCAGAACTCCAGCCGCTCGCGCCGACCCAGTCGCATCACGATCGCCGCGAAGAGCAGCGTCACGACGAGCAGGGCGACACCGATCGTGGTTGCGTAGGCGGCCTGACCGTCACGGAAGGCCGTCTGGTAGACGTACAGCACCATGACAGTGGTCGAGTAGTCGGGCCCGCCCGGACCCATCGTCATGATCTGTACGACCGCGAACGACTCGGCGCCCAGGGCCAGAATGCCCATGTACACCCAGCCGGACTGCACGGTGTCCCACAGCAGCGGCAGAGTGATCCGGAAGAAGGTCGTGGCGCGGCCCGCGCCGTCAAGCAGCGCCGCCTCGTAGAGGTCCGCCGGGATGGAGGCCATGCCGGCGGAGAAGAGGACCACGAAGAAGCCGACCGTGGACCAGACGAGGACCGCCATCACGCACCACAGGGCGAGGTTGGGGTCGCCCAGCCACAGCGGCTGAATGCTGCCGAGGCCGATGCCGTGCAGCAGCGAGTTGATGGCCCCGCTGTCCGGGTTGTACGCGAACTGGAAAAGCAGCGCGACGATGGCGATCGAGAGAACCTGCGGGAAGAAGTAGACGATCTTGTAGAAGGACGAGCCCCGCACACCGGAGATCGCTGGGCCGCCCTTCCGTCGCCGGCCACCCACGTTGATCATGAAGGAGAAGAACAGCGCCAGGCTGATCGTCACCAGCGGCAGCAGCAGCGCGAACAGCAGGCTGTGCTGCAGCGACTTCCAGAAGATGTCGTCATGGAACATCTTCTTGTAGTTGTCGAAGCCCACCATCTTGAAATCGGGGCTCAGCCCGGTCCAGTCCGTGAACGAGTAGTAGATGGACTGGATGAAGGGCCATACGACGAAGATCGCGTACAACCCGAGGGGGACCGTCAGGAACCCCACGATGAACCGGTACTTGCCGTGCTGCATTGCTACCGACCCCGATCTCGCCGCATGGCCCACGGCGTCGGCCGCGCGGGCGGCCGACGCCGCTGGTGACGGACCCTCACTTGTGCTTGTAGTGCTTGATCGACGTGTCCGCGGCCGCCGCGTCGGCGAAGCCCTGGATCTTCTTGATGGCCTCGGCCGGGGTGAGGCGGCCGGCCATCATCTCGCCGATGGCGGACACACCGATCTGCTCCTTCTGGAGCTTCACGTACCAGTCCTGCAGGCGCGGGTTCAGCACGTTGCTCCCGGCCTTCTCCAGCGCGGCCACACCGGACTTGAGGCCCGGGGTGAGGTCGACGCCGGTGGTGCCGCCGTTGAGCGCCGTCAGCGACTTGACCTTGGCGGTGAAGTTCTTCGAGGACGCCTCACTGAGCATGATGCGCAGCTGCTCCATGCCACCCTCGGGGTTCTTCGCCTTGGCCGGGACGACGAAGGGCTCGCCGCCGGAGGCCCAGATCGTGCCGAAGGGCAGCTTGTCGGAGGAATCGAGGCCGGAGGGCGCGGAGACGGCGAGGTTGAAGTCGGCCGGGATCACGTTCGCGGACTCGTTCTCCACCCAGTTGCCGTTCGGGATGAACAGCGCCTTGCCCTTGGCCCAGGCGGTCTGCGACTGGATGTGGTCGAGGCCGGGTGTGCCCTTGAGGATGTACCCCTTCTGGTACAGCTCGTAGTACGCCTCGAAGCAGGCCTTGACGGCCGGGTGCTTCCAGGCGTTCGGCTCCAGGTTGTCGATGGCGTCGAGGACATCGCGGCCACCGACCTTGCCGATCATCGGATACAGGGAGAAGGGGATGTAGTACGGGTACTTGCCCGCATAGGTCCAGCCGGCCATGCCCTTCTTCTTGGCCTTCGCGCAGACCTTGAGCATCTCGTCCCAGGTCTCGGGGTACTTCTCGTCGAGGGAGTCCAGGGCCTTCTGCGAGTAGAAGACGCCGTACACGGTGTAGGCGTAGTACATGATCCAGACGGGGTCGCCGTCGAACTGGCCCATCTCGACGATGCCCGGGCGGAGTGTGTCCCGGACCTTCTTGTTCGGGTCGTCGTAGGAAGGGGCGTCGAGGAGCGGGGTGAGGTCGGCGAGCTGCTTCTTGCCGACGAGGACGCCCATGTCCATCTGCTCGGCGCCGGAGTTGTCGATGAGGTCCGGCGGGTTGCCCTGGTTGAACCGGGGCTGCAGGACGGTCCCGATCTTCTGGGTGGAGGAGAACTTGACCTTCGCCTTCGGGAAGTCCTTCTCGTAGAGCTTGACCGCGTCCTGGGCGTACTCCTTGCCGAAGCCGCCGTCGAAGAGCACGAACTCCATCTGCGCCGTGTCGTTGACGCCCAGCGGGTTCTTCGCGGTCTTCTTGCCGGCCTTGGCCTTGTCCCCGCCGTCGTCGCCCCCACTGCTGGCGCACGCGGACAGGAAGCTCATCGTCGGCACCGAGAGCAAGCCGAGCGCAGCGGACCTCTTGATGAGGTCGCGACGGCCGACGCCCCCGAAGGTGGTGTTCTTGTTGTGCTCGCCGGAAGTGGATCCCATGCTCAAGTCCTCGCTTTCTCCAGGACTCAGGCGGTGAACCGGCTCCTCCGGGCACCGCGTTGATGGTGAAGCTTGGGTCGTGCATGGGGGATTCAGTGGGACGGCACGACAGCCGGTCGCACTCGAAACGGTCCGCCGCCCCCCGATTCCCCCGGGCGTACTTGCCCGGGGCCGCCATTCGTCATGGTGATGGCTGCCCGGACGCCGACAGGTATAGTCCACTTCCCGCCAGCTGAGCAAGATCGAACGCAAGGTTGGCTCTGTGCTTTTCCGAGTTGAGACCTCGCAGAAATACGGAATGCCCGCTGCGTCCGTCGAACGGAATATCCGTCGCATTGAGCCCGAATGCCACACTCAACACCTTGACATCACTGACCACTTGACGCCCTACTGGTCTTTGCATAGCGAAATTGACAACGTTGTCCCCTCTTGTACGGCGCACGAAGGGTGCTCGTATGCAGCACAGATCTCCGCGCAGCTGGGCGCCCACGGCGGCCGTGGCCACGGCCGCCTTCGCGTTGCTGGTGACCGCGCAGGGCGCGGCGGTGGCGCTGCCCGCCCAAGCGGCGGCCGCCGACCGGAAGTTCACTTCCTCGTTCGAACCCGGTGACCCCGCGCCGACGTGGCTGAGCACCGTGGACACAGCAAAGGACGGTTCGAAGCGTGCGTCCGGTGTGGACGGCGGGAACACCCTGGTGGACCACGGCCCGAGCAACTCGCCCACCGCCAAGACAGGTGCGGGCTTCACGGGGAGGCAGGCCCTGCGGTACGCGGGGACGCACACGGCGAAGGGCCGGGCGTACTCGTACAACAAGATCTTCAAGGTGCATGTCGGTGTCGAGCGCAACACCCAACTCTCGTACCGGATCTTCCCGTCGATGGCGGACGGGGACCGTGACTACGACGCCACGAACGTCTCCGTCGACCTGGCCTTCACCGACGGCACTTATCTGAGCAGTCTCGGGGCACTCGACCAGCACGGCTTCCCGCTGAGCCCACGGGGGCAGGGCGCGGCGAAGGGCCTGTACGTCAACCAGTGGAACAACGTGGTCTCGCGGATCGGTTCGGTCGCGGCCGGGAAGACCGTGGACCGGATCCTGGTGGCCTACGACTCGCCGAAGGGGCCGGCGAAGTTCCAGGACTGGCTGGACGACATCACCCTGAAGGTCGTGCCGCCCGAGAAACCGAAGGCGCATCTGTCCGATTACGCGCTGACGACCCGCGGCACCAATTCCAGCCGTGACTTCTCCCGCGGCAACAGCTTTCCGGCGACAGCTTTGCCACACGGCTTCAACTTCTGGACGCCGGTGACCAATGCGGGCTCGCTCAGCTGGTTGTACGACTACGCGCGGGCCGACAACGCGGACAATCTGCCCACGATCCAGGCGTTCAGCGCGAGCCATGAGCCGAGTCCGTGGATGGGCGACCGGCAGACATTCCAGGTGATGCCGTCGGCCGCGTCCGGCACCCCGGACACCGGCCGCGGCGCGCGGGCGCTGGCGTTCCGGCACGAGCGGGAGACCGCGCGTCCGTACTACTACGGGGTGACCTTCGAGAACGGTCTCAAGGCGGAGATGACGCCGACGGACCACGCGGCGGTCCTGCGGTTCACCTACCCCGGTGACGACGCGAGCGTGCTCTTCGACAACGTCACGGAGCAGGCCGGGCTGACCCTGGACACGGCGGGCGGGACCGTCACCGGCTTCTCGGACGTGAAGTCCGGGCTGTCGACGGGGGCGACACGCCTGTTCGTCTACGGGGTGTTCGACGCGCCGGTGACCGACGGGGCCTCCTCGGGCGTGAAGGGATATCTGCGTTTCAGACCGGGGCTCGGCCGCACCGTCACCCTCCGCCTCGCCACCTCGCTCATCAGCGTGGACCAGGCGAAGGCCAATCTGCGCCAGGAGGTCCCGGACGGCACGTCGTTCGACGCGGTGAGGGCGCATGCGCAGCAAGCCTGGGACAGGCTGCTGGGGAAGGTCGAGGTCGAGGGAGCGACGGCGGATCAGCTGACCACGCTGTACTCGTCGCTCTACCGGCTGTACTTGTACCCCAACTCGGGTTTCGAAAGGGTGGGTTCGTCTTACCGTTACGCGTCCCCCTTCTCCTCCATGACGGGTCCGGACACGCCCATGCACACCGGGGCGAAGATCGTCGACGGCAAGGTGTACGTCAACAACGGCTTCTGGGACACCTACCGGACCACCTGGCCCGCATACTCCTTGCTGACGCCACGTCAGGCGGGCGAGCTGGCCGACGGTTTCGTGCAGCAGTACAAGGACGGGGGCTGGACCTCTCGGTGGTCCTCGCCCGGGTATGCGGATCAGATGACCGGTACCTCCTCGGACGTGGCGTTCGCGGACGCTTATGTCAAAGGCGTGAAGTTCGACGCGCGATCCGCCTACGATGCGGCGGTGAAGAACGCGACGGTCGCGCCGCCCACGTCCGGGGTCGGCCGCAAGGGCATGATGACGTCGCCGTTCCTCGGCTACACCAGCACCGGCACCGGCGAGGGCCTGTCGTGGGCGATGGAGGGCTACGTCAACGACTACGGCATCGCGAAGATGGGCCAGGCGCTGCACAGGACGACCGGCACGAAGCGCTACCAGGAGGAGTCGGCGTACTTCCTCAACCGCGCGCGGGACTACGTCAACCTCTTCGACACGAGGACCGGCTTCTTCCAGGGCCGCGACGCGCAGGGCGCCTGGCGGCTGGACCCGTCGGAGTACGACCCGCGCGTGTGGGGTCACGACTACACGGAGACGAACGGCTGGGGGTTCGCGTTCACAGTTCCGCAGGACGGCCGGGGCCTGGCGAACCTGTACGGCGGCCGCACCGGGCTGGCGGACAAGCTCGACCGGTACTTCGCCACGCCGGAGACGGCATCGCCGCGGTTCGCGGGCTCGTACCGAAGCGTCATCCACGAGATGACGGAGGCGCGTGACGTCCGGATGGGCATGTACGGGCACTCCAACCAGCCGGCGCACCATGTGATCTACATGTATGACGCGGCGGGGCAGCCGTGGAAGGCGCAGGAGAAGGTCCGCGAGGTCCTCTCCCGTCTGTACACCGGCAGCGAGATCGGGCAGGGCTGTCTCGGCGACGAGGACAACGGCGAGCAGTCGGCCTGGTACCTGTTCTCGGCGCTGGGCTTCTACCCGCTGGTGATGGGCAGCGGCGAGTACGCCATCGGATCACCGCTGTTCACCAAGGCGACGGTCCATCTGGAGGGTGGCAAGGACCTCGTCGTCAGAGCCCCGAAGAACGATGCGAAGAACGTCTACGTCCAGGGTCTCAGGGTCAACGGCAAGGCGTGGTCGTCGACATCGCTGCCGCATGCGCTGATCGCCCGGGGCGGGGTGCTGGACTTCGCCATGGGTCCGCGGCCGTCGGCCTGGGGCACCGGGACGAACGCGGCGCCGGTGTCGATCACACGGGACGACAAGGTGCCGTCGCCAAGTACGGACGTGCTCAAGGGTGACGGCCCCCTGTTCGACAACACGTCGGCGACCGAAGCGACTGTGTCGAGCGTGGACCTGCCGGTGCCGGGCCGCACCAAGGCGCTGCAGTACACCCTGACCTCCCCGGCCGACCGCACACGGGCTGCGTCGGGCTGGACGCTGGAGGCCTCCGCGGACGGCACGCACTGGACGACGCTGGACCGGCGCAAGGGCGAACCCTTCACCTGGGACCGGCAGACGAGGGCGTTCTCGATCCCGCATCCCGCCTCGTACGCGCGCTACCGCCTGGTCCTGGACAAGGAGTCGACCCTGGCGGAGGTGGAACTGCTGGCGTCACCTGTCCGTCACTGAGGCGACGGGCTTGCACAACGGGCGCTTACCGGCGCTGATACCGCGTCAACCCTTGCCCCGCTCCCGCCAACACGGGCGTGGGGCAGGGGTATTTGACTGGGGGCTTCATGTCGCAGCGACTCCCCCGCGCGAGCACGGATCTGAGGTCACGCAACGTCACTCGTGGGGGCGGTGTTATGGGTCCAGAGGCGCGCGGAGGGCAACCCTAGTGCTCTCGTGGTCATCTACCTGAACGAACTCAATGACCGGGGAGAGGGCGGGCTGTGCACGGTTCCGCTGCGGACAGTGACCGCGAGAAGGGCACCGCCAGGTCCTGGTGGGCGCCCACGGTGGCGAACCTTCTGATCGGGGCGGTGGCGATCGTCCCGGGCATGTGTATCCGATGGCTGCTGACCCAGCAGACGCTGGGCCACTGCACCGGCGGGCTCGGCTGCACCAAAGAGGCGCCGGACAACACCGTCGGCATGACGCTCGGCGCGGTGCTGGGCGGCGCGTTCGTCGTCGGAATGGTGCTGGTGGTGGATGTCCTCATACCGTGGCAGGAGGGCAGACGGCTGCATCTGTGGCTCGGCATGACGCCCCTGGTCCCCGCACCGTTCGTCGTCGCCCAGGCCGCGGGGTGGATCTAGCGGCGGGGTGGATCCAGTGCTGTGACCGGGGGTCGCGAGCCGGGCGGACACGGCCGAGGACCGCACCCACGGGGGTGCGGCCCTCGACTGCCGTGCAGGACCGCTTACTTGCGGATCAGGCTGCGCAGCACGTACTGCATGATGCCGCCGTTGCGGTAGTAGTCGGCCTCACCGGGGGTGTCGATGCGGACGACCGCGTCGAACTCACGGCGTACATTGTCGGCTTCGCCGGGGGCGGTGTCGGTGGTGACCTTGACCGTGCGAGGCGTGGTGCCCTCGTTCAGCTCGGTGACGCCGGAGAAGGAGAAGGTCTCCTCGCCGGTCAGGCCGAGGGACTCGGCCGAGGCGCCCTCCGGGAACTGGAGCGGGAGCACACCCATGCCGATGAGGTTCGAGCGGTGGATGCGCTCGTACGACTCGGCGATGACGGCCTTGACACCGAGCAGCGCGGTGCCCTTCGCGGCCCAGTCGCGGGACGAGCCGGAGCCGTACTCCTTGCCGGCCAGGACGACCAGCGGGATGTCCTGCGCGATGTAGTTGCGCGAGGCGTCGTAGATGAAGGAGACCGGCGCGCCCTCCTGGGTGAAGTCGCGGGTGTAGCCGCCCTCGGTGCCCGGCGCGATCTGGTTGCGCAGACGGATGTTGGCGAACGTACCGCGGATCATGACCTCGTGGTTGCCGCGGCGGGAACCGTAGGAGTTGAAGTCGCGACGCTCGACGCCGTGCTCGGTGAGGTACTTGCCGGCCGGGGTGTCGGCCTTGATGGCACCGGCCGGGGAGATGTGGTCGGTGGTGACCGAGTCGCCCAGCTTGGCGAGGACGCGGGCGCCCGCGATGTCCTGGACCGGAGCCGGCTCCATCTCCATGCCCTCGAAGTACGGGGGCTTGCGGACGTACGTGGACTCCGTGTCCCACTCGAAGGTGTTGCCGGTCGGGATCGGCAGCGCCTGCCACTGGGCGTCGCCCGCGAAGACGTCCTGGTAGGACTTGTTGAACATGTCCTCGCCGATGGCGTTGGCGACGACGTCGTTGACCTCGGCCTCGGACGGCCAGATGTCCTTCAGGAAGACCGGGTTGCCGTCCTGGTCGGTGCCCAGGGCGTCACGGGTGATGTCCACCTTCATGGAACCCGCGAGGGCGTACGCGACGACCAGCGGCGGGGAGGCCAGGTAGTTCATCTTGACGTCGGGGTTGATACGGCCCTCGAAGTTCCGGTTGCCGGAGAGGACCGAGGTGACCGCGAGGTCGTGGTCGTTGACGGCCTTGGAGACCTCCTCCGGCAGCGGGCCGGAGTTGCCGATGCAGGTGGTGCAGCCGTAACCGACCAGGTTGAAGCCGACCTTGTCCAGGTACGGCGTCAGACCCGCCTTGTCGAAGTAGTCCGTCACGACCTTCGAACCCGGGGCGAGGGTGGTCTTGACCCACGGCTTGCGGGTCAGGCCCTTCTCGACCGCCTTCTTGGCCACCAGGGCGGCGGCGACCATGACGTACGGGTTCGAGGTGTTGGTGCAGGAGGTGATGGCGGCGACCGTCACCGCACCGTGGTCGATGGTGTAGGTCGTGCCGTCGGGGGCGGTGACCTGGACCGGGTTGGACGGCGCGCCGTTCGGGTGGATCGCCGGCGCGTCGGAGGCCGGGAAGGACTCGACGCCCGCCTCGTCCACGCTGTCCACGTAGTTGCGGACGTCCTGCTTGAACTGCTCGGCGGCGTTGGCCAGGACGATGCGGTCCTGCGGACGCTTCGGGCCGGCGATCGACGGCACGACGGTGGACAGGTCCAGCTCGAGCTTCTCGGAGAAGTCGGGCTCGGCCTTCGGGTCCAGCCAGAGGCCCTGCTCCTTGGCGTAGGCCTCGACGAGGGCGACCTGCTGCCGGCTGCGGCCGGTCAGGCGCAGGTAGTTGAGGGTCTCGTCGTCGATCGGGAAGATCGCGGCGGTCGAGCCGAACTCCGGCGACATGTTGCCGATGGTGGCGCGGTTGGCCAGCGAAGTGGCGGCGACGCCCTCACCGTAGAACTCGACGAACTTGCCGACCACACCGTGCTTGCGGAGCATCTCGGTGATGGTGAGCACCAGGTCGGTCGCGGTGGTGCCGGGCTGCAGCTCACCGGTGAGCTTGAAGCCGACGACGCGCGGGATGAGCATGGAGACCGGCTGGCCGAGCATCGCGGCCTCGGCCTCGATGCCGCCGACGCCCCAGCCGAGGACACCGAGACCGTTGACCATGGTGGTGTGGGAGTCGGTGCCGACGAGGGTGTCGGGGTACGCCTGGCCACCCCGGACCATGACGGTACGGGCCAGGTGCTCGATGTTCACCTGGTGGACGATGCCGGTGCCCGGCGGGACGACCTTGAACTCGTCGAAGGCGGTCTGGCCCCAGCGCAGGAACTGGTAGCGCTCCTTGTTGCGGCCGTACTCCAGCTCGACGTTCGCCTTGAAGGCGTCGTTGGTGCCGAACTTGTCGGCGATGACGGAGTGGTCGATGACCAGCTCGGCCGGGGCCAGCGGGTTGATCTTCGCCGGGTCGCCGCCCAGCTCCTTGACGGCCTCGCGCATGGTGGCGAGGTCGACGACACAGGGCACGCCGGTGAAGTCCTGCATGATCACGCGGGCCGGCGTGAACTGGATCTCCTGCGACGGCTGGGCCTGGGAGTCCCAGTTGCCGAGGGCGCGGATGTGGTCGGCGGTGATGTTCGCGCCGTCCTCGGTGCGGAGCAGGTTCTCCAGCAGGACCTTGAGGCTGTACGGCAGGCGGGCCGAGCCCTCCACCTTGTCCAGCCGGAAGATCTCGTACGACTCGTCGCCCACCTGCAGCGTGCTGCGGGCGTCGAAGCTGTTCGCCGACACGACAGTCTCCTTCATTGATGTGCGCGTACCACCGCAATCCTGCCGCCATGACGTCTCGGTCGGCCCGCTAAGGTAAGGCTAAGTTAGGCTTCCCTTACCGGAATGGCGACTGCGGTGCCTTCGGCAGATATCTCGATGTCGAGATAACTCTAGTACATAGGTGCAGGCTGGTCATGCTGGAGCCGTCCGTGATCTTTCGCAGCGAAGGTTGAGCGTTGTCACCGAAGGCTGGTGACCGCTGGGTCTTCTCACCGAAGGTTGAGTGATCGTTCAAGGCCGGCTGTCCGGGGAGACGGCGGGGGAACCGGTACACGCGTACGGCGATCCCGTACTCCGCGCCTTTGACCTGGACTTCTTTGACGGCGGGCAACGATCTCCATCCGGAGGAAACCACCCGCCCCACCGGAAACAGACCTGCCCGGGACTTCCACCTCATCCCTCTTCCGCCCTATTGAATGAGCGGCCTCCGCGCCCGACGCTTCCCCCAGGTCCGCACCGCGGTGGCAACGACGGCAAGGGTGATGGTCGCCATCCCCGAAGCAGCCAGCACCTGCCGGGGCCCCATGGCGGCGCTGAGAGGGCCGCCGAGCGCGGTGCCCACCGGAGAGGCGGTGAGAAGGGCGGCGCCTCGGACGGCCAGAACCGTGGTCAGCCAGGCTTCCGGGGTGCGGTCCTGGAACAAGGTGAAGGACAGCGCCGTGAAGGGTCCGTAGATCATGCCGCCCAGACCAAAGCACACCAGAGAGATACCGGCGGACACGCCCAGGCCGAAGGGCACAAGCATCAGGCCCCAACCAGCGACGATGCCCAGAGTGACCGGCCAATGCGGAAGCCTGCTCAAAGCGCCGGCCGTCAGGCCGCCAAGGACGGCACCTGCCCCGAAGAGAGTCCAGTACAGCCCGAGCAGGCTCGCACCCGAGTGAAGGTCATCGGTGACATGCAGCGGGAGCGCGACCTCCACCGGCCCATAGAGGAAGTTGAAGAACCACGTCAACGCGAGAACCCCGAGAAGCTCGGGCTGACTGCGCAACAAGCGCAGACCGGCGGCCGATCGGCTGGTGTCGACCGGCGCAGCCGTCGCTACCGCCTTGGCCACACCGCCCAGCCGACCCACCTGGACGGCAAGGATGGCGAAGGACATGGCATCGAGGCCGATGATCCAGGCTGGACTGACGATCGCCGCCAGGAATCCGGCGAGTGCAGGACCGACGATGACAGACGCCGATGCGCTGGAACTGACCAGCGCATTCGCGGCCAGACGCTGATCCGGCGGAAGCATCTGGGCGATCAGGGAGTACTTCCCCGCACCACCCCAGGCATGCAGCACCGACGACCCGGCGAGCAGGACGACATAAAGAACCGGGTGGAGCACTCCCGCTGCCCAGGCCAACGGCACACAGCCGAGAAGCAACGCACGGAGCCAACTGTCTGCGGCCAGCAACCGCCGAGGAGTCAGGCGACGCAGCCAGCGGCCGAAGACCAGCGCTCCAGCGGCCCCGGGAAGGGCATAGGCGGCAACCGCAGCACCGACGACCAGCCCCGACTGGCCGGGAGGCGCTATCAGAACGGCCAACCACGCCACGGCGACCACACTCATCCCATCACCGAGGTCGGAAGCCGCCAGAGCCGGCAAGAGCCGTCGGAACTCGACATGAGCGAACAGCGGCCGATACGTCGGCGGCAACAAGCGGGTTGTCGATGAAAGTGGCACCGAGTCAGACTTGTGGTTCAAGCGCGCTTGAAGTCAAGGGGGATCAGTGCGAGAGCTGGGCATCGGTGACCTTGCGCGGAAGGTCAAGCTGCGGCCCTCGGCATTGCGCTACTACGAGAGCCTCGGCCTGCTGCCGACCGCCCGGCGCGTCACCGGCCGACGCGTCTATCCGGCCAGCACCCTGCGCCGGGTCGCCCTGATCAAAATGGCGCAGCGAGCCGGGTTCACCCTGGCCGAGATCCGCCAACTCCTGGACACCGACGCCGACCGAGGCGCCACCAAGCAATGGCGCACTCTCGCGGAGCGCAAGATCCCCGAACTGGACCAGTTCATCCAGGAGACGCAAGCCCTGCGAAACGCCGTCGCCGACTGCCTCGCCTGCGGGTGCATGAACTTCGACAGCTGCCAACTACTCTCCTACGGCACACCCGAAGACGACGCCTGAGACCGGCTCGGGTCCCGAACCGCCGACGGCGATCACGTGCTGAAGGTGGCTACACAAGCCAGATTTTCCACACGCACCAAGAACGGCCACTCGAAGTGAGACAGAGCGGAGCACCTCGTCTCACCACACCTGTCCACCCCCACGTCAGCACGTGGTCACGGGCCACATTCCCGGATACGGGACACCGTCCGCGCCCCGGGCACGTCGGGTGAAAATCTCGGGCTGCGGCCATCATTGCTCTGGTTGTCCGCCGTGCGTTCGCGAGGCGTCCCACCAGGGCCTGCCTCCATCACGGTCGCGTGGCGGGGTGAAGGCTGCGAAGGTACGTCAGGCCGGGGCGACCTGATAGCCGCGTCTCGCCGGTGACGGTGAACCCCGTACGGGCCAACACGGCTCGGGACGCCGCGTTGTCGAGGGTGGTGGCGGCCCGCAGGGCGGTCAACCCGTACCTGTCGGCGGCAAGGCCGCACATCTCCCGCACGGCCGAGGTGGCCAGCCCGCGCCCCGCGGCCCGCTCGGCGATCCGATACCCGAGTTCGGCACTGCCATCCGCCGCATCCACCAGGTTGACCCGCCCCAACACCTCGCCGGCGGCATCGACCAGCACGTGGAAATAGCAGACCCCGGCCTCCTGCTCGGACAGCCGGTCCCGGCACATCTCGTCGAACCGGGCGAAGTAGTCATCGCCCCGATCAGGGATGGATGCCGCGAAGTAGGCCCGGTTCTCCCGCTCGAAGGCGAGGAGCGCGGGGGCGTGGTCCAGGCGAAGCAGCTGCAACTCAGGCATGGGGCGAACCGTACGCAGCCCAGCAGTCCGCCCGCCACATGATTTCAGGCGAGGGCACACCCGCCTCCCAGGCACCGTTGATGCCTTGTCACCCGAATGGACCCCTCCAGGAGGCGCCATCTCATATCTGAGATAGCCTCAGCCTCATGGCAGACGACTACCTCGTACGCATCGGCAAGCTCATCCGTGACGCCAGGCAGCACCGTGGCTGGACACAGGCACAGCTGGCGGAAGCCCTCGGCACCAGTCAGAGCGCCGTCAATCGCGTCGAGCGCGGCAACCAGAACATCAGCCTTGAGATGATCGCCCGGATCGGCGAAGCCCTCGACAGCGAGATCGTCTCCCTGGGCTATGCGGGGCCCATGCATCTGCGGGTGGTCGGCGGCCGCCGGCTCTCCGGCGCCATCGACGTGAAGACGAGCAAGAACGCCTGCGTGGCCCTGCTGTGCGCCTCCCTGCTCAACAAGGGGCGCACGGTACTGCGCCGGGTCGCCCGCATCGAGGAGGTCTACCGCCTGCTGGAGGTGCTCGGGTCGATCGGCGTGCGGACCCGGTGGATCAACGACGGCGTCGATCTCGAGATCGTGCCGGGCGCCGACCTCGACATGGACGCCATCGACGAGGTGGCCGCCCGCCGCACGCGCTCCATCATCATGTTCCTCGGCCCGCTGCTGCACCGTATGGACCGCTTCAGGCTGCCGTACGCGGGCGGCTGCGACCTCGGCACGCGCACCATCGAGCCGCACATGATCGCGCTGCGCCGCTTCGGACTCGACGTCACCGCCACCGAAGGCCAGTACCACGCCGTGGTGGACCGGTCCGTCTCCCCCGACCGGCCGATCGTGCTGACCGAGCGCGGGGACACCGTGACCGAGAACGCGCTGCTCGCCGCCGCCCGCCACGACGGCGTCACGGTCATCCGCAACGCTTCCTCCAACTACATGGTCCAGGACCTCTGCTTCTTCCTGGAGGCCCTCGGCGTCAAGGT
This sequence comes from Streptomyces colonosanans, assembly GCF_001866645.1. Taxonomy (GTDB): domain Bacteria; phylum Actinomycetota; class Actinomycetes; order Streptomycetales; family Streptomycetaceae; genus Streptomyces; species Streptomyces colonosanans. The sequence goes on from NZ_MLYP01000041.1 coordinate 61,181, forward strand.
CGAGGGCATCGGCACCACCACGCTCACCGTGCACGGCATGCCGAACATCGACGTCGACGTGGACTACTCCCCCTCCGAGGACCCGGTCGAGGCGATGAGCCTGCTGGCCGCCGCGGTCGTCACCGAGTCGGAGTTGACGGTGCGCCGGGTGCCGATCGAGTTCCTGGAGATCGAGCTGGCGGTACTGGAGGAGATGGGGCTCGATCACGACCGCACGCCCGAGTACGTCGCCGACAACGGCCGTACACGCCTGGTGGACCTGACCGTGCGCCCCTCCAAGCTGGAGGCGCCGATCGACAAGATCCACCCGATGCCGTTTCCCGGCCTGAACATCGACAACGTCCCGTTCTTCGCGGCCATCGCGGCCTCCGCGCAGGGCAAGACGCTGATCCACGACTGGGTGTACGACAACCGGGCCATCTACCTGACCGACCTGAACCGGCTCGGCGGACGGCTGCAACTCCTCGACCCGCACCGGGTGCTCGTCGAGGGCCCGACCCGCTGGCGCGCCGCCGAGATGATGTGCCCGCCCGCACTGCGGCCGGCCGTGGTCGTACTACTGGCGATGATGGCGGCCCCGGGCACATCCGTGCTGCGGAACGTGTACGTCATCAACCGCGGCTACGAGGACCTGGCCGAGCGGCTCAACTCGGTCGGGGCCCAGATCGAGACCTTCCGGGACATCTGAGCCGCGGATGCCGCCGCACTCTGTCTTACCTGCGCTGATGCGGGTTTCGGGGGGAGTGCTGCGGCACCTCACGCTGAAGGGGGTGAGGTGCGCACGCTGTGCGTGCTGGCCACCAGTAGTACGCACTCCAGGGCCTGCCCGGCCCGCAGCCACTCCACGGGACGGTCGAACGCCGTCCAGAGCAGGGCGAGTTGGACCTGGCGCTCAAAGGGCGCGTGGACCGTGCGGCGGGCCGGGCCGATGCCGCCGAAGTCCCGTACCGGCACCCGCCGCTCCGCGTCCCGCGGGCCCGGCGCGGTGGCCGGGACCCCTTAGGGGCCGCCGCCCGGGGCAGTGAGCCAGAAGCAGCATTCCTCGGTCCGGGCGGACTCGTCCAGTCCGTCGTGTCTCCAAGCCCGTCCCACCGGACCGGTGGTGCTCTGCCTTGAGCCTGCCGCGCCGGGGCGGCGGCCGGCCATGGACCAAGAGTCCCGGGCCCACGGCATCAGGCCCTCTGCCGCGCCCTTCCCCCGCCGGACGGGACGGGCATGGCCCTGTGGTCCCTGCGCAACAGGGGCCTGATGGGCCCGGGTCGGGGTCATGTGGCGGCGGCTGCCGCATGTTGAGCCATGACACGGTGGAGGCGTTCGACCGAAAGCGCCCATCGGGGGCGGAACCGGAACCGCGGGGACGAGCGCACCCGCACAACCGAGGTGGCCCCCGTCACTCCATTTTCCAGGAGAGCACATGACATTCCATGTTGATTCCGAAGCCGGCCGGCTGCGGCAGGTCATCCTGCACCGGCCCGACCTGGAACTGAAGCGCCTGACCCCGACCAACAAGGACGATCTCCTCTTCGACGACGTGCTGTGGGTGAAGCGGGCCCGCGAGGAGCATGACGCCTTCGCCGACACCCTCCGGGACCGTGGCGTCGCGGTGCATCTGCTGGCCGATCTGCTCACCGAGGCCCTGGCCGAGCCCGCCGCCCGCACCCTCGTTCTTGACCGGGTCTTCGACGAGCGCGAGTTCGGCCCGCTGGCCACCGACCGGCTGCGGGCCGCGTTCGAGGCCATGGAGCCGGCCGAGCTCACCTCGTACCTCATCGGCGGTATGACCAAGCGGGAGCTGACGGAGCGGGCCAGTGTGCTGCCCAGTGTGCGGCTGCACGCGATGGCCCCGGACGACTTCGTCCTGGCGCCGCTGCCCAACCACCTCTTCACCCGCGACACTTCCTGCTGGATCTACGACGGCGTCAGCGTCAACCCCATGCGGAAGACGGCCCGGCGCCGGGAGACCGTCCACTTCGAGGCGATCTACGCGCATCACCCGCTGTTCGAGAAGCAGGAGTTCCGGCGCTGGTCAGATGGCCAGGCGGGCTTTCCCGCCACCATCGAGGGCGGTGACGTCCTGGTCATCGGCAACGGCGCGGTGCTGGTCGGCATGAGCGAGCGGACCACGCCGCAGGCCGTCGAGGCGCTGGCCCTGCGGATGTTCGAGGCGGGTTCGGCTCGCAGGGTGGTCGCGCTGGAGATGCCGAAGAAGCGCAGCTTTATGCACCTGGACACCGTGATGACCATGGTGAGCGGGGACACCTTCACCCAGTACGCGGGTCTGGGCATGCTGCCCTCCTGCACCATCGAGCCGGGCACGGACGGTACCGGGCTCGCCATCACCGAGCACCGGCCCGCCGAGATGCACGAGGCCATCGCCGACGCGCTCGGGCTGCCGTCCATCACCGTCCTCACCGCCTCCCAGGACGTCCGCTCCGCCGAGCGCGAGCAGTGGGACGACGGCTGCAACGTCCTGGCCGTGGAGCCCGGCGTCGTCGTCGCCTATGAGCGCAATGTCACCTCCAACACCCATCTGCGCAAGCACGGAATCGAGGTCATCACCGTCCGCGGCAGCGAGCTCGGCCGAGGCCGCGGCGGCCCCCGCTGCATGAGCTGCCCCGTCCAGCGCGACGCCGTCTGACCACCGTTTACCGAAGGAGTACGCCATCATGGCCCGCAACCTGCGCCACCGCAGCCTTCTGAAGGAACTGGACTTCACCCCCGCCGAGTTCCGGCAACTGTTGGAACTGTCCGCACAGTTGAAGGCGGCTCGCGCCGCGGGCACCGAACAGCGGCGGCTGAGCGGCAAGAACATCGTCCTGGTCTTCGAGAAGACATCCACCCGCACCCGGTGCGCCTTTGAGACCGCCGCCCATCAACAGGGCGCCCAGGTCACCTACTTGGATCCGGCCGCCTCGCAGATCGGCCACAAGGAGTCCATCAAGGACACCGCCCGGGTCTTGGGCCGCTTCTACGACGGCATCGAGTACCGGGGCAGCAGCCAGAGCATCGTGGAGGAACTGGCCGACTACTCGGGCGTTCCGGTGTGGAACGGCCTGACCGACGAGTGGCACCCCACCCAGTCCCTGGCCGACGCGCTGACCATGTGGGAGCACACCGACAAGCCGCTACACGAGATTTCCTTCGCTTACCTCGGCGACGCCCGCAACAATGTTGGCAACTCCCTGCTGGTGATGGGCGCGTTGCTCGGCATGGATGTGCGGATGGTGGGCCCGGCGAGCCTGCGCAACGGCCCCGAGGTGGTCAAGGAGGCTCGGCGCATCGCCGAGTCCACTGGCGCCCGGATCACCCTGTCCGAGGACGTGGCCGAAGGCGTCGCCGGAGCGGACTTCCTCTACACCGATGTATGGGTCTCCATGGGCGAGCCCAAGGAGATCTGGGACGAGCGGATCGCCCTGCTCAAGCCCTATCAGGTGACCATGGATGTGATCGAGGCCACCGGCAACCCCCGGGTGAGGTTTATGCACTGCCTACCGGCCTTTCACAACGACGAGACCACCGTGGGCGCCCAGGTCCTTGAGCACGCCGGAATGAAGGCGCTGGAGGTCACCGAGGAGGTCTTCGAGTCCTCGCACTCCGTCGTCTTCGACCAGGCCGAGAACCGGCTGCACACCATCAAGGCCGTCCTTGTCGCCACCCTCGGCGACTGACGCAATTCACGAAAGGCCATGACATGCGCGTCGTCGTCGCGCTCGGCGGAAACGCCCTGCTGCGCAGGGGAGACCGGCCGGACGCAGCCGTCCAGCAAGCCAACGTCCAGGCGGCGGTGGCCGCCCTGGCCCCCCTCGCGCAGCGGCACGAACTGGTCATCACCCATGGCAACGGGCCCCAGGTGGGCCTGCTCGCCCTTGAGAGTGCCGCCGACACGAGCCTCACCTCGCCCTTTCCCTTTGACGTCCTAGGCGCCGAGACGCAGGGCATGATCGGCTACTGGCTGCTGCAGGCCCTGCAGAACGCTCTGCCCGGCCGCCAGGTGTGCGCCCTGCTCAACCAGACGCTGGTCTCCACTGCCGACCCGGCCTTCGACCACCCCACCAAGTTCGTCGGCCCGGTCTACCAGCGGAAGGAGGCCGAGCGGCTGGCCGCCGAACGCGGCTGGACTGTCAGGCGGGACGGCGACCGCTGGCGCCGTGTCGTCCCCTCTCCCAGGCCGCAGCGGGTAGTGGAGACCCGGCTCATCCGCCTGCTGCTCGCCTCCGGCGCGGTGGCGGTCTGCGCCGGAGGCGGCGGAGTACCGGTGATACGCGGCGAGGACGGCCAACTCTCCGGTGTGGAGGCCGTGGTGGACAAGGACCTAACCGCCGCCATGCTCGCCCAGGCCCTCGACGCCGACGCGCTGCTGCTGCTCACCGACGTACCCCACGTCATGCGCGACTACGGCACTCCGCGGGCCGAGGCGATCCGCAACGCCACGCCCCAGCAGCTGCGGGCCCAGGAATTCCCGGCCGGCTCCATGGGGCCGAAGGTGGAGGCCGTGTGCCAGTTCGTGGAACTCACCGGCGGCATGGCCGCCATCGGCGCGCTCACCGACGCCCAGGCCCTCCTCGACGGCACCGCGGGCACCATCGTCACGCCCGGCGGCAGGCTCTTCGAGGACCGTCTCGCGGGCACAGCGGGGGTGAGGTCATGACCACACATGCCACGGCCCCCGTCACCCCGGAACCGGGCGCCGCGCCCGAGCCGGAAGACCCGCCGCGCAAGGGCAGGTTCCACTTTCCCTCCGCCTTCACCGTGCTGGCCGGCGTCACCGTCGCGGTGTGGCTGCTGTCCTTCGTCATCCCCGCCGGGCAGTACGCCAAGAAGGACGGGGCCCCGATCCCGGGCACCTACCACTCGGTCCATTTGACGACCAGCTTCGGGGCCCGGCTGAAGGACCTCTTCCTCTCCCCCGTCAACGGGCTCTACGGGGTCACCGACGCCCACTCCGGGCTCACCGCCCCCGGCGGCAGCGGCGACTTCTTCGGCGCCGCCGGGGTGTTCCTCTTCGTGCTGGCGGTGGGCGCCTTCATCACCGTCACCCTGAAGACCGGGGCACTCACCGCCGGGGTGGCCCGGCTCGCCGGCCGGCTCCAGCGCCATGGCACCCTGCTCCTGGTGGCGCTGATGGCCGTCTTCTCCCTCGGCGGCACCACCTATGGGATGGCCGAGGAGACACTCGGCTTCTACGTGCTGACGGTCCCGCTGATGCTCAAGCTCGGCTACGACCGGATGGTGGCCGCCACCGTCATCGTGGTCGGCGCCGGGGTGGGCACGCTCGCCTCCACGGTCAACCCCTTCGCCACCGGCGTGGCCTCCGACAGCGCGGGCATCGGCACCGGCAACGGCATCGTGCTGCGGCTGCTGATGTGGGTGGTGCTCACGGCGATCGCGGCCTGGTATGTGGTCCGCTATGCCCACCGCGTCAAGAAGGACCCCGCCCAGTCCCTGATCGCGCCCATGGCAGAGGACGAGGTGCTTCGCAAAGAGGGCAGCACCGCAGTCCCGTTGACGATGCGTCAGAAGCTGGTGCTGTGGCTCTTCGCGGCGACCTTTGTCTTCATGATCTTCGCCGTGATCCCGTGGGCCGATATCCACGTCACCTTCCTGCCCACCCTGGGCTGGTACTTCCCGGAGCTGGCGGCACTGTTCATCGTCGCCGCGATCCTGGTGGGCCTGATCGCCGGGCTCGGCGAGAAGGGCACCACCGGCGCCATCGTGGAGGGCGCCGGGGACTTCATCGGGGCAGCAATGATCATCATGCTCGCCCGTGGCGTCACCGTCATCATGAACAACGCCAGCATCACCGACACGATCCTCAACGCCCTGGACCACGCGGTCTCCGGCACCTCGTCCGGCGTCTTCACCGTGCTGATGTTCCTGATCAACATCCCGCTGGCGTTCTTCGTCCCCTCGTCCTCGGGGCACGCGGCCCTGGCCATGCCGATCCTCGCCCCGCTGGCCGACTTCGCCCATGTCAGCCGTGGCCTGGTGGTCACCGCCTACCAGTCGGCCTCCGGCTGGGTGAACCTCATCACCCCGACCTCGGCCGTGGTCATGGGCGGCCTGGCCCTGGCCAAGGTCCGCTACGACCGGTACCTGCGGTTCATGGCCCCGCTTATGGGCATCCTGCTCGGCGTGGTCGCGGGCTTCCTGGTCCTGGGCGCGGCGCTGGGATAGGGCGGCGGGGAGGCGGTAGCCGGCAGCCGGTGAAGGGAGGAAAGCCACC
>NZ_MLYP01000042.1 GCF_001866645.1 Streptomyces colonosanans
GGTTGCCCTGGTTGCCCTGGTTGCCCTGGTTGCCCTGCGGGCCCTGCGGACCCTGCGGACCCTGCGGACCCTGCGGACCCTGAGCGCCCTGCCGCCCCTGGTTGCCCTGCGGACCCTGCGGACCCTGCCGCCCCTGGTTGCCCTGCGGGCCCTGCGGACCCTGCCGCCCCTGGTTGCCCTGGTTGCCCTGCGGACCCTGCGGACCCTGCGGACCCTGAGCGCCCTGCGCCCCCTGGTTGCCCTGGTTGCCCTGTTGACCCTGGTTACCCTGCGGACCCTGCGGACCCTGGTTGCCCTGGTTGCCCTGGTTGCCCTGCGGGCCCTGCGGACCCTGAGCGCCCTGCCTCCCCTGGTTGCCCTGCGGACCCTGCGGACCCTGCCTCCCCTGCGGACCCTGCGGACCCTGCGGACCCTGCCTCCCCTGCGGACCCTGCGGACCCTGCCTCCCCTGGTTGCCCTGCGGACCCTGCCTCCCCTGGTTGCCCTGCGGACCCTGCGGACCCTGCGGACCCTGAACGCCCTGCGCACCCTGGTTACCCTGCGGACCCCGCTTACCCTGGGGACCCTGCGGACCCTGCGGACCCTGCGGACCCTGCCTGCCCTGGGGACCCTGGGGACCCTGCGGACCCTGCCTGCCCTTTTCATGCTTCTTGCCATGGTCATGACCATGGCCGCCACTCACGGCGCCTTCCGGACCAGGCAGCGCCACAGCACGGTCACCGCCCGACCTGTGGATCGCGTCGGCGATGGCCGTCGTGCTCGGGGCAATATTGAGCGCTACGGCAAGTGCGCCGACCGACACCAGAGTGGCGGACCTGACGCGTGAACTTCGCATCGTTCTACGGCTCACAGAGAACCTTCCTCACGGACTTTGAGAGATCAGACCGCAGACGCGCGCACTCGGTGCGCATCCCGCACGCATGTCACGTCGCCCTCGGCTACGGACAACGCCAGTCTTAGCTCTCATCGATTGAATGATTACGATTCGGTCCGTGTCATAGGCGAACATCACCCGGGCGGCCTCAGTGCACTTTCTCTGCAGCTTCATCGCTGGTGCCTTTACAAGGCGGACAGGCTTTCATTCTGGCGCAGTAACGACTTTCTTGACGCCATGTCATAGATGTCCGACGTGCCGAAAGAGCACCACTGCCGCTGTCCGGCCGACGGTTCTTCCGCGGTAGCCGCGGACGGCGTGAGGCCGCGTTGCCAGAGCGTGGCTCCGTCGCAGGCCGCCCATCTCAGACGCTACTCACGAGACTTCTGCGATACGCGGCACAGTCCTTGAAGGAAGGCAGCAGGCCCTGCCGCTCGGCTTCCTCCAGCGTGGGCGCCGCCGCGTCCTTGTCGGAAAGGCGCGGCGCGAGATCCCGGGGCCAGGCAATGGCCAGTCCGGGGTCGAGCGGATTGACCCCGAACTCGCGCTGCGGCGCGTATCCCTGCGAACACAGGTAGACAACGGTGGAGTTGTCCTCCAACGCCATGAAGGCGTGACCCAGCCCTTCCGAGAGATAGACGCAGCGATGGGTCCTGTCGTCGAGCTGAACCGCCTCCCATTTCCCGAAGGTTGGGGAGCCGGTGCGGATGTCGACCACCACGTCGAGAACGGCGCCGCTTACGCATGTGACGTATTTGGCCTGGCCCGGCGGTACCGACGCGAAATGAATACCGCGGAGGGTGCCGCGGACGGAGTGGGAGCAGTTCGCCTGCTCGAGCTGGAAGCCCTGGCCGATGGAGTCGTGGAAACTGGCTCCTTTGAACCACTCGTGAAATCTTCCCCTGCCGTCCGTGAACACCTTGGGCGTGTCCACCCAGGCCCCTTCGATGTCAAGTGGTTGCACGTGACTGCTTCCTTCCACCACACGGCTCATTCTGTCGGTCACTATGCGGTCCCTCACCCGCGCAAGGCAGCGACCGCCGAACGCAGGATGCTCGTCGCGCAACGCCCGCGCATGATCGACTGCCCTACTCCGGCTCGAACCCGACGCTCATGGTCACGGTCAACGTAGTACCGGCAGACGTCGGCGATTTCGCCGTATTCACCGAAGATCAGCCCCGGGGCGAACGGGGCTTCCTCTTCGGGACTGCAACCCCGTTCGGACACGACGAACCTGCCGTTGGCCAGAAGGTAGGACACCCTCACGACCTCGAACACCTTCGCCTGGTAGAAGTGGATGTTCAGCACGATCTTCGCCCTGGCGATCAGGGTGTCGCGTTCCTCGCCGTAGACGCCGAAGCGTGCCACAGCATTGAGGCCGATTGAGTCGAGCTGCCGGATCAACTCGAGACGGCGCTCATTCAGTGAGCCGACGAACAGAACGTCGATGTCCTCTTCAGCTGACCGATGAATCCCTTCCAGTTCCGGAACGTAACCGATTGGGACGTGACAGACGCCATCCACGCCCATGCGCCGGAGTTCGAGAATATTGCGAGCGCTGTAGTCCCAAACCGTGTATCTCCGGAACAGGTTCAGCAGATCCCTGCTGAACCATGCTGAATCGTCCGACACTTGCTCGAGGTTGTACAGAATAGCGTCGTCCGGGACGCCGGCCGGGTGCGACGGAAGCAAGTTGCAGCCGAAGATGATGTGCCTGCGTCCGGCCAGTCGGGTTTCATGCGTCAGTACACTGTCATGACCGAGGCGCAGCAGTGCGAGGTGTACGGTCGTGGCGACCTCCCTGAACGCCTCCCAGTGCTGATACCCGGGAGGGCGAAGGATGGTGACCGCGAATCGCATGAAACATCCCTCCAGTACTCGGGTTGATGCCCCTATACACGAGCGCCCGGCGCGGTACGCAACAGTTTTTCGCGACACGGTCCGCTGCCCCTCTGAGGCATGACGAGGGAATCCTCAAGCAGCCCCAGCAGATAGTGGCCGTATCCGCTCTTGATCAGCGGCCGGGCCAGTTCACGGAGATGGTCGTCGTCGATCAGGCCCGCCCGCCACACCGCCTCCTCGATGCAACCCACCTTGAGACCTTGACGCTCCTCGATCACCCGGACGAATTCCGAGGCCTGAACCATGGAGGTGAAGGTTCCGGTGTCCAGCCACGCGGTACCCCGGTCCAGCTGGGTGACGTGCAGCGCTCCGGCGTCCAAATAGACGCGGTTGAGGTCGGTGATCTCCAACTCGCCTCTGACGCTGGGCTGTAGGCCGCTAGCGATATCCACGACGTGGTTGTCGTAGAAGTAAAGTCCGGGCACAGCGTACGGGGACCTGGGGTGGGCCGGTTTCTCCTCGATGGACAGCGCCCGGCCCAGCTCGTCGAACTCCACCACGCCATAGGCCGACGGATTGGCGACCTGGTAGGCGAACACCTCGCCGCCCTTTGGATCTTCGTGAAGGGCCAGCCGTGTCCCCAGGCCGCTTCCGTGGAAGATATTGTCGCCCAGGATCAGGGCAACCGACTCGTCGCCGATGAAGTCGGCCCCCAGCACGAAGGCCTGAGCGATACCCTCCGGTCGCTCTTGTGCCATGTAGTCGAGTCGCAAGCCCAGTTGACTACCGTCACCGAGCAAAAGACGGAACTGGTACTGGTCTTCGGTGGTGGTGATGATCAGAATATCCCGGACACCGGCCATCACCAATGTGGAAAGCGGGTAATAGATCATGGGTTTGTCAAAGACCGGCAGCAGCTGCTTCGACACCGAACGGGTCAACGGCCACAGTCGCGAGCCGGTACCCCCGGCCAACAGGATTCCGCGCATGGCAGCACCATAGGTGGATTGTCCTTGAACGCTGCATTTTCGTGTGCTCACGGCGTGTGCGGAACAGACGTGCGGCCATTCGGTGGAATCTGCCCACACAGGAGTTTGATCGCGGTCGAATACGGCACGTTGCTGGCATCTTTATGGCCGCAAGTCCCGGTTTCCCGAAGGGCTCCCGATGCAAGCACTGCCCACCAAAAGCACAACAGTACCGGCACAACATTCGGTTTCCGAAAAGGAGGCGGTGACGGCACCGCCGCACAAAGGCCGCTTCGAGGGCACATGGTGGATCTGGGCCATGGCGGGAGCGCTGTTCGTGATGTACGCGGTGGTGTCGCTGCGTCTCCACCAACGGATGCTCACGAGCAGCTACGACCTGGGAATCTTCGAACAGGTCGTCCGCTCCTACGCGGAAGGACACCTTCCGGTCTCCGAAGTGAAGGGCCAGGACTTTCCCGTCCTGGGGGATCACTTCTCTCCCATCCTGGCGCTCGTGGCGCCTTTTTACTGGGTGTGGCAAGGAGCGGAAACACTCCTCGTCGTGCAGGCCGCGCTCCTCGCCGTGAGCGTCGTCCCGCTGACTCTCTGGGCGCGCCGAGCCCTGAGCGCTCCGGCCGGTGCGATCATCGGTGCCTGCTACGGGCTCTCCTGGGGAATCGCGAGTGGCGTCGGCTACGACTTCCACGAAGTGGCGTTCGCCGTTCCGCTCCTGGCGTTCTCGCTGGCCGCCCTCGGGAGCGGCCGGCTGGCCGCCGCGGCATGCTGGGCTCTGCCCCTGCTGTGCGTGAAGGAAGACCTCGGACTCACGGTTCTCGTCATCGGTCTCGTCATCGCGTGGCGAGGTGACCGTACGCTCGGAATGCTGACGGCTGCGGCTGGCCTCGTCGGGACCGCGTTGACGGTGTTCATGATTCTGCCGGCCTTCAGCCCGAGTGGGTCCTTCGCCTATTGGTTCCTGGTGGAGAAGGCTTCGGGAGCGCCTCGAGTCCCGGGTGACCCGGGAACGACCGGAGGCAGTGCGGGCAGTCTGCTGGACGTACTCCAACGAGTCACGATCGGTCTTGTCACCCCCCAGACCAAAGTGACGACCTTCGCACTCACGCTGGCCCCCACCGTGTTCCTGGCGCTGCGCTCCCCCCTGCTGTGGGTTGCCCTGCCGACTCTGGTGTGGCGCTTCGCGTCGAACAACGGCCTGCACTGGGGGACCGCCTATCACTACTCGCTCGTCCTGATGCCGATCGTCTTCGCGGCTTTCATCGACGCCCTGGTACGACGTGAGACGAGCGGGCGCAGTCTGCGCCGTTACCTCGCGGGCAGCGCGGCGATCGCCCTCGTGATCCTTCCGAGCTTTCCTTTGTACCAACTGGTCCAGCCGGACACCTGGCAGACCGATCCCCGCGTCACCGTCGCCCGTCGTCTGATGGACAAGATCCCCGACGGCGCCACGGTCCAGGCGTCCAACGCGCTGGTGCCCCAGCTCACCGGCCGTGACAGCGTCAGCCTCTACGGAGCGCCCAGCAGCCGTCCCGACCCCCAGTGGGTCATCGTGGACACGTGGGTGCCGGACAACCAGCGATGGTGGCCGGGCGAGCCGCTGAGCGCCGGCGGGGAACAGCAGCGCTTGACGGAAGACCGCAGCAAGGGGTACGAGCTGGTGGCGGATCAGGACGGCTTCGTGCTGCTGCACCGCCAGAGGTGACGGCGCCCGGGGGCGATCGGAGACAACGAAGAGCCGGGGCCCGCACCGTACGTCCTCGTAACGGTGCGGGCCCCGGCCTGCTTCGACTTCCGAAACTCTGGAACCTTCCATTCCCGTTGCATACCGGGGTGGGTCCGTTGCCCGGTGTTCACCCAGCGCCAGGGGAACATTCGGCGGAGTTGTGACAGCCGTCGTCGCGAGTCGCAGGTCGCCTCGCTGCTCGCCGAACAGCACGGCGTGGACGACCTCGTGGCCCTCTGCCTGGGCACCACAAGTCAACGGCGATCACACAGTCGTACCGCTCTCTGAGAACGGCCGCGCCCTCGGTGAAGTCCTCGCCACGGACTCGACGTTGCACAAGCTCGCCGTCCGGCGAGGACCTCTCGCCGTCCTCTTCGTCGGGGCGGACGGGTGGACGGCGACAGGCCCGCGGCCCCGCAGGCCGTTGTGCGGGGCCGCGCCGGTGTGCACCGCGGCCGGCCGTGACGATCGCAGGTCAGGGCAAGTCGAACCGGCCGCGGAGTTCATAGGGTGCTCAGCCCAGGCGCTGCACCAGCGCGCGGTACTGGTCCCACAGCTCCTTCGGCGTGTGGTCGCCGAAGGTGTTGAGGTGCTCGGGGACCAGCGCGGCCTCCTCGCGCCACACGTCCTTGTCGACGGTGAGCAGGAAGTCCAGGTCCGACTCCGACAGCTCCAGGCCATCGGTGTCCAGGGCCTGCTTGGTCGGCAGGATGCCGATCGGGGACTCGACACCCTCGGCCTTGCCGTCCAGACGCTCGACGATCCACTTCAGGACACGGCTGTTCTCGCCGAAGCCGGGCCAGACGAACTTGCCCTCGTCGTTCTTGCGGAACCAGTTGACGTAGTAGATCTTCGGCAGCTTGGACTGGTCCTTGTCCTTGGCTACCTCGATCCAGTGCGCCATGTAGTCGCCCATGTTGTAGCCGCAGAACGGCAGCATGGCGAACGGGTCGCGGCGCAGCTCGCCGACCTTGCCCTCGGCCGCGGCGGTCTTCTCGCTCGCCACGTTCGCGCCGAGGAAGACACCGTGGTTCCAGTCAAAAGACTCCGTCACCAGCGGGACCGCGCTGGCGCGGCGGCCACCGAAGAGGATCGCCGAGATCGGCACGCCCTTCGGGTCCTCCCATTCGGGGGCGATGATCGGGCACTGCGAGGCCGGGACGGTGAAGCGGGCGTTCGGGTGGGCGGCCGGAGTCGCGGACTCGGGCGTCCAGTCGTTGCCCTTCCAGTCGATGAGGTGGGCCGGGGCCTCCTTGGTCATGCCCTCCCACCAGACGTCGTTGTCGTCGGTGAGCGCGACGTTGGTGAAGACGGAGTTGCCCCACAGCGTCTTCATCGCGTTGGCGTTGGTGTGCTCTCCGGTGCCGGGCGCGACGCCGAAGAAGCCGGCCTCGGGGTTGATCGCGTACAGGCGGCCGTCCTCGCCGAACCGCATCCATGCGATGTCGTCGCCGATCGTCTCGACCGTCCAGCCAGAGATCGTCGGCTCCAGCATGGCGAGGTTGGTCTTGCCGCAGGCGCTCGGGAAGGCCGCGGCGACGTACTTCGCCTCGCCCTGCGGAGGCGTGAGCTTGAGGATCAGCATGTGCTCGGCGAGCCAGCCCTCGTCGCGCGCCATGACGGAGGCGATGCGCAGGGCGTAGCACTTCTTGCCGAGCAGCGCGTTGCCGCCGTAGCCGGAGCCGTACGACCAGATCTCGCGGGCCTCGGGGAAGTGCGAGATGTACTTGGTCTGGCTGCACGGCCAGGGAACGTCCTCCTGGCCCTCCTCCAGCGGGGCACCCACCGTGTGGACGGCCTTCACGAAGAAGCCGTCGTCACCGAGCTCGTCCAGGACGGCCTGACCCATGCGCGTCATCGTGCGCATGGACACCGCGACGTAGGCGGAGTCGGTGATCTCGACGCCGAGCGCGGAGAGCGGCGAACCCAGCGGGCCCATGCAGAACGGGACGACGTACATCGTGCGGCCCTTCATGGAGCCGCGGAAGAGGCCGTCCTGCCCGTCCTTGCCCTGGAAGATCTCCCGCATCTCGGCGGGAGCCTTCCAGTGGTTGGTCGGGCCCGCGTCCTCCTCCTTCTCGGAGCAGATGAACGTCCGGTCCTCGACCCGGGCGACGTCACTCGGGTCGGAGGCGGCGTAGTAGGAGTTGGGGCGCTTGACCGGGTCGAGCTTCTTGAAGGTGCCCTTGCGGACGAGCTCCTCGCACAGGCGCTCGTATTCGGCCTCGGATCCGTCACACCAGACCACGTTGTCCGGCTGCGTCAGTTCTGCGATCTCGTTGACCCACGAGATCAGTTCCTTGTGCTGGGTGAGGACGGTCGAGGGAGCCGCGATGTCGCGCGCCACGATTGCTCCTAGATGAGGGGTCTTTTGACGATTGCCCCGTGGGGGCCGCGACCCGGATGCTTCGTAGCCGCTCATCCGGTGCCGACTGCACTCATTTGATCATCCGCCGTATTTGCCCATCTGTCCAGGGGAGCTCACACCTGAGCGGAGTGAGGATCGCCACGCACTCCCGCTCTTCTTTGCGTACAGGCGGGGTTCGACTGAAGATTCTTTTGCGTTTCCGCCGGCACCGCATACAGGGAGCGTCAGGCCATTACTAGCCGCCCCCCTGATCCGCAACTTACGGTCCCGTAGGTACCATGCCCCGCATGACTGCGTCCGTCCCCGACGCGCCCACGGACTCGCCGGCAGCCGGCCGCGGTCCCGTCGCGCCCTCGCTGCCCCATCCGGTCAAGCCGAAGCTCCGCGGCTGGCTGCACCTCGGGATGTTCCCCGCGGTACTCGTCGCGGGCCTGGTGCTGACCGCCCTCGCCAACTCCACCCGCGGGCGCATCGCCTGCGGCATCTACGTCCTGACGGCCTGTCTTCTCTTCGGCGTCAGTGCGCTCTACCACCGGGGCAACTGGAGCCCGCGCATGGGCGGCCTGCTGCGCCGACTCGACCACGCGAACATCTTCCTCATCATCGCAGGCACCTACACGCCCCTGACACTCCTGCTCCTGCCGAGCGCGAAGGGGCAGTGGCTCCTGTGGGGCATCTGGGGCGCGGCGGCGGCCGGCATCATCTTCCGGGTCTTCTGGGTCGGCGCCCCGCGCTGGCTCTACACGCCCTGCTACATCGCGATGGGCTGGGCGGCCGTCTTCTTCCTCCCCGACTTCATGCGCGCGGGCGGCATCGCCGTCCTCGTGCTCGTCATCGCCGGAGGCCTGCTCTACAGCGCGGGCGGTGTCATCTACGGAATCAAGCGACCCAACCCGTCACCGCGCTGGTTCGGCTTCCACGAGGTCTTCCACTCCTTCACGCTCGCGGCGTTCGTCGTGCACTACGTAGGGATCTTCCTGGTGGCGTACCAGCACGCATAGCCCCGCCCCCACTCCCTCCCGGCCACGGCTGAAGTCGTGGCCATTTTTCTTGCCCGAGAACCACTCGCCATTGACAGTCATATTCTTTTGACAGTTGCTCTCAATTCATGGTCAGTACGGCGATGCGCGGCGGGACCCCCGCCGTTGGTGGGCCTTAGGTGCCCTGGTCGCGAGCATGCTCGTGCTCGGCTTCGACTCGACGATCCTCGACGTGGCACTGCCGACGATGGCCCGGGAGCTGGGCACGTCCACCGGGCAGCAGCAGTGGATGGCGAACGCGTACGTCGTCGTGTTCGCCTCGCTGATGCTTCCGGCCGGGCCTCGTCCGCAGACGCCGCGTTCGTCCACGGTATGAACCTGCTCCTGCTGGTCAGCGGCATCGCGGCGCTGGCCACGGCGCTGCTGGCAGCGGCGCTCCTGCCGGACCGGGACCGCGCACGGACCCGTCTCGAGGAGAATCCCGAGATGGCCGTGGCCCCGGAGAATGTCCGACAATGATGACCATGGCCGCCACCGCACACCGCTCGACGCCCGCCGCCGAACCCCGTCTGGGGCTGCGCGAGCGGAAGAAGATCAAGACTCGTATGGCGATCCGGAAGGCGACGTACCGGCTGATCCGGGAGCAGGGGTACGACGCCACCACCATCGAGCAGATCGCGGAGGCGGCCGAGGTCTCGCCCTCCACGGTGTTCCGGTACTTCCCCACCAAGGAGGACATCGTCGTCACCGACGAGTACGACCCGCTCTTCGAGGAGCTGCTGCGTGGGCGCCCGGCGGACGAGCCCCTGCTGGAGTCGCTGCGGTACGTGCTGCGCACCGCCGTCGAGCAGAGCATGTCGGGCGAGTACGAGACGCCCGAGGAGATGCGGCTGCGCGGCCGCCTGATGGCCGAGGTACCCGCGGTCCGCTCCCGGATGACCGAGAGCATGTCCGTGACCGGCCAGATACTGTGCCGGGTGGCAGCCGAACGCACTGGGCGCGAACCCGACGACCTGGAGGTGCGGGTGTACTGCATGGGCGTCGTCGGCGCCATCCTGGAGGCCTCCCGGTACTGGGCCGAGCACGACCAGCAAGGCGACCTCGGCGAATACACCCGGCGCGCGCTGGATGTACTGGAGCACGGTCTTGAGCGGCGGAATTCCGAGGCCCCCTGAGCCGCCGCCGTGCCATGCTGACCATGTGAACGGACCCGAGATCCACGTCGAATTCGCCCCCGAGCTGGGGCTCTTCGTCCCGCACGGGCGGCGCGGGCACGCCACGAAGGTCGTCACCGACGGGGCCTCCACGCTCGGCCATGTCGTCGAGTCGCTGGGCGTGCCGCTGACCGAGGTGGGCGCGCTCGTCGTGGACGGCCGCGTGTCGGCCTTCTCCCATGTGCCGGCCGAAGGCGAGTCCGTCGAGGTGCGCGCCGTCGAGCGCCCCCAGCGGGTGCCCGGCGCCCCGCTCCGTTTCCTGCTGGACGTCCACCTCGGCACCCTGGCCCGGCGGCTGCGACTGCTCGGTGTGGACACGTCGTACGAGTCCATGGACATCGGCGACGCGGCGCTCGCCACCCGCTCGGCGGCCGAGCAGCGCGTGATGCTCAGCCGCGACCGCGGACTGCTGCGCCGCCGGGAGCTGTGGGCGGGCGCGTTCGTGTACAGCACCCGGCCGGAGGACCAGCTCCGCGACGTGCTCGACCGGTTCGCGCCCGAGCTGAAGCCGTGGACACGGTGCACCGCCTGCAACGGGCTGCTTCGCGACGCGACCAAGGACGAGGTCGCCGACCAGCTCGAAGGCGGCACGCGCCGCTCCTACGACGTCTTCGCACAGTGCCGTGGGTGCGGTCGCGCGTACTGGAAGGGCGCGCACCACGAAAAGCTGGTGGCGATCGTGGAGCGTGCCCTCGCACGGGGGTCGGGCAGCAGCTGACACTTCTTCACATGCCCTCCCCCGGCACGGCGTCTCAGCCGCTCAACGCCCTGCGGAGCCGCTCCGGATCCGTGGTCGGGGCGTCACAGGTGAAGTGACGGCAGACGTACGCGGCCGGTCCGCCGTCGACCAGCGACCGGTCGGCGAGGAGCGGAAGTTCGCCGCCCTCCGGAGTGCCCACGGCCACGACCGCTCCCGGGGCGGTACCCAGAAGTGCCGTCCGGTGCAGGGCTCGTGTGGAGGGATCGTCCAGGGCCGGTCCGACGATCGCCACCTCGCGCGGCCCGTCGAGGAGCGCCTCGGCGACGGCGAGACCCCAGCCGACGAAGCGTGGCGCGCGCGGCCCGAGCGCTGCGACGACGCCCAACGCCCGCTCTGCGGCGGTGCGATGGGGCTCGGAGCCGGTCTGGGCGGCATACGACAGGAGGGCGCCGGCGGCGGCGGTCCAGCCGGAGGGGGTGGCGTTGTCCGTGGGGTCCTGGGGGCGGCGGATGAGCTTCTCCGCGTCGGCGGCGGTGTCGTACAGCGCCCCACTGCCATCGGTGAACTGCGCGAGCACATGGTCGAGCAGCAATCCGGCGAACTCCAGCCAGACGCCCTCGCCGGTGACCGAGGCGAGCGCGAGGAAGCCCTCGGCCACATCGGCGTAGTCCTCCAGCACGCCCGCGTTGGCGCCCACCCGGCCGTCCTTCGACGTACGGGCGAGGCGGGCGTGCTCGTCCATGTGCAGCCGCACGAGGAGGTCGGCGGCACCGATCGCGGCGTCCACGAGATCGGGGCGGTCGAAGTACGCGCCGGTCTCGGCGAGGGCGGCGATCGCGAGGCCGTTCCAGGCGGCGATCACCTTGTCGTCACGGCCGGGGGCAGGGCGGCGGGAGCGTGCCCCGATCAGGCGGTGCCTGATCGACTCGATCTTCTGCGCGTCGAACATGCCCTCCTGCTGCGGGAGTTGGAGGACGGAGCTGCCGTGCTCGAAGGTGCCTTCTTCGGTGACGCCGAAGTAGCGGGCGGCGAGTTCGGCGTCCTGGTCTCCGAGGACCTCCGTCAGCTGACGGGGCGTCCACACGTAGTAGGCACCCTCGACCTGCCTGCCGGTTCCGCCCTCGGGCCGCCCGTCAACGCCGCCCTGCGGACGCTCCCCCGGACTCCGCCCGGAGGGATCCCCATCACGCGGCGCCTCCTCTTCGCTGTCGGCATCGAGCGCGGAGGCGAACCCGCCTTCGTTCGTGCACAGTTCGCGCACCATGAAGTCGGCGGTTTCGAGCGCCACACGACGGGCGAGTTCGGAGCCGGTGGCCCGCCAGAGGTGGGCGTACACCCGGCACAGCAGCGCGTTGTCGTACAGCATCTTCTCGAAGTGCGGCACAACCCAGTCACGATCGACGGAGTAGCGGGCGAAACCGCCGCCGAGCTGGTCGTAGATGCCGCCGCGCGCCATGCGCTCACAGGTGTCCCGCACCATCTGGAGGGCGCCCTCGGAGCCGGTGCGGGCGTGGTGGCGCAGCAGGAATTCCAGGACCATGGACGGCGGGAACTTGGGGGCTCTGCCGAAGCCGCCGCGCTGCGGGTCGTACTCGCGGGTGAGGCCGAGGAGGGCCTGGGCGAGTTCCTCCTCGCCGGGGGGCCGTGTGCCACCGTCCGTGAGTTCGCGCCCCGTCAGATCGCGGACGATCTTCCCGGCGACCTCCGTCACCTCGTCCCGGCGCTCGGCCCAGGCGCGGTGGACACCTTCGAGCACCTGACGGAAGGAGGGCATGCCGTGCCGGGGGGCAGGGGGGAAGTACGTCCCGAAGTAGAACGGCTCGGCGTCCGGGGTGAGGAACACCGTCATGGGCCAGCCGCCCTGGCCGGTGGCCGCCTGGACGGCCTCCATGTAGACGGCGTCGACGTCGGGGCGCTCCTCGCGGTCGACCTTGACGCTGACGAAGTGCTCATTGAGATAGGTGGCGGTCGCCCCATCCTCGAAGGATTCGTGCGCCATGACATGGCACCAGTGGCAACTGCTGTAGCCGACGCTCAGCAGGACGGGCACGTTCCGCCTGCGCGCCTCGTCGAAGGCCTCGGCCGACCAGGGCCACCAGTCGACGGGGTTGTCGGCGTGCTGGAGCAGGTACGGAGAGGTCTCATGGGCCAGTCGGTTCACCGTTCCACTCTTTCACGGTGTCGGGGACCGCGTAGAACCGGAGTTTGACCGGGCGCGCCCCTTCGGGGGCACCCTCGCGCGGATGGCCGTACCGCTCGAGAAGCGCGCGGTACTCGCGCACGAAGTCCAGCAGCTCCTCCCTGGTCATCCAGGCGCCGGCCCGCATGACCTGGGCCCAGCCGTCGGGGCCCCGGTACTCCTTGTGGGCGCGGCGGAAGAGGTCGGTGTCCACGTCGATCTTGAGGATCGCCAGCTGTTCGGCGGCGGCGTACTCCTCGGGAGCCATCGTCGCCGGGTCCGGAGCCGTGTGCTGGAAAGGCAGCACCCGCCACCAGCGCTCCCGGCCGCCCGACTTCTCGGGGATCTCCTCGATGAGGCGCTGCTCGGCGAGCTTGCGCAGGTGGTAGCTGGTCGTGCCGGAGCTCTCGCCGAGCTCCCGGGCGAGAACGGTCGAGTTCGCCTCGCCGCGCCGGCCCAGGTACTCGAGGATCCGGCGGCGCAACGGATTGCCGAGGGACTTGTAGAGCGCGGTGCGCTCCAGGCTGGTCAGTTCTTGCTCCGGCATGACCACCACGGTACTCGCCACTCATCGGAATCGCAGAGATATTTCTGCAGAATTTACTTTGCAGAAATTCCTCTGCAGTCTAGGGTGGGGTCATGCGAACGATCGAGACTCATGAACGGTCGGGCGCCGCCGCCGCGCGACGCTGGACCCTGGTGATGCTGGGCACGGCGGCCCTGGGCCTCGTGCCCTGGATGGTCCTGCTGGCCCGCACGCTCCCGGCCAGCCCGGAGGTGCGGAACTGGCAGGTGGCGTGGGTGGGCGTGGACATCCTGCTGGCGGCGGGCTGCGCGGCCACCGCCGTACTGGGATCACGCGGCCACGGGTACGCGCGACTGACGGCCTCGGCGACGGCCGCGGTCGCAGTCCTGGACGCCTGGTTCGACATAACCACCTCCCTGCCGGGGGCGGACCTTCTCCAGGCCTACGTCTGCGCGGCAGCGGAAGCGGCAGTGGCAGGGGCCTGCGTCTTCCTGGCGGTGTCGAAAAGGGCGGGGAGCATGCGGCCCGGGTGACATCGGCAGCTGCGTGATCGGCGGCCCCCTCGCGCTCACGCAGCCCTCGAAGGACACTGAAAGGCAACGAAGTTGACGCCGGAGGGGGACGCGACATGCGCGACGGCCATCGGGTGGAGGCCGAGCAGCTGCTGGCACGGGCCGTGGAGGAGGAGGTGCGCCGCTCGGGCGGCCGCACCGACGGGACCGCGCTCCTTTCGCGGGCACGCGGAGCGCTCGACGCCATGGCGCAGACAGCCGCGGAGGAGTACGAGGCATACACCCGCGCCCTCGACGAGACGGAGGCCGGCCGGCTGACCTTCGGGCAGCGGTATGCGCGGGAGGGGGCCGGAACTCCCTTGTTGGTGGCGGTCGTTGCCGCCGCCACCACCTGCGTGGCGGACCTCGCGCTGGGCACGGGCACGGGGACGGCACTCGGCGCGGGCGCCACAGTCGGGGTCGTGGGCGCCGCGGCCACGGTGGCGAAGGTGACCGCCTCCCATCTGCCGGCGGCCAGCCGGCGGGCCGGCGCCCTCGGCCAGCCCGGCGGCCCCGAGCAACTGCGCCTGCAGTGGCTGACCGCCCTGGAAGTACGCGGCATCCGGCCCTTCCTCGACCAGCAGCGAGTGATCGTCTCCTCCACGGCTCAGAAGAGGACTCCGCCCCGGCTGCGCCGCACCGACAAGAGCGCGGCGGCCCGCAGGCGCACCGTGCTCGAGCAGTCGTTCGATCAACTTCCCGATCCCGCCGGCCCGTTCGCGGGAAGGCGGCAGGAGCTGGGGCGGATCCGGCAGTGGGTCCAGGCGGCCCGCGCGAGCACGGAGACCGAACCGACCGTGGTCGTCCTCCACGGCGCACCGGGCTCGGGGCGCACGGCACTCGCAATCCGGGCCGCACACGAACTCAAGGACCAGTTCCGCGGGGCGTGCGTCGTGGACCTGCGCGGCAGCAGCGCCGGAGAGCCTCCGCTGTCCACGCGTGACGCCCTGCTCCATCTACTCAACCGGCTCGGCGCGCCCCGCGAGCAGCTCCTGTTCCGCGAGCGCTCGGCACCGGACCAGCAGGTCAAGCGGCTGAGCGAGCTGTACCACCAGCATCTGACGGGCCTGCCCGTCACGATCGTGCTCGATGACGCCTCGGACCCCGAGCAGGTCCGCAGCCTTGTGCCCGAGCGCTCCGAGAGCCTCGTCCTCGTGACCACCCGGGAGCCCCTCGACCTGCCCCAGGGCCTGCCGGCGCGGGTGCACCAGCTTCCGGTCGACGCACTGGACGCGGCGGGCGCGGAGGACGTACTCAGGGCGGCGGCCCAGGACGACTCCGGACCGTACGACGGGGATTCCGCCGACCGCACCCGCCAGTTGTGCGGCGGCCTGCCGCTGGCCCTGCGCGTGGCCGGCTCGTCCCTCGGTCCGCGCACCCCGCTCCAACTGGCCACGGACCTCGGTGCGTACGGCCCGGTGGAGCCGGTGGAGCGCGCCCTGTGGCTGCGCTACACGGACATGCCCGAAGCAGCCCGGCGCCTGCTGCGCCGGCTCGCGCTGGCTGGGCGGGCGTCACTGGGCGCGGCCGCGGCGGCAGCCCTGCTGGCCACCGGCGAACAGGAAGCGACCCAGCATCTGCAGACGCTGGCCCGCGCGGGCCTGATCGACCATGTGCGCGGCAGCCGCTACCGTCTGCACGATCTCGTCCGTGCCTTCGCCCAGGCCCGGCTGGCGGACGAGGAGGACCCGGCCGCACGTACGGCAGCGCAGGAACGCCTGATCGTGAACTACGCGGAACTGGCGGACTCGGTACTGCGCCTGGTGGACGGCAACGTGTCGACGCGCTCGGACCGCTTCGGCTCGCACGGCTTCACCTCGCTGGATGCGGCGCTGCGCTGGCTGGACGACGAGTCCAGTTTCATCACCGCCGCGCTGCGGCACACGGAGGGCGTCGACCAGTCCGCGGTGCTGAACCTCCTGGGCGCCCTGTGCGACTACTGCCTCCTGCGCGGCGACCTCTACCGCCTGGGCGAGATCAGCGAGCTGACTCAGGCCGTCGACCAGGGCCTGCTGATGCGGTCGGTGCAGTGGCGCACGGGCATCGCGGCCCGCCAGCTGGGCGAGCTGGACAAGGCGCGGACGACCCTGGCCTCGGTGGTGGACCTCTACCTCGAGGCGCACCAGGACGCGGGCGCGGCCAGAGCGCTGTGTTCCCTCGGCATCACCCTGCACCACCAGGGCAACCTCACCGAGGCGGCGGCCAGGCTCCAGGAGGCGATGGACCTCCAGGCCTCCCCCGAACTAGCGGCGGACCGCGCCTGGACGATGCACGCACTGGCGGCGGTGGAACGCGACCGTGCACGGCTGACCCAGGCGCTGGACCTGCTCACCCGCGCCCTGGCCGTGCACCGGGAGAACGAGTCGGTGCACGGCGAGGCCTGGGCACATTTCCAGCTGGGCCAGCTGGCCCTGCGCATGGGCGACGTACCCCGGGCGGAGACCGATCTGCGTACGGCACTGGACCTGTACACCCGCACTCGCGACGCCCGTGGCGAAGCCTGGGCGCTGACCCAGCTTGCGCGCACCCGCCTGGTCGCCGGTGACGCGCCCGCGGCGGTCGACGCCCTGCGCCAGGCGGCCGGGCGCCACCGCGACAACGAGGACGCACGGGGCGAGGGCTGGACGGTCTACTACCTGGGCCAGGCTCTGGAGGACACCGGCGACCTGGATCAGGCGGTACGCGAACTGGAACGCTCACGCACGATGTTCTCCCGGATGCGGGACGTCTACGGCCTGGCCTGCGCCCGCCATCACGCGGGGCGTGTGACCCGGGACCAACGAGCCGCCCGTACGGGCTCGTTACGCAACTCCGGTTTCGCCCGCCAGCTCCTGGCGGACGCGAAGACGGACTTCCAGCGGATCGGCGTGGCACACGGCGAGGCGTGGACGTGCCTGGAGCTGGCGGTGGTGGACGCGGGAAACGCCCGCACCCAGCAGGCGCTGGCCCTGTGCGACGAGGCGGTGGGCCTGTTCACGTCCTACGGCGACCGCAGGGGCGAGGAGTGGGCCCGCTTCCTGCGCTGCACCCTCCTCCCCTACGCCTCCCCGGGCGGCACGGAGGTGGGCATGGCGGTGGCCCAGGAGGAACTGGCCCAGCTGTCCCGCACGAGCCATCCGGTGAGGGACGAGAAGCTGGACGACTACGTGCGGGCGTACCGGCTACTGCTGGAGCGGGGCGTGAGCCTGGAAGGCGGCTGGCAGGCCTGGCAGCTGGGGATGGTGCCGGGACGGCACGCCCGGGAGGTGATGGGGGTGACGGTGGCAGCCGCGAGCTGACGGTCGCCACCGCCCAGGGCGCCCGGCGTGCCCGCACACCCGGGCCGCGACCCATCACGGGTCGGCGTCGCTCCATGCGCCGCGGGGGCGGTACGCCACAGTGGGACTGCACCCGTCATGGGTCGCAGCCCCGCGGGGCGGCCCTCAGCCGCGCTGGGGCCTGGGCGCGCCCGACCCCTTCTTGCCGGCCTCCTCGTCGGAGCCGGCGTCCTCCTGGAAGTCGACCTTCCGCATGTGCTTGCTCATGGACTTCATCAGGCCCCACACCGCCAGGGCCATCACCGCGAAGATGATGAAGCCGAGGACACCGGGGGTGACCTTGTCCTGGTCCACCTCGGCGAGGGGGACCAGATGCGTCACTGCCAGGCTCATGCTTGCGCTCATGTCAGGCATTGTCCCTCAGGAGTGGTGGATGCCTGCAAACAGGTCGTCCTCCGGCAGCGAGGTGGCCACGAGCGACTTCGCCAGCTCGTACTCCTCGGTCGGCCAGACCTCCTTCTGCAGCTCCATCGGGACGCGGAACCAGCCGCCGTCGGGGTCGATCTGCGTGGCATGCGCGATCAGCGCCTTGTCACGGATCTCGAAGAAGTCAGCGCACGGGACGTGGGTGGTCAGCGTGCGCTCGACACGCTCGAACTCGTCCCACCGCTTCAGCCAGTCCCCGTACGGCGACTCCAGACCGCGCTCGAGCATCGCGTTGTGCAGCGCCTCGGTGCGCGGCCGGTTGAAGCCCTGGTTGTAGTAGAGCTTCATCGGCTGCCACGCCGGGCCGAACTCCGCCTCCGGGTACTTCTCCGTGTCCGCCGCACCCTCGAACGCCACCATCGAGATCTTGTGGGTCATGATGTGGTCGGGGTGCGGATAGCCGCCGTTCTCGTCGTAGGTGGTGATCGCCTGGGGGCGGAACGCGCGGATCTTGCGGACCAGCTCGCCGGCCGCCTTGTCGACGTCCTCCAGCGCGAAGCAGCCCTCAGGGAGCGGGGGCAGCGGATCGCCCTCCGGCAGACCCGAGTCGACGAAGCCCAGCCACTCCTGCTTGACGCCCAGGATCTCCCGGGCCTCGTCCATCTCCTTCTTGCGCACCTCGTGGATGTGTTCCTCGACGTACTTGTCGCCCTGAAGCTTGGGATTGAGGATGGAGCCGCGTTCTCCGCCCGTGCAGGTCACCACCAGCACGTCCACCCCCTCGGAAACGTACTTCGCCATGGTGGCCGCGCCCTTGCTCGACTCATCGTCGGGGTGAGCGTGCACGGCCATCAGTCGCAGTTGGTCAGTCAAGACTCGATCCTCAGTAAGTCGGCAAGTCGGCGCCCGGTGTGATTCGGCACGATGGGCGGCTTCTATAGTGACCGAATCGGGGGGCGAAAAATTCCGGGTCCGGCCCGTGGACGCCCCTTTCGGGACATCCGCCCCGCCCCTGCCGAGAGGACGATCATGACGACGGCGAGCACGCAGCTGCCCGAGGGTCGCTACGGGCGCTCCGCGGACGCGCGCGCCGACCGCAAGCTCAAGATCGTCGGCGGTGTGCTGGGGGCGGCCCTGATCGCCCTCGTCGGCTGGTTCGCATACCACTATGTCGGGCAGAGCAAGATCAGCGCCGAGGTCATCGCCTTCGAGACCTCGCCCACCGCGGTCAAGGCCCATCTGGAGGTACGCAAGGACGCGGACACCTCCGGCTACTGCACCCTGCGCTCCCAGGCGGCGGACGGCGCCGAGGTGGGCCGCGCGGACTTCCGGTTCGGCGGGAACACCACGCGCATCGACAAGGTCGTCACACTGCGCACGACGGCCCCGGGCACGACGGCAGAGCTGCTCGGCTGCCACGCGGACTGACGTCGCTCTTGTCACACAGTCAGTGACCTGCGTTGACGTAATTCTCGTGGCTTATGTCCTCCCCCTTCTGCGTCTGAATTGTTAGGCTCGTGGTTTCGCCCACCCATGAAGGAACATTCTTCTGGGTAGGGCGATGCTTTGTATCCAAGTACCGACGAGGAGCACCTGTGACCCAGACCAGCGAGAACGTCACCTGGCTGACCCAGGAGGCGTACAACCAGCTCAAGGCCGAGCTGGAGTACCTTTCTGGTCCTGCGCGCACGGAGATCGCCGCCAAGATCGCGGCTGCGCGCGAGGAGGGCGACCTGCGTGAGAACGGCGGGTACCACGCGGCCAAGGAGGAGCAGGGCAAGCAGGAGCTCCGTGTGCGCCAGCTGACCCAGCTCTTGGAGAACGCCAAGGTGGGCGAAGCTCCGGCGGCCGACGGCGCGGTGGCGCCCGGCATGATCGTCACCATCGCCTTCGACGGTGACGAGGACGACACCCTGTCCTTCCTGCTCGCGTCCCGCGAGTACGCGAGCTCGGACATCGAGACCTACTCGCCGCAGTCCCCCCTGGGCACGGGCGTGAACGGCAAGAAGGTCGGCGAGGACGCCGAGTACGAGCTGCCGAACGGCAAGACGGCCATGGTGAGGGTCCTGAAGGCCGAGCCCTACCAGGGCTGAGCCGCCACAACGCCTTCGACGAGCCCTCGGCGCCCTCACCACGCCGAGGGTTTCGTCATGCCCGGGCCGGCATCGCTACTACAGGCCGACGGATGACCCGGGCGACCGGCTCGATCGACGGCTCGACGGGCGGCGGCCCGGAAGGCCGCCGCCCGTCGGAGCGTCACACCGACACATCACACCGACGCGTCACGCAGTCGCCGAGCGGTACTTGCGCACCGCCAGCGTCCGGAATACCGCGATGACCAGGATCGAGTAGAGCAGCGAGGCCCAGACCGGGTGGGCCATCGGCCAGGCGTCCGACCGCGACACCCCGGGATTGCCGAACAGAGTGCGGCAGGCCTGCACGGTGGCGCTGAACGGGTTCCACTCGGCGATATGTCGCAGCCAGGGCGTCATCTTGCTGGAGTCGACGAACGCGTTCGATACGAACGTGACCGGGAACAGCCAGATCAGCCCGCCGGAGGTGGCCGCCTCCGGTGTACGCACCGAGAGGCCGATCAGCGCGCCGATCCAGGTGAACGCGTACCCGCACAGCAGGAGCAGACCGAAGGCGGCGAGCACCTTGCCGACGTTGGTGTCCGCGTTCGAGCCCACGCGCCAGCCGACCAGCAGGGCCACGATCGCGAGGACCAGCACGGTCAGCGCAGTCTGCACGAGGTCCGCGAGCGTACGCCCGGTGAGCACCGCGCCCCGGGCCATGGGCAGGGAGCGAAAGCGGTCGATAAGACCTTTGTGCATGTCGTCGGCGATGCCCGCGCCGGCGCCCGCCGTGGCGAACGTGACGGTCTGGGCGAAGATGCCGGCCATCAGGAAGTTGCGGTAGTCGGCCGGGCTGGTGCTGCCGCCGATCTTCATGGAGCCGCCGAAGACATAGCTGAACAGCACGACGAACATGATCGGCTGGATCAGCCCGAAGATCACCATCTCCGGGAAGCCTGTGCGTGGGTGTGATTCTGATTGCAGCACTCCCCACCTCCCTCGCAGATCTCCAGGGTCTCCAGCTTCAGCGCCGCGAACTTCGGATCGATACTGCCCGTGACCTCCATGGGTGGCAGGACCATGAGCGGGGGAACAGGTACCCCGCCAGCGCCCTTCAGAGCCTCCATTGCGGCCTCCCAAGCGCCCGAGGTGCGCCAGGCATCCGCACGCCGCCTCACGGCGCCCCAGGAGTTCCCGGAGACCGTCACGTCAGTCCACCGGGCAGCGGTACGTAGCTTCCACGTGATCGCGTCGAACATCTCGCGCTTCGGCGTCCTTTTCTGGCGAGAAGCGGGAAGGAGGACATCAACCGTCTCCCACCCCTCATCGCTGATCTTCAGCGGCACCAGCGTGCCCGTCACCCTGTGCCACTCTGCAAGGGGATCGGCAATCCCCTTCCTGTGCGGCTGCCCCTTGCCGACCACCTGTACGCGGATGTCCAACAGCTCAAGCAGGTCCCGACGCTGCACGAGGGTGAAAGAGTCCATCTCGGTCGCCTGCTCTTCCACCAGGGCGATGATCTCGTCCGCCCGTTGCTGCTGGTCTTCAGCTTCTCGGAGCCAGCGAGCCACACGGTCACGCTCGGCGGTCAGCTCGTCTTCCTTCGCCTGGAGGGCTTGTTTCACCTCCCGGATCGTGTCCTCGTCTATCCCGTCTCCAGAACCCTCACCCAACTCATCCTCAAAGAGTTGAGTGAGCTTCTGGAGGAGCTGCCCCTTGCGGCTGGCCTTCTTCTTCTCGATCTGCACGTCCAGCTCAGCGAGACGCACCCGATACGTCTCGGCACGTGCCGGGATCGCCCCCAGCCACTTGGCGGCGAGCTCCCTGAATTTGTCCGCATCCGAGAGGAGGGTCCGAATCTCAGCCCAGATGGCCCTTTCAACGTCGGGTGCGGGAAGATCCGCGCACTCGCAATTCAGTCCCAGCCGCTTGCCCATA
Source organism: Streptomyces colonosanans (assembly GCF_001866645.1). GTDB lineage: Bacteria > Actinomycetota > Actinomycetes > Streptomycetales > Streptomycetaceae > Streptomyces > Streptomyces colonosanans. The sequence continues at coordinate 21,640 of NZ_MLYP01000042.1, forward strand.
CAGCGGTAGTAGCCGATGGGAGATTGAGCCGCCTTTCCGCCCGTGTAGTAGCCGCCACACAGCGCGTGAAGTCGACCCGTGAAAAGGTAGTGGTTGAGGTTCTTCTTCTTGAACGACCGCCGGTTGAGAGCCTTCCGGAGAGCCTCCACGCGCTTCGGATCACTGATCGGCCGGGGAACCTCGATCCGGAAGACCTCAAAGGTCTCCTCTTCGTCGTCATCAGTGGTGCGCTCGATGCGGAACTCTACGTATCCGTCAAGGGCTGTGGAGTTGACCCGCCCAGCCAGGTTCGCACCGGTCCACAGCAAGCCCTTACGGGTGCGGATACCGAGGTCGTTCAGGTGCTCGGCAGCCTCATCCCGCGAGTAACCGAGATCCACGATCAGATTCGCGGCGAGGTCGATCACCCGTACCTCGTCCTCACAGAGGACCGGAACCGCCTTGCCACCCTTGCCACTGAGGGTCACACCGTACGGGGGCTGTCCAAGAGGCCAACCGCCAGCAGCCAACTTCTGATCCCGACCGCCCGTAGTTCGCTCGAGGATCAAGGTATGTTCCAGCTCCGCCATGTACGACAGCAGGCTGAGCATGATGCCGAACAGTTCGTCGTCACTGTCCAGTCGGCCATCCGCCGTAGCGACCCTGATCTTGTGGTGCTTGGTAGCGTTGAACACCCAGAGGTGGATGTCCTCCATGGTCCGTCCGATGCGGTCCAACTTGCCGAAGACAACGAGGTCGATGAGACCTCTTTCAATTGCTTCGGTCATCTCGTCGAGGCCAGGCCGTGAGTCCTTCTTTCCGGACTCTCCACCGTCGACGTAAACCTTGTGAATCTCGTACTTGCCGGGGCCGAGCTTGTAGTTCAGCCATGCCTTGCACTGCTTCTCCTGAGTGTCGAGGCCGTACCCCTCGACCTGCTTCGCGGTTGATACGCGAAGGTAGATGGCTACCCGAATCACGCCCCGAGCAGTCCGGCGCCCGCGCATGACGGTACCCTTCCCCATGTCAGTCCCTCCGTGACTGGCAGGCCGGTCCTTGACTGGCCTGGTCCCAGGGGGCGGCAACCCCCTGGGACCTCCATGTGATGTCCCATCAGGGTAGCGGCCCAACTTGCTACTAGGCAGGCGTTCTCCGGTAAGTTCCGGGCCGCTTAGTCCTGTTGGAGAGGCTTCCGAACAAAAGAGCAGCCAAACGCCGCTCTTCACTCTCCCCCCACTCAACAGCGCGCCAGCGAGAAACAACTTCGCCAGGCTGCGGCTGCTTCCTCTTCGGACAGCTCATTCGCCCCACCACTGTTCGTGCTTTGCTTCGCGAGCGAACTCACGGTTTTGGGCGAGGTCTTCCGCAATTCCGGCAGCGAGTTGGGCGGCACCAGGGGTGTAGCCCGAGCCGATATAGCGCCAAGTGGCTTCTGTGACTGTTCCTTCTCCCAACTGCTCACCGTTCGCTCGGTGTGCAGCGCGGTCGGCACGCAAGGCCGCATAGGTGGTGGAGTAGGCACGGGATTTGGTGAGGATGTGGCCGCGATAGCCGAGTGTGTGAGTCCATGTGCGTAGGTGCAGTGGCTCGTACTCGGGGAGTTTGCCAAGGCGCCAGCAGGTACGCATGAGGGTGCGAACGTGCGCATTGACGGGTACGGACTCGATGTCGTCCCGGGTGGTGAGTGGGTGGTCGGTGCCGGCGCCGGTCTCGCTCGCTCCCTTGGTGACGTACTTGGCGACGTACGCGGCGACCGCGTCATCGTCGGGTCCGTCACCGTTGGCGTGCAGGGGCCGGGCGTCGACCTGGGCGCCCCAGCGCAAGGCCAGCTCACCCACGGCCAAGCTGTAGGGCGTGTGAACCAGGACCCGCCGGGCGGAGGCGCGCACGGCGTCGATGAGTAGGTCTGGAGTGCCCCAGGCGGGGGGTTCGTCGTCGGGTCCAGTCGGGCCGTCGAGGCGTACGACGGCGTGGACGTGGACTGCGGCGCGTTTCTGGTATTCGGCGACGCGGGCGAAGGACAGCCGGGCGTGCAGTGCGAAGCGGGACTGTACGAGGCCGACTGAGGAGGCGAGGCGCCGCCGGACGTCGATGACGAAGCGGTCCCACAGTTTGGAGGCGTGTGCGTGCCAGAGCACGTGGCTCGTGTAGTCGTAGCAGTCGGGGCAGAGCGGTTGGCCGACAACCGGCGCATCCGACGCGTGGATGGCGCCGCAGCCAAGGGGCCGTCCGTGTTCGCAGGTTCCGCCGTCGCGGCGGGGGCGGCATCGGTCTCCCGCGCGGTGCACGGGTCCGAAGGAGGGCGCGGTGAGGGTAATGAAGAGCCGGGGCCGGTTGCGAATGGTGCCGGGGACGTTCTTGCCGCCGAGGAGGCCCGCGCGGACGAGGTGGTAGGTGTCCCCGGCGTGTAGGCGAGAGCAGGCGGGGCAGACGGTTACGCGGCGGTTGCGGCAGCGGACGAGGAGGCGTTCGCCGGGTTCGTCGCGGGTGTCGTAGTGACGGATGATCTCGCCGGTCGACGCGTCCAGGGTGGTGGTCGAGCCGGAGAGGTGGATGGGGTGGGAGCAGCCACCGGTTGCGGTGATCTGCTCCAGCCAGCGGGGAAACTTGGGGTCTTGGGCGAGGCGGATGGCGTCGCGGTCTGCTTCGGTGAGCTGACGCAGGCGCGCCGCACGGTCTAGGGCGGCGCGCCGGTCAGCCGGGGTGTACTCCGGGGTGATGGTGGTGCCCTTTCGGGGTGGGCCGCCGGAGCGGCACGGATGAGGGTGGGTGGCGCGGTGTCGTCCATGGGTGGTACTCCTTGCGTGTGTGGCCGGGCGGTGCGGGTTCAGTGGATGGTTCCGGTGCCGCGGCAGATGCGGCAGCGGTGCAGGCGTCCGGTCCAGGTCTTGCGGGCCCCGTCGCCTTTGCAGTGGGGGCACCTCACGCGGCGCATGGTCATGGCCGTGCGTCCTTTCTGTTCAGGTGTGGGAGAAGCCGTTGATGAGCCAGGTGAGGAGTTCGTGGACGGTGAGGAACACGGGGGTCTGGCCGAGGTAGATGCCGAAGAGGCCGACGCAGACCGCTTCCCAGGCGCGCACGTCGCGGGAGCGGACGAGGAGGACGGTGATGATCCCGAAGATCACCGAGAACGTGAACGCCGTACCTTCGCTGATCACTTGTCGTCTCCTTCCAGTGCCGCGAGTGCGCGGTCTATGGCGGGCAGTTGGGGGGTCATGCCGGAGTGCTTCAGCGCCGTCGACACGGCCTCTTCCGTGGGGGTGAGGTGTGAGCGGGCGCGGCTCCAGCCGCCATCCGGGCTGGTGCAGACCGCGACGCCCTGTTCCTCGGCTGTGATCGACTGAGCGACGGTCACGGCGTCCTTGTTGAGGTCTCCGAGAGTCATCTCTGCCGTGCCGGGGTCGTTGACCCGGTGGCAGATCCGGCCGCCCAGTTGGGCACGTAAGGCGGTGACGCCGGGGCCGAGATCGGAGCCGACGCGCTGACCGGCGACCACCAGATGGATGCCGAGCGCCGCACCGAGCTGGGCCAGGCGCAGCAGCAGCGTGGAGCACTGCTCTGCCTCCGCCTTGCTCTCCCGCGTGCCGTCGGACAGGTACAGTTCCGCGATCTCGTCGACGATCACGACTACCGGCACTGGCCGCAACTTCTCGGGCAGCTCCCAGATCGAGCGAACCCCGGCCGACCGGCACGCACTCATCCGGTCCTGCATGTCGACCACGAGGGCGGAGAGCACGGCCACCGCTTCTCTGCGGCAGGTGGCCAGCGCGCTCAACCGCCCGGCGAACAGGCCAAGTTCCATACCGCCCTTGCAGTCGATACCGACCAGGGCAACCGGCTGAGTCGCCAACTGCGTGATCAGCCGGGCCAGCAGAGTGGACTTGCCCGACCGTGTTGCCCCCACGATGAGCCAGTGCGGAACGAGCCGCAGGTTCATCACCCAGGCGCCGCCGGTCTCCAAGGCACCGATGAGAGCGGAGAGCAATGCGGCGGGGGCTGTCGCGAAACCAGGACGCTCCAGCGGGTCCGTGGCCGTCGCCGACAGGAGCACGAGCCCGCGTTCTGGCGAGGTGACCCGCACTGCGTGGACCTTCCACGCATGCACCAGCGCATCCGCCGCCTTCATGTACGTCGCGGGGGTCTGGCCCGCGTGCAGCCGCACGATCACGGTCAGCCCCAGACGCGTGGCGCGCGGGAACGAGACCCGGGGAGCCACCGGGCGCAGCGGATCGCCTTTCACGACCAGGTCGCCGAGCAGGCCGCGCGGGGGCCGGCGGGAGACGGCGAGGTCGTTGAGCATGGCGACCTTGCGCCAGGTGAACACCACCCGGCACGCGGTGACCGGGTAGCCGACGAGGTACCAGTGCCAGGCCGGACGGTGCCGACGCACCAGGTCCCCGACGACCAGCACCCAGGCCAGCGCCGCCAGGGCGAAGGCTAGGAGGATCGGGCTCATCAGGCGTCACCGCCCTTGGTGTTCGCCGGACCGGCGTGCACGGGCGTGATCGCGTCGGCGCGGAAGCTGACGCCGTGCCGGTCACCCATCGACCACATGAACGCCGTCAGCCCGGTGACCTTGACGACCTGCCCTTCCTCGATGCCTTTCGGCTGACCACTGACGGCGATCTCGATGACGGAGATACGTCGCCGGTCCTGCCGCACGGTAACGGCCACGGTCCAGACCGGGTTGCCGTCCCGGTCCCTCTTCACCTCCTGCGTCTCGGGGTTGCTGAACTTCGCTTCAGGCGCGATGGCGCACCGCAGTACGCCCAGTCGCGTCGTGTCCACAGGAATGGACTGCATCTTGTTTGGCCTCCCTGGCCAGTCGAGACGCCAGTGATGTACTGACGTCACTTGTCCTTACGAGTGATGACTATGAGGCTCTGTACGGCGAGAGTGCAAGTACTTATGCTGACGAGTGATGTCGCGCGTGCGACGTGACTACGACACGAACCCGGAGATACCGAGATGTCGGAGATCCAGCGCCCCGGAGCCCTCTACCAGCAAGTGGCCGCAGCGATCCGAGAAGCGATCCTGTCCGGCGAGTTCGCACCCGACTCCCTGCTTCCGTCCGAAGCACAGCTCATGGCCCGCTACGGCGTCTCGCGGCCGACCGTCCGCAACGCGATCGCGGCTCTGCGCGCGGAAGGCCTGATCGACGTCCGCCACGGCAAGGGCAGCTTCGTGCGCTCCAGCGGACAGCCCGTCCTCACCATCGAGCGCCGCATCAGCCGCACCACCGACGGCGCGTTCGTCATGCCGGGTGGCGACATCTGGCAGGAATCCGAGGAGCCGAGCGCCTACCGCACTCGCACCACGAAGATCACCGGCCGGCTGCTCGGACTCGGCGAGGAAGAGGCCCTGTTCGGGTGTGACCGCTTGCTCGTGGACCCCGGAACCGGCACGCGTGCGATGCACCGAACCTTGATCCCCTTCGAGGTGGCCGAAGCCGTACCGCTGCTCGCCGAGGAGCCGTGCTCGCACCCGGCCGAGATCTACCGGCTGCTCACCCAGGACGGCCACAAGCTGACCTGGACCGAGACGGTACGCGCGCACATGCCGCTGCCCGACGAGCGGACCACGCTCCAGCTCCCGGACGCCACCCCGATCCTGCACATTGCCCGCGTCGCGCACGGCACCGACGACCGCCCACTGTTCCTCGAAGAACTGCGCTTTGGCGCGGACCGTGCCGAACTCGCCTACCGGATCACCGCCGACAAGCAGCCCGCACGACGCACCCGCACCTGACCTGCAAAGAGCATCGGTCGAAACAGCCCTTACTTCCTCAAGGGCGCGCCTGCGGCGCGCCGGGGCGCCCGGCCGCCCCGGCCGGGCGTGCGGCGTGGCCGCCGGTCCCGTCCGGGCGCCGAGCGCCCCAGACCGCAGCACGCCCAAGGAGTCGAGGCGTCGACCAGCCGTCGCAGGCCGGGGCAACCGGGGCTGGGGGTCGACGGCCTCCGAGACTTTAGGCAGCCACCATGGGGCGAGCCTCGAAGAACAGGGGGCCCATCGGGCACAAACGCGGGCAGGACCAGTGCCTGCCCGATTCGCCGGGCCAGCGTAAGGCCCCCTGTTCACTCGCCCCATGGCAGCTCCAGCCCAAAGTCTCTCCGGCCGGCGACGTGCCCACCCGCACCGCTCACCAGCGAAAAGACCCCTCACGCTGCACCACCATGGCCGTCCGCGCACACCTCCAGGAGCTGAGCAAGCCGGTCCACGGCACCCGGCCACCCCGCCAGGCGCACGACCCCACTCCCGTCCCCGTTCGTCGAGGCGACGGCCCGCACGGCGGACAACTCGAAGCCCACACTCAAGAGCGCGCGGTTCAGTCGGTCCGCAACCTCCCGCGCTTCCCTCCAGCCCGCCATGTAGTCGACGCCAGGCACCCACAGGCCAGAATCCGCGCCCGCGATGTCGTCCAGGCCCTCGCTGAGCCAGTTCTCACCCTCGCCAGTCACCTTGTCCACCTCAGCCCTGCTCCAGATATCGGACCATCAACTTCCTTGGATCCAGAGCCAGATGCGACGCAGCGCAACGACCCCGGTACCATCAGGCACCGGGGACCGCTGCGTCCCCTGCCGGGCCACCCTTCGCTTTCCAGGGCTGATGGGGTGGCCCGGTCTCGGTATTCGGTTGTGGAGCGCGGCTCCCCTTACGGGCGGGGAGCCCCGGGTGCGAGCAGAGAGCCCCTGCCGGTCACAGAGGAGCCGCGCCCCGTTGGCCAGAGAGGTCAGACTCCGGCCCAGGCCCGGCCCATCGCCCTCTCCCGATCGCGAGGGAGCAGCACAGGGGCGACGGCCCGGAGATCAGGAGAGCAGTTCGCCCTCGCTTCCGCCGTCGAAGTCGAAGCGGCACCACACCGTTTTTCCGCCCTTGTCTTCCGGGGTCCACCAGACCGAAGTGGCGAGCCGCTGAACGATCAGCAGTCCGCGACCACTGTCGGGCAACACTGCCTCCGACAGCTCTCCCACTAGCTGCGGGGCGAAGGGCTCGCCGACCGGGAGCATGGGAGGCGTCGAGTCCTCATCAGCAACGCCGATGAACAGCCACTTCGGCCACAGCTTGAACGTCACATCGATGCGCCGACCGCCACCAGGAAGCGCCAAGCAGCGGTCCGGCACAACGTGATTCACCACGTTGCCGACAAGCTCCGACACTACGAGCCGGGCGTCATCGACGATCTGGTCAGCACCTGCGCTCCGCAGGAAGGCGGCCGTCATGTCTCGTGCCGTACGCACGGTGTCGGAGAACTCGGCGAAGAGGGTGAGCGCCAGGAAGCACCCGCCCGAGGACGGGTCCGGCGCGGTGAACCAGTGCGCGTACGCATCCAGTTCGCTCGCCAAGTACTTGCGCTGCTCGACATTCCTCGCACCCATCACGTCCCCTTTCGAACCTCAGATGGCCTCTGCACACGGCTTGCCGTGGCCAAGCCAGTACACGGCGCGGGGCGCGTCGCCGGGAGCGTTCACCGGAGGGTTCACGTGAACACTGGCAAACGCGAGGGGGGTTCACGAATGAACCCCCAAGCCGGTATCCCTGTGACAGGATGGATACTCGCCGTAATTCTCGGGTTGGCAGGGGAGCATGAGCCGAGAGCCAAATGTGCAGCTGATCGCTGTCATGGACGAAGCGACGGTCTCGAACAAGGGCCTTGCGAAACGCATGACGGACGAGGCCGCCCGGCGTGGCATGGACCTGGGTACAACGCACATCGCGGTGAAGCGGTGGCGAGACGGCGCGGGCATCAGGCCACAGACAGCGGCGATCATGGCAGACGTGCTCTCGGCCAAGCTCGGGCGCCGCATCACGCCGGGTGATCTCGGCTTCTTCGACCACACCAAGGCGACGGCTCCTGAGCCCATCGGCTACCCGAGCACTGTCCCCGAGGTCCTGTCCATGCTTGACGGGCTCGCCCAGGAGCGCGCCGGCACCCCCGCTTCGGATCAACTGATCATCGCCGAGGGCGATCTCAGCGCCGCCGTCCTGTCATGGATGATCGCGCGCCCCGACGGCATCCAAGCCGACAAACCCGCTCACCAACGAGTCGGCATGCGCGACGTCCGCGCGATCAGGGATGCCGCCGGGACATTCATGGCGCTCGACTTCAAGTACGGCGGAGGTCACGGCCACAAGGCTCTACGCCACTACTTCCGGCACGAGGTGCTACCCCTGCTGGACGCGAGCTACAGCGAGAAGGTGGGGACCGCCTTATTCGGCGCCGCCGCTGAGGTCTCCCAGTTACTCGCGTGGACCGCGTACGACGCCGGAAATCACCGCCTGGCCCACCGCTACCTCACATCCACGCTGCGCCTGTCCCAGGTCATCGACGACCGCATGTTCGGCGCCCGCATCCTCGGCAACCTCAGCCACCAGGCCAACTACCTCGGCAACCACGCCCAGGCCATCCAGCTAGCCCGCGCCGCCGTCGAAGGCGCCAAGGGACAAGCCACACCGCGCGCTATGGCGAACTACGCGGCGATGGAGGCCCGCGCCTTGTCCAACGCAGGCGACGGCATCGCGGCGAGCCGAGCCATGATGGAGGCGGAACACCACTTCCAGCGTGCCGATACCGCCGAAGACCCGGCGTGGCTGAGCTACTTCGACGAAGCGGAACTCATGGGCGAACTCTGCCACTGCTTCCGCGACCTCAAGATGCGCCGCGAAGCCGTCGAACAGGCCCAACGCGCCGTGGACAGCACCGACCTGAAGTACGCCCGCACCCTCGGCTTCTGCCGCATGGTGCTCGCCCAGAGCCAGCTACTGAACGGCGAACTGGAAGCCGCCGTCACCGCTGCAAGCCTCGCAGTCGACGGCGGCGACTCCCTCCAGTCCACCCGCTTCCAGCGCTACGTAACCGACTTCCAGAGCGAAGTCAGCGTGCACGCGACGAACCCCACCGTGGCCGCCTTCAACGAGAAGGTGCACGACGCGCTAGCCCGCCTGGACGAGGACGACGAGTAGCAGCTACCAGGGCCGCCAGTCCCGAGGCGCATCGTCATCGCGCAGGCCAGCGATGCGCCGGCGGTACTCAGCCGCGGTTTCCTCGTCTTCCTGCACGTTCTGCATGAGCCACGTCGTCATGCCGAACTCTTGGATACCGCGCAGTGTCTCGTACCCGTGCCAGTCGTACAGATCGCGCCCGTACGCGGCCACGAAGTCGGCATACTGCTCGTCGGTCTGCCACCCAAGGCTGTGGTGCTCGACCGATGTAACCATGAGATCCCACTCAGGGTGGTCGTAGCAGAAGCACTCGAAGTCGATCAGGACCACGCGCCCCTGATCGTCCACCATGAGGTTCTGCACGTGGGCATCCCCATGTACCGGCCCCTTCGGCGACTCGAACCTCAAGTCGGCGTACTTGTCTTGCAGTTCACGCCAGCGCTTTTGCAAGAAGACCTTGTCGTCGTCCGGGATCACCGCACGGTCGAGCCGTAGCTGTTGCTTGCCGAAGGGCTCGAACGACGGCAGCACAAGATTGTCCGGCACGGTCAGCGAGTGCAGGTCCCGCAGAACCCCACCCAGCTCCCCATACGTCGCCTTACGGCCGCCCTCGACGATCAGATGCCAGAAGGTCACCGGGTGGTCATCGATCAAGAACGGCTGCTCCATGTCCTCAACGATCCGAGCCGCCGGGAACCCTTCCTCCGCCAGCCACCGCGATACGGCCACTTCGGTGCGGGCTTTGGATAGCCACTCTTCCCCCCGAGCCACGCGCACGATCACTGGCACGGATGCCAGCCGAAACAACGCGTTTTCCCCGAGACGGATCAACTCCGCGCCTCTGCCGTCGAGCCCTGCAGCCCGGCACGCGGCGGCCATCACCCGCGCAGCCCCCGCCGACGTGAACCCTTCTTGCGTTCGAGCAGCGTCAACCGCCATGCCCGCACCAGCTCCCCTAATCGCGCGCGATCAACCAGCGCACGCCTACGGGTGACCAACCCGACGTGCGCCGGACTCGACGTCGACGGTACCGAGGTCTCTCGCGGAGGCGCGAGACCACCCCGACAGCCAACCCAATAGCAGCATCTCCATCCAGCACCCAATTGCCGTTGCTCCACAGTAATATTGACGAATGATCAAGGTGGGAGATGAGTTCGGCTTCTGGGCAGTCCAGGCACACAGCGGGGGAGCTCGCTACCGAGTGCAGTGCCGGTGCGGAACCGAGCGCGAGGTATACGCCTCTTCACTACTCCACGGAAAGACAATCTCCTGCGGATGCATGCGCAGAATGCACAGAACGAAGGTCGGCGACAAAGTAGGGGAATGGGAGATTGTCTCTTATGAAGGTCCTCCCAGCCGTCGAGCAGTGGCCAAGTGTTCCTGTGGCAGCATCAAAGAGATAGACGTCTACTCGGCCGGTCGCTCTAGTAGCTCCTGTGGCCACGACCGACGCAAGACTGCCACACCGGAAGCTGGTACTAAGCGGTGTACCGTCTGCGGCGAGGTGAAATCTTTAGACGATTTCCACAAGGACAGCGGATCATCGGACGGTCGGCGTCCCCGTTGCAAGCCGTGTGTGAAGGAATACGACGACACTCGCCGGGATGAGCGGAATCGGCGCGGGCGCGAGGCGTATCTGAAGAATCCATCGGCAAAGATCGAAAAGACGAGAGCATACCACCTTACCCACCCTGATTGGAGCAGCCAAAAGGCCCGCGAGAGTCATCTGAGACATGCCGAGGAAAGAGCACAAAGGCATCGCGAGCGAGGCAAGGACCCAGCAGTGCGTGAATCTCGGCGCGCGGCTGGCAGACGGGCCGAGTCACGCCGTCGCGCTATCAAACGGCTCGCCGAGGCTGAGCACATAACGCAAGATCAGCTTCAGAATCTCGTGGACCAGTTCGGCGGCGCCTGCTGGATTTGTGGTCACCTGTTTGACGAAGAGACAGTCGTGCTTCAGATCGATCACTACAAGCCTTTGTCCAAGGGTGGGGCACACACTCTGGCCAACCTTCGTCCCGCGTGCGCCGACTGCAATCTCCGCAAAAGCGGAAGATGGCCGTTTACCGCCCAAATGAGGGTCGAGGTCGCCGAGGCTGTACGACAGATGAGGCGGCTAGTTAAGGGCAACCCTGGAGGAGAAATGAAGGAGTGAGTGTTCTGCCAGGGTTCCATCACCGGAGCACCGGAGCAGTAATTAGATGACGCCCTCACGATCCCTTAGCATTATCGCCGTTGTCGACATTCCCCCGCCGCAAGAGAGCTCTTCCTGCGGCCAGCGTGGCATGGATCGCAGGTGCCGTGATAGGGATCGAACTCTCGCCGCGCCGTCGGATAATGCTAATGAAAGCCCCCTCGACTGATCCTTCAACTATGGCCCCATGCACCAAGAATGGCTTCAATTCTTCTGGCTGCGGAGGTACATGGATGAGAACGAGCATGCCACCGTCGATCTCAACTGATTCAATATCTAGGTAATCAGGCGGCGGGTAGAGGTGATGCTCGACGGCATACTGATATGCACGGAGAACTCCCTTATCCAAGGGCACAGGACAAATGCCTCTGATCTCCTCTCCGCCCGGCACTTTTTTGCCCCTCATGCCAACGACTACGATTCCGCCATGTTCCGCGTTCGCGAAACGAGCAACAGCCTGGGCAAGCGAGATCTTCCCCGATGCGGATTTAAGATTATAGTGATCCGACTTGACATCCAACCACGGACCCTCAGGCTGTCCAATCAGGACGCTTGCGTTTCCCGCACGCAGCAAATTGAGGGTCGTTTCACGAGTCAGAGTGGCACCTTGAAGCGCAGCAAGAAGAGCAATAGCGCCCTCTCCGATGCCGTAGATCTCCTTGAGCGTCTTCCCGCGAGTCGGTGGACGGAGATTGATCTTGATCAGGAATGGGGATGCCGGGTAGTCATGACTGCGCTCCCAACCCAAAAATTCCGTCTTGGCACGCTTCAGGTAAGGCCCTAATGCACGAATATAAGCGTCCACAACTTCAGGCTCTTCGTCCTCATCAAGGTACTCCATGGACCAGAATTCTAACTCTAGGATGAGATCGTCTTGTCTGAGACTGAAGCGGATGCCTCCGGGAGGGGCTTCGTCGTCGAAATACTCGTCATTAATATTCGTTACTGCAAGATCCATACTCCCTTCAGCATCTTCACCCCACATATATTTCCTGTATGACCGCAGGGCAGCTTTAAGGTCTACAGCTTTGACGTGGACTAGGTCTCTCTCATGCCCGATGAAGCCATCCACCGTTTCCATGATCGGCCAGTCGCGAACTGTTGTAGCCAGGAATTCGCCTTGAGGTCGAAAGACTACTGTCTTCTTCTTAGTCGACATGCGTACCTCGTGGATTATCGACGTGCAATGTTGTGGTACATGGAATTAGCAGGCAGTCTGGGTGTGCTGCGACCTCCAAAACGGGCCCGCCCTTACAAGAAGGAGCTAAGCACCAAACATCGAAGTCAAACCAGCGGTTTCGCCAAGGGTACCGACATCCCGTAGCGGAGGAACGCAGTTTTAAACACAAGAAAGTCCCCTCCTTCTCGCTTGGAGGGGACTTCGCGCATATCGTTGTCTCTGGTCAGAGGCCTACTCAGACCACCTGCAACCCAGCCAACTTGGGCGAACAGCATCGGGAAGGCGGGGCCGTCAACCGTGTGCCCGGCGGTACTTGCGGACCGCGAGCGTGCGGAAGAGCAGGATGATCACGGCCGACCAGATCAGCGAGGCCCACACGGGGTGCTGCATGGGCCAGGCATCGGGCGTCCGGAAGCCCGGGGGAAGGTTGCCGAACAGCTCACGGCACGCCTGCACGGTGGCACTGAACGGGTTCCACTCCGCGATGTGCCGCAGGAAGGCCGGCATCTGGTTCGCGTCCACGAACGCGTTCGAGATGAAGGTCAGCGGAAACAGCCAGATCAGACCGCCCGAGGTCGCCGCTTCAGGAGTGCGCACGGACAGGCCGATGAGCGCGCCGATCCACGAGAACGCGTAACCGAAGAGCAGGAGCAGGCCGAATCCGGCGAGCACCTTGCCGAAATTCTCGTGCGTGCGCCAGCCGACGATCACAGCGACTATCGCCAGGACGATCAGGGTGAGCGCCGTCTGCACCAGGTCGGCGAGGGTACGCCCGGTCAGCACCGCACCACGTGCCATCGGCAGGGAGCGGAAGCGGTCGATGAGGCCCTTGTGCATGTCGTCGGCGATGCCCGCACCCGCGCCCGCCGTGGCGAACGTGACGGTCTGGGCGAAGATGCCGGCCATCAGGAACTCGCGGTAGGCCTGGGGAGAGATGGACGAGCCGACCCGGATCGAGCCGCCGAACACATAGGTGAACAGCACCACGAACATGATCGGCTGAAGAAGCCCAAAAACGAGCATTTCGGGAATCCGGCCCATGCGGATCAAGTTCCTGTGGGCGATGACCAGGGAGTCGTTCATGGCGCTCACTTCGCCTGCTCCTTCCAAGCTTCAAGCCCGCTCACGTCCAGGTCTCGGGTGCGCGGCGAGATGAAACCTGGCCGACACGAGCGAACAAGATCCGGAATCCGGGTCATGCGAATCAGGTTCCGCTTGGCGACGACCAGGGAGTCATGGACGAGCTGACTGACGGGGTTCGTGCGTGCCGCGACGGGCACGGCGTCGTGGACGGCACTCACTGGGCTGGCTCCTTCGTGTGCTTGCGGGCCTTGGGACCCTCGGCCTCGCTGCTCTCTCCGGGCTTCTCCTCGGCGAGATGACCGGTCAGGGACAGGAAGACGTCGTCCAGAGTGGGGCGGCGCAGTCCGACGTCGTCCATCTCGATGTCGCGGCTGTCCAGCTCGCGGATGACCTCGGCGAGGAGCTTGGCACCGCCGCTGACGGGGACGGTGAGCTTGCGGGTGTGCTCCTCGACAGTTGTCTCGCCCTTGCCGAAGCCGCTCAGGACCTCGACGGCGGCCGTGATGTGCCCGCGATCCCGCACCACGACCTCGACGCGCTCTCCGCCCGTCTGCGCCTTGAGCTGGTCGGAGGTGCCGCGGGCGATGACCCGGCCGTGGTCGACGACGCAGATGTCGTGCGCCAGGTGGTCGGCCTCTTCGAGGTACTGGGTGGTCAGCAGCAGCGTCGTACCGCCGGAGACCAGCTGTTTGATGACGTCCCACAACTGCTGGCGGTTGCGAGGGTCGAGGCCGGTCGTCGGCTCGTCCATGAACATCACAGGGGGCCGGACCACCAGAGCGGCCGCGAGGTCGAGCCGGCGGCGCATACCGCCGGAGTACGTCTTCGTGGGGCGGTCGGCGGCGTCCGTGAGGTGGAACTGCTCCAGCAGCTCGGCCGCCCGCTGCTTCGCCGCCTTCGCCCTCATCTGGTAGAGCTGCCCCACCATCTGGAGGTTCTCGCGGCCGGTCAGATACTCGTCGACCGCGGCGAACTGCCCGGACAGGCCGACCGAGCGGCGCACCGCGTCAGGGTGCTTGAGGACGTCGATCCCGGCCACGATCGCCGTGCCGCGGTCGGGGCGCAGCAGGGTCGTAAGACAGCGGACCGTCGTGGTCTTGCCCGCGCCGTTCGGCCCGAGGAGGCCCAGCACGGTGCCCTCGGGGACATCGAGGTCGACGCCGTCCAGGGCTTTTACGTCACCGAAGTGCTTCACCAGGCCTTCGGCGTAGATGGCGCCCGGCATATGAGTTCTCCACGTCTTTGGGGATCGGGCAGAGCAGGTTCTTCTTCGTGGCGCAACAACACCATAACGCGATGTATCGCGTCTCTCAATGGATTTCCCAAACGGCTACGCGCCCGGCTCCGGACTCAGTCGATGACCGTGTAGCCCGCCTCCCGCAGCACCTGCCCGACCTCCGCGCAGTGCTCCGGGCCCTTCGTTTCCAGGTGCAGTTCGACCTCCGCCTCCGTGAGCCCCAGCCGCGGATCCGTCCGCACGTGGCTCACATCGAGGACGTTAGCGTCGGCCACCGACAACGCCCCGAGAAGCGTCGCGAGGGCGCCCGGGCGGTCGGTGAGCCTCAGCCGGACCGCGAGATAGCGGCCCGCCGCGGCCATGCCGTGCCGCAGTACGCGCTGCAGCAGCACGGGGTCCACGTTGCCGCCGGACAGCACCGCCACGACCGGGCCCTCGAAGGCGTCCGGCTCGCGCAACAGCGCCGCGACGGAACTCGCGCCCGCCGGCTCGACCACCAGTTTGGCTCGCTCCAGGCAGAGCAGCAGCGCGCTGGAGAGGTTGTCCTCGGAGACCGTTCGGACCTCGTCGACCAGGTCGCGGACGATCCCGAACGGCACATCGCCGGGCTGCCCCACCCTGATGCCGTCGGCCATGGTCGCCGGATGCCTGACCGGCACCGGGCGCCCGGCCGCCAGCGAGGGCGGATACGCGGCCGCGCCCTCCGCCTGCACGCCCACCACCCGTACGTCCGGGCGCAGCGCCTTCACCGCGGTGGCGATGCCGGCGACCAGTCCGCCGCCGCCGACGCCGACGATGATCGTCCGCACCTCGGGGCACTGCTCCAGGATCTCCAGGCCGACCGTGCCCTGGCCCGCAATGATGTCCGGGTGGTCGAACGGGTGGATGAACACCGCGCCCGTCCCGGCCGCGTACTCCTGCGCGGCGGCCAGCGTCTCGTCCACCACCTGGCCGTGCAGCCGCACCTCGGCGCCGTACTCGCGGGTAGCGCTGATCTTCGGCAGCGGGGCGCTCGTCGGCATGAAGACCGTCGCGTGCACGCCGAGCAGGGAGGAGGCCAGGGCCACGCCCTGCGCATGGTTGCCCGCACTCGCCGCGACGACGCCCGCGGCGCGCTCCTCGGGCAGCAGCCCCGCGATGCGCACGTATGCGCCGCGCAGCTTGAACGACCCGGTCCGCTGGAGGTTCTCGCACTTGAAGTGCACCGGCGCGCCGACCAGCCGGGACAGGTACCTGCTGCCCTCCATGGCGGTGACCCGCGCGACCCCTGACAGCATCTTCTGGGCGCCTCGTACGTCGTCCAGTGTCACTGCCGCCACGGAGTCGGCCGTGCTGTAGCTCATGACCACCAGTTTCGCAGGTCACGCCCGTCCGCATCAGGTATGACCCAAGGCCTGGTACGGGTTTTGCGCAGCACCGGTACGACCTGTGCCCCGGCCGCGTACTCTGTCCCCCACACTCAGCTCCCACGCATGAAGTGAGCCCCCGGCCATGCCCACAACACCTGACATGTCGATGGACATGACGATCGCCGGTGACACCGGTCTCCTGGACGTGCTGCAACACGAGGTCGCGGTGTTCGCGCGGCGCGCTGAACAGACGCGGCTCGGCGGGGTCGGGCAGGTGCGCAACTCCATGGACCGCGCCGCATACCTGCTGCTCAACCGCCTCGACCTGGAGGGGCCGATGGGCGTCAAGGCGCTCGCTGCGAGCATGGGCATCGACTCGTCGACGGTCACCCGGCAGGTGGCCCCGCTGGTCGACACCGGTCTCGTCAAGCGCACCTCCCACCCGGAGGACGGACGCGCGGTGGTGCTCCAGCTCTCCCCCCGCGGGCTGTCGCGCCTGGGCGAAGTGCGCTGCTCCAGGCGGCAGCTCGTGGCCGAACTGACGACCGATTGGACACCGGAGGAGCGGCAGGCGTTCTGCACCCTGCTCACGCGGTTCAATGTCGCGCTGTCCGCCCGGCAGAACACCCAGGGGGTTCCGGCGTCGGAGGCACGGCCGGAGTCCTGAGCCCCAGGCCCGTCGTCCGTCGTCATCCCCGCACGCGCGCGTGCGGACACTGCCCGGCTCTTGACCGGGAGGGTACGACCGGTCTCATATGAATCATATGAATCCGGGATCCCTGTCGTCGGCGGTCCGGCATGCCGTGGGTGCTCCCACCGTGCGCACGCGGCCGTCACCGCACGAGGCAGGGTCTTGTCCTTTCAGGATCGCCCTCAGGCGGGAGGAGCGGTGCGAGAACGGCATGCGTCCCAAGTCGGCCGTCGGGCCCGGGAGTTCGAGGCGTTCGTCGCGGGCGCGGCCGGGCGGCTGCTGCACGCCGCCACGCTGCTCACCGCAGAGGCCCCCGCCGACAACCCGCGTGCGCGGCGTCTGCTGACGCTGGCCCTCGCCCAGACGTACGCGTCCTGGGACAGGCTGCGCGGTGAGGATCCGTACGCCCGCGCACGCCAGCATCTGGCCGCCCGCTTCGCGCACGGGGCGTGGCACCGGTACGGGCTGCTCGGCCGGCACCACCCGGACTCGGGCAGCGTTCTCGCGCGCCTGTCGCCCCAGGAGCGGCTGATCCTGGTCCTCAGGCTGTACGAGGGCGTCGCGGAGGAACAGACAGCGGCGCTACTGGGTCTGCCCTCCGAGCGGGTACAGGGGATCTACGCGCGCGCGATGGCGACGCTGCTGCATCCGCCACGGAGTGCGGCACCGGCAGTGCCCGGAGCCAGAACGGTGCCGTCGTGAACGGGCCGTACAGGTGGGCGAGAGGCACCCCCGCCAAACCCTGCCCGAGAGCGAGCAGCGCCCTCCCGAAGCCCTGCCCGGGCGCGCTCCCGAAGCCGTACAGGAACGGAGGCGCCCGGTGAAACCGCACGAGCGGGAGGCGGCCGTGCGCCGGATGCTGGAGCGGACACCACCCCAGGTGCCCCCGGGCCTCCACACGGAGGTGGTGCGGCGCGGCGGCCGTATGCTGCGCCGCCGCACGGTGGCGCGCCGCCTGATGTGGCTGGCGCTGCTCGCCGCGACCCTCGCCTTCGTGATCTGGGCGTGGACGGCACGCCCCTGGGTGGAGCCGCCGTCGACGACGACTCCACCGGTCAGCAAGTGGTGACCGAACGCAGCGCGACCGGGCACTCAGGCCCAGGCCAGGGCCTGCTGCAGGTCCTCCAGAAGGTCGTCGACGTTCTCGATGCCCACGGAGAGGCGGACGAGGTCGGAGGGGACCTCCAGGGCGGACCCGGCCGCGGACGCGTGCGTCATGCGCCCGGGGTGCTCGATCAGGGACTCCACACCCCCCAGGGACTCGCCGAGCGTGAACACCTTGGCGCGGTTGCAGACCTCGACGGCCGCCTCCTCGCCGCCCTCGACCCGGAAGGACACCATGCCGCCGAACGTCTTCATCTGCTTGGCGGCGATCTCGTGACCGGGGTGCTCCGGCAGGCCCGGGTACAGAACGCGCGTCACGCGCGCGTGCCGGGTGAGCATGTCGGCGACCTTGGCGGCGTTCTCGCTGTGCCGGTCCATACGGACGGACAGCGTCTTGGTGCCGCGCAGCACCAGCCATGAGTCGAAGGGGCCGGCGACCGCACCCATCGCGTTCTGGTGGTACGCCAGCTGCTCGCCCAGCTCCTGGTCGTTCACGATCAGCGCGCCGCCGACGACGTCCGAGTGGCCGCCCATGTACTTGGTCAGGGAGTGCACGACGACGTCGGCGCCCAGGGCGAGCGGCTGCTGGAGGTAGGGGGTCGCGAAGGTGTTGTCGACGACGAGCCTGATGCCCGCGTCCCGGGCGATCTGGGCGACGACAGCGATGTCGGTGATGCCGAGCAGGGGGTTGGAGGGGGTCTCCACCCACACGGCCTTGGTCTTCGGGGTGAGCGCGGCTTGTACGGAGGAGGGGTCGCTGGTGTCGGCGACCGACCATTCCACGCCCCACCGCGAGACGACCTTGGCGAAGAGGCGGAACGTACCGCCGTACGCGTCGTTCGGGATGACCACGTGGTCGCCGGGGCTGAGCAGCGTACGCAACAGGCAGTCCTCGGCCGCCAGTCCGGATGCGAACGCGAGGCCGCGGCGGCCGCCCTCCAGGGCGGCGAGGTTCTCCTCCAGCGCGGTCCTGGTGGGGTTGGCGCTGCGGCTGTACTCATAGCCGCCACGCAGCCCGCCGACACCGTCCTGCTTGTAGGTGGAGACCTGGTAGATCGGCGGGACGACCGCGCCGGTGAGGGGGTCGGCGGTGTTGCCCGCGTGAATCGCGAGGGTCTCGAAGTGCTGACTGATATGCCTGTCACTCATGAGCACTGAGGGTAGTGCGCTCGCGGCGCCGATGACGGCGCGCGATGCCGGGCGCCGGGCGGAGCGAGCAGATGGGCGAAGTGCGGCGGTGGGGGGTTTTCCACAGGCTCGCGGACCGGGTTGGCCAAGTGTCGGATCCGTCTGGTTCGCTTGAGGCATGGAGATTCTCTGGGTCCTGACGGCGCTGGCCCTGCTCAGCATGATTCTGCTTCCTGTCCTCTTGCGCAGGCGCGCGGGCATCCAGCGGGTCGCGCCGGGCACCCCGGACGCCGCGGACCCGGCGAACTACGGCTTCGTGCGCCAGGAGGAGCTGGACATCCGGATGCCCGGCCCCGACCAGGACCTGCTGGACGTCCTGAACCTGGTGCAGCGCACGCAGGACTACCGCGCGGCGGCGCAGCTCCTGGCCGGGACGGAGAAGGAGAGCGAGGAGCGCTGGCAGCGCGTGCAGGCCTTCGCGGGTGCCGCTTCCCTGGAGCTCCAGCAGCGGCCGGGCGGGGTGAGCGAGACGCCGGGCGGCCAGTGGCTGCGGGTGTGGCGGGCCGAGGCCCCCAAGGACCCGGGCGGCGCGGCCGTGCAGGCGGAGTTCCTGGTGCAGCAGGCGTGGCGCACCTCGACGCCGGGAACGGACGACTTCCGGATCATCATGGAGGAGGCGAAGGCGGCGTGCGCGCAGGCGGCGCTGCTGGCCCCCGGCGACCCGATCCCCTACATCATCGAGCTCTCGGTGGCCCGCGGACTCGCCTACCCGCAGCCGGAGTTCGAACAGCTGTGGCTGAAGATCCTGGACCGCGCACCGGCCCACATGGGGGCGCACCTGGCGGCGCTGCACTACTGGTGCGAGAAGTGGCACGGCTCGCGGGTGCTGGCGTATTCCTTCGCGGAAGCCGCCGCGGCCCGCGCCCCGCAGGGCTCGCTGCTGGCCGCGATGCCCCTGTTCGCGGTCTTCGAGCACCTCCCCGAGGTGAATCTGGTCAGGAGCTTCTACCAGAGCGAGGTCGTGACGAAGGCGGTCCACGGCGCGCTCTTCGCGGTCCAGGCAGCCCGCCCCGACGACCCGATGCTGGCGCATGTCCGCCACCTCCTGGTGTTCTTCCTCGTCCGCAGCGAGCGCTGGGCGGAGGCGATGGCCCAGCTGATCCACATCGACGGCCATGTGGGCGCGCTGCCGTGGACCCTGTCCCCGGACCCGGCGGCGGAGTTCGCCGTCTACCGGGCTCTGGCCGTGGCGGGCTACGAGGCGAACGGCGGAAGCCCGGCGACACTGCTCCACTGAGGAGCCCCACGCGTCCGGCCCCGGCCCGGGGCCGGAATTGCCCCTCGGCACACACCGGTGCACCGGAATGCGGGCGGCACCAGGATCGTTGTCCTTGATGCCGTCGCCCGCATACCGCAAGAGCGGCGGAACCGACGGGCCCGTTGTGACGGGCGGGCCCGCCCCTCAGATCGACAGGGAGACCCCCATGCTCTTCGGCCGGACGCCGCAGCTGCCCACGCCCGAGCAGGCGCTCAAGGGCCGGGACACACCCGCGTTCGAGGTCCCCGACCGCCACACCGTCCTCGGCAACCCGCTCATCGGCCCGTACCCCGACGGCCTGGAGATCGCCGACTTCGGCCTGGGCTGCTTCTGGGGCGCCGAGCGCAAGTTCTGGCAGCTCCAGACGGGTGTGTGGACGACCCTCGTGGGCTACCAGGGCGGCCACACCGAGAACCCCACCTACGAGGAGGTCTGCTCGGGCCTGACAGGCCACACGGAGGCGGTCCGCGTGGTCTACGACCCGAAGAAGCTCTCGTACGAGCGCCTCCTCCAGGTCTTCTGGGAGTCCCACGACCCCACACAGGGCTTCCGCCAGGGCAACGACGTCGGCACCCAGTACCGCTCGGCGATCTACACCCACTCCCCTGCCCAGGCGACCGCCGCGGAAGCCTCCCGTGAGGCGTACCAGAAGGTCCTCACGGCGTCGGGCCACGGCCGGATCACCACGGAACTACTCCCTGCCGAGGGCCGCGAGTTCTATCCGGCGGAGGCATATCACCAGCAGTACCTCGACAAGAATCCGGCGGGCTACTGCGGCCTGGGCGGGACGGGGGTCAAGCTGAGTACCCCGTTCGAAACGAACTGGGGAGCGTCTTGCCCGACTGGCATCGCTCCGGCGCCGGAGGTATCCGAGAAGTAGCCGAACCAGCCTGAGTCCGGCCCGACTGGCCGTGGCATCGATCGCCGTTGGCGCGGTGCCACGGCGGAGTCGTCTTGCTGAGGCGCTGAGCCACCTACGCGGGACAGCGGCCGCAAAGACTATGGCCGTGCTGTCAGTGACATGCCTGCCCGGTGTCGCGGTCGCGGAGATGTGAGGGCGCGGCCTTGGAGCGTTCGAAAATCGATGGCAGGCGGGAAACGACCGGCACCACCCTGTACGCCATGGAAGAACCGCAACGCAGGATCCGCGCGCTCCACACAACATCCACCATCACCGTCTACCAGGCGTACCCCCGGAGATCGGCACGCCTGCGGTTCGCGAGGGCCGCTTCCCCGCCGCGTGGAAACGGGATCGAATGACGTGAGTCATCATGCCGGGTTTACAACTTCAAGCTGTGTGGTGACGCCCGAGGATGTTTCCAGCGCCAGCGAAGTTGGACTCTACGACCGTACGGGGCCGGCGTGGCCTCATCCGGGGTCTACTACGGACTGCAACCTGCCGACGCGAGCCTCGATGAGGTTCGCGGGCTGCTCACCGTTCACGTAGCAGGGGCCTCGGCGCGACCAGCACCCCGGTTGCGCTCGCGTCGACTCGTCAAGACAGTTCGCGGGCCAGTCGTCTGAGCGCAACGATCTGACTGCCCGCAAAGCCAGCGACATCTATCGCGACTGCCGCAAGAGTGAGCAGCACAAGCGCACTTGCCGCAGTCATAGACACCGCAGCAAGCACGCATGCCGCAAGTAGATTCGCCACAAGTACGAGACGTAGGCTCCCGGACGAAGGACGAAAACTGAGCCGCCACACGACGCCGGCCCACAGCACGTGCCGCAGCTGCGCGCGATGATCAGAGCGGGCGTCCGCGCCTACCGCATTCGCCGCCCGGCTCCGCTGCCCCTGTCCGAAGAGGAACTGTCGACCATCCGCACCCCGCTCTATCTGGTGCTCGGCAAGCGAAGCCTCCTTGTGCATCCGGCGCGGCAAGTGGAGCGCGTTCCGCGGCTGATACGGGGCGCCCGGGCCGAGATTGTCTCGAACACCGGTCACGGACCGCAGATCGACCATGCGGACGAGGTCAACCGCCGGATGTTGGATTTCATGGACTCGATCGGCTGACGGGTGCGGACCCGGGCGGGTCTCAGCCGCGATCTCCGGTCCAGTGACCGTCTCCCGTCAAAGGGTTGTGAACGCGGCTTGACATGGATCAAGCCGTCGTTCCTGTGGATGATGTACCGCTGCGGCTGGGGCACGAAGACAGGACAAGAGACCGTTCTCGCTGTCGAGATCGCTCGCGACGGCTTCGAGTGGGCGCTGCGCAACGCATGCCTGTCCAGTTACGTGCAGGGGCTGCACCCCGACCGCAGCGCCTGGCAACGCCAGTTGAAGCGTGCACCGGCCCGCGTCCAGTGGGGCCCCGAGCGTGATCTGCACCTCCAGCCGCTGCCGTACCGCTCGCTGCAACTCGGCCTCTCCGGTGAGGCCGTACGACGCTACGCGGACGAGTGGACGGTCTCCATCAGCGACGTGACGCCGCTCGCCCACGAGATCCACGCACTCGTCAGCAGCGGGACTTGGACTCCGCGACCCGGCTGCTGCCCGAGGAGCGGCCCTATCCGGCCGAAGGTGAACTCGTGGCGCACCTGAGCTCGTGATCGAGCACGCTCTCCGACGGCCGGTGGAGCGGTGGCGTCGAGCCTGGCGGAGCGCCGCAGTGGGAGCGGCTGGAGCGGGGGTTGCGGCTCGGGCCGCTCGCGCACGGCTGGGACAGGGAGTTTTCAGACCTCGCCCAGGCTTACGATCACCCAAAGGGGGTGGTCGCATGGCCGAGGGCAGGCGCTCCTGGGCGCGGCTCGGGGGATGGTTCGGAGGGGCGGCGCGGCGGCGGGCGGAGGAGGAGCTCGCCGAGGTCGAGGCGCGGATCACCGCGTTCGGGGGCGCGCTCGACGAGCACGACTTCTCGCCGGGGGAGCCGGGGGCCACCGACGCGATGCGCGCCGACCTGGGGCGGGCCCTCGACGCATACGAGGAGGCCAAGCGGGCCTTCGTCGGGGACCGGGACCGGGAGGATGCCCTCGACGTACTGCGGGCGCTGGACGACGGGTGGCACGCGCTGGCCTGTCTCGACGCCCGGCGGGCGGGCCTGCCGCTGCCCCGTCGGCTGCCGCTGTGCTTCTTCGACGCCCGGCACGGGCGGGCCGTGCGCGAACTGCCCTGGGCTCCGGCGGACGGAACCACCCGCAATGTCGCGGTGTGCGCGGCGTGCGGGGTGCGGCTGGAGGAGCGGCGCGGCGTGGGCGGAGGGGGGCTTCCCGTTCCCCGGCGGGTGGGGTCCGAGGCCGCGCTCCGGCAGCCAGGGCCTGTGCGGGCCGCCGCCCATCCTGAGGCGCACGACGGGGCGAACGAGCGGGCGTACGGGCAGGGCCCTGGATCCGCGCGGGTGCGGTTGCCGGCCGTGGGGCGGCCCGCCGTGCTGGTGGTGCGGAGCGACAGCGCCGAGCAGCTGACCGTCGTGCTACTGCTGCGTGGCAACCAGCGCAAGGGCTACTCGCTGGGCGACGGCTTCGAGCCGGTGCACGCCCGGGTGCCGATGCGGCGCTCGGGCAACCGCGAAGTGGCTCGGTTCCTGGTGGAGTTCCGGGGCGCGGCCCGGGCCGGCTGGGAGGCGTGGGCCGAACCCGTCGACGTCGTACCGAAGTTCACCGAGCGAATCCACGGGAGCGGTGGGGACCTCGTACAGTACGCAGGCCCGGGCGGCCCGGCCGTGCTGCGGCACCGCGGACGCGGCGACGTACGGCTGCTGGCCCTGGACGACAACCTCGCCGAGTGGGCCGAGGCGAGGCGCGGCAAGGGCGACGCCGACCTGCCGTTCCGCCTGCCGGGGCCCGGCGCCTACCAGGTGCAGGCCCGAGGCAGCTGGGTCATCGAGACCGAGGCGGCGGACGGGGACTCGGAGGCGGGAGAGGGGCGCGGGGCGTGAGGGAGGGTGCGCCCCTGTCTCCCAGTCCAGGGCCCCGTGGAACCCGTGTCGCGTCCTGCGTGTATACGCCCTGACACAGAAAGCCGGTCCTCCAGGAGTCGCAGGCCGACGAGCGACTTCCGACGCCATTCCGCCGGAGGAGCGCCGTCGAAAGGTCTGTGAACACGGCTTGACGTGTGTGACCGAGCCGCCTTCACAGTCCTATGGCATGTGGTCCCGACCGGTCCCCTGGCCCCTGCCCGTGGCGGGAAAACATGGTGATGGACGAAGACGAGAGCCTTCGCCGCTACGGACTGTGTCCTGCCGAGGCGAGCCTCGACGAGATTCGCGGGTTGCTCGCCACGCGAACCCGGCTGGAGAAGGGGACTCAGGGTGACGGTGACACGGAGCCGCGTCCAGTGGGACCCGGAGCGCGATCTGCACCTCCAGCCGCTGCCGTACCGCTCGCTGCAACTCGGCCTCTGTGGTGAGGCCGTACGACGCCACGCGGACGAGTGGACGGTCTTCATCAACGACGTGACCCCGCTCGCCCACCAGGTCCACGCACGCGTCGGCTGCCCGGCAGGCCCCTCTGGGCTGGTCCACGGCCTTGCCGGTACGGCCCGGTCCGGTCGGTGTCCGGCGGACGAGGTGGTCTTCTTCTGCGGTTTCCCGCGCAGGCCTGCGGTCTCCCGCACAGGCCGCGTTCTCCGTTATCGCGAAGGCTTCCGCCTCGCATCACAGAGAGTGAAATGCTACTGATCTGAAAAGATTTGCAAGCATATTCCAAATCAGCCATTCAAGTACGGTCATCCAACCGAAGAAACGATTCTTCATTGAATTATTCCCCCGAATGCCGGATACCCCTCACCCCATGATGCTCGTTAGGTGATCGTGACTTGGAACGAACCAGAAGATCAGATCCCCGCCGGTGGCGGCACCCTTTGGTGCGACCCGGTCGGCGGCGACACGCGCCTCAAGGGCTGTTCGGATCTTCTTGACGATTTCTTCAAGAAGATCGGCGAGATGGAAAGCGAATACCTGCGCACTCTGGACGGAGCGCCCTGAGCAAGGGCACGGAGGGGCTGGAGAATGGACAGGAATCAAGGTGAACCAAGTCTCTACGACTTTCAGTTTGCCCTGAGAACCGACTACGACACACTGGGGCAGCAGTCTTACAACGCGGGCCCCTTCGAGACACAGCACGTCTGGGGGACGCCTGGACCGGACATCGCGCCGAACGGCTGGGACCCGGACGAGGAACTGGCTCAGATGCTGTCCAGCGTGACCAGCGCGGATCCCGCTCCGGTCACCGTGGACGGACAGCATCGCCGCAGGGTCGACCGGCGGCGCCCCCGGCCGGGATCCCACACCCTCGACGCTGGTCAGAAAGTCACCCCTGCCACGATCCTGATCGCGACCATCGCCGCGTGCGCGGTGGCCATGCTGGGTTGGTCCATCGCCTATTCGTACAACCAGTTGTGCACCATCGCCTCGACCGTACTGCCCGCGCCACTGGCGCAGTGGTGGCCGCTGACCGTGTACGGACCGTGGTTCGTCGCCGCGCTGTCCATCCTGCGCGCGTCCTTTCAGCACCGGACCGCCCGGCGCTCCTGGAGCGTCATCCTGGTCGCCTCCGCCACGGCGGTGGCCCTCTGCGTCAGCCACTCGTCACATTCCATGCTTTCGATGGTGATCGTCGGCATTCCGCCGATCACCGCCCTGGTCTGCTTCCGGGAGCTCGTCGGCCAGGTCTCGTACAAGCACCGCCCTCGGCATGCCGCGCCCAGCAAGGAGTAGTCCGGCGGCTGAAACGTCTTGGCACCCCCGACCGAGCGCGCAGACCGAACGGCACCCGCCCTCAAGGCGGGTGCCGTTTCGTGAATTCGCCGCGGGGACGGCCTCGCACAAAACGTACGTGGGGTACCAGTGCCGCGGCAGGCGACGTTCGCCCCGTCGCGACGCCCGCCACGCTCCCCCAAGCTCTTCGAGCAGGGGGAGCACCGGACGCCGCTCCTTGACGGGCAAACGTTGCCTGCCATGGCACTAGCCGACCCCGGAGGAGGCGTAGAGCGACAGCGACGGGGTGAGCTGGACTGCGGGGGCCAGGCTGAGGGCGACAAGGGCGTCGGGCAGGCCGCGCCCCACCCGGGCCGCTTCCACGGTGCCCGGGGCGGTCAGTTGGCGACAACTGGCCGCGATGATCTCGAACAGGCGCCGTACCCGGCCAGGTCCGCGGGGCAGCAACTGACCATGGAAGTCGTCGTGGTGGGCGAGGACGAGGGCGGCGAGGCCCGCGATGTGCGCCGAGGCCGCGCCGGTGCCGTCCAAGACCATGTACCCGCCCTGCGGCGCGCACGACAGGACCGCCACGCCGGGAGCAGCCGCGTCGACCCCGGGGCCGTAGCAGCCGAACGGCGCGGCGAACAGCCCGTCCGGCGTCAACTGCCGCCCCACGTGGGTGCCTTGGGAGGTGCCCTGCGGGTACGAGCCCGAGACTCCCAGCGCGCCCACGGTGAACACGGTGGGCAGCGAGCCGGGGAAGGCGACCGGCCCGCCCGTGTCGCCCGCCGGCGCGATGCAGGCGATGCCCATCGCGTGGACATCGGCGAGTTTGCGTGCGACCAGCGACGACGGGTAGGGCGTCGCCACCGCGATGTGGGCGATGTCGACCTCGCGCTCGATGCAGTGGTCCAGGGCGTCGATCAGATCACTGAAATGCCCGTCGGGCATGACCTGGCAGACCTCGATCTCGGCGTCGACCGCGATACCGATGATGCCCTTGCCGGTGTCCGCCCCGGCGACGATGCCCGCCGTGTGCGTACCGGTGCCCGTCGGGTCGTGACCCCAGCCGTCGTCCGTGCCGTGCACGAGGTCCGCCCCGGAGCGCACCCGCTGCTTCAGATCGGCGTGGTCGGTGCTGACGCCCGAGCCGATAAGGGCGATCTTGACACCGAATGCGCGGAACGTGGGGGGCAACCGGTCCAGCCGCATGGCCTGCTGGCCCCAGCCGTACTGCTGCCGCTCCTCCAGTTCGGGGTACACCTTGGCCAGCGGAGTGAGGGTGACGAGGTTCTCCCGGGTCGCCGACAGGTCGGGGCCGTGGATCCAGCGGTCCAGGTAGTCGGCCGCGGGCCGGACGTACAGCGACCGAACGGTCTTCGCGGTCTCCGTCGACAGCGTGACGGTGACCGTCCCGTCGGCCCCGGTGACGCCCTGGCTCGGCCAGGTGGACCCGATCAGGAACACCCCCGCACCGGCCAGCGGTTCACCGTCCGGGCCGCAGACGCGCAACGAGATGTCCACCGATTGCTGCAGCGGCGCGATCAGCCCCGGATCGGGGAGCGGCAGACCCCCCGGGACCGGCATGGCGGCGGGTCCGGTGCCGGACAGCGGCAGGTCCGGCTCGATGTGCACGTGCAGCGCCCGCATCGCCGGTACCTGGGACTCGGCCGCCTCGACGACCGCGACTTCCGGGCAGGAGGGCGACAGCCCCGCCGATTGCAGCTTCTGCGACGGCTGAAGCCTGCGCCGCACCCTGACCTCGGGCATCCGCGCGAGCCGGTCGCACACCGCGTCCATGCTCGGTTCGGGCACTCCCAAGGGGAGCAGATGCCGCGGCAGCGGTGTCACCAGGTACCGCCCCCGGCGCGGCTGCACCGCGACCGGTGAGTGCGCGCCCTTCTCGCGTGGGCCCG
Source organism: Streptomyces colonosanans (assembly GCF_001866645.1). Taxonomy (GTDB): domain Bacteria; phylum Actinomycetota; class Actinomycetes; order Streptomycetales; family Streptomycetaceae; genus Streptomyces; species Streptomyces colonosanans. The sequence goes on from NZ_MLYP01000042.1 coordinate 49,395, forward strand.
CCTGCGCACCCTTGGGTGCCGGCCCACCCTCCACCTCGCCCTCGGAACCGCTCTCGCGGTTGTTCACGGGCCCGTCCTTGACCATTACGTCCACCTTCACCACGCCTACGTCGTCCAAGTGCTCGTGATCCGGCGATCGGCGGCTCGCACTTCCACGGTGATGCGGTGTGCCCGGGAACCGCTCCCGGGCACACCGCATCGCGCGCCGCCCTGGGGTCAGCCGATACCGAAGGGCTGGCCCATCTGGCCGTAACCGAAGCCCGGCTGCTGGTACTGCGGGAACTGCTGGACCTGCGGGAACTGCTGGACCTGCGGGATCTGCTGGCTCTGCTGGAGCAGCGTCACGACCGCGACCGGCAGCGCCTGCTGCACGGACTGCTCCACCGCGCTCCGGATGCCCTCGTGCAGCGTGTGGTGCAGCGCGACAGCGAGGTACGGGTGCGCCTGCTGGGCCACACCCTGCTGCTGGAGCTGCTGCTGGACCTGCTGGATCTGCTGCAGCGTGTGCTGCATGCGCTGCGCGACCTGCTGGCCGGCCTGCTGACACGCCTGCTGGATCGCCTGCTGGACCACTTGCGCGATCTGCTGCTGCGACCCGCCGATCTGCTGGCCGAACTGCTGGCCGAACTGCTGCATGGGCTGGGTACCGGTCATCACCGACATGAATGCTCCATTCGATGCCACCATGAGAAAGCCGACATAACTGTCTATGTGGGCTTTGTCGGGAGAATCCGACGCCCTGAAGCTAAGGTGGCGCCGCGTCGGCCGCAATCGGATGACCGCCTCCGGCGAGCGGCGATCACGGTCGGATCGGCGACTCGGGCGGCACACCGGCGCACCGGACAGGACCGCTGTCGGGCCAGGTGACAGCCCGAAAACCGGGGGTCGCACCTACGAGGGCGGCCCCGCCGACCGAGTGAATGTCCTCGGCAGCCGCCGTCAGCGGGATCTGCCGGGCCGCGGCGGCGGCCTCCGCGGCGCGAAGGCGGGACTCCGGGGAGAACTCCGCGACCGGTGGGCAGAGTTCGGTTCCGCGGAAGCACAGCCACACGGGGCACGCACCCCTGGCAGGGCGGCGCGATCGGGGCGCGCCGCCCCGGCTGGTCGGGCCCCGCTGTTCCGGACGGTCAGTCCGTGCCGCTCCCGTACGGCCTTGTCAGGATCTCCAGCTGGTGGCCGTTCGGGTCCTCGAAGTACGTTCCGCGACCCCCGTCCCTGTGGTTGATCTCGCCCGGGCGGCCGTGGTGCGGGTCTGCCCAGTACGTCAGGCCTGCCGAGCGAATACGGCCGAAAATCGCGTCGAAGTCGTCCTCGGAGACCAGGAACGCGTAGTGCTGCGGGGTGATCGTGTCGGCGGTCTCCATGTAGTCCAGCGTCACGCCGTTCGGGACCTGCACCGGAATGAACGGGCCGTACTCGGGTTCCACCTCCAGCCCCAGCACAGTCGCGAGGAACTGCGCCGATGCCTGCTTGTCGTGCGCGGCGACGATCGTGTGGTTGAGTTCGACGGACATGGGTCGGGCCTCCTGTCCCCTGGGTGCCAGAACCACTTTCCACGCTAGGACAGCCGTGCCGGACCGGCACCAGCACAGGTAAGACAAGCCTTACCTCACCGGTTGCGCCCCTCACTGTCACCGAGACCCCGGCACGCGGCGGCCCGCCGGAAGCCGTGCTTCCGGCGGGCCGCCGCCATCGGATCACTTGCCGTAGATCGCGTTGCAGATCGGGATCGCCGACGTGTTGCCCTTCTTGTCGGTGATCTTGGCGCAACAGGAGAGGCTCTGGCCCTTCTTCGGGTCCTGGTAGGCGATCTTGCCGTTCTTGACCGCCGGCTTGGCCCAGGTCCTGCCGTTGTTGTACGACACGTACACCGTCAGGGATTTGAGGCCCTTGCCCGCAGCCGAGCCCTGGACCGTGACCTTCTTGCCGGCCGTGACACGGCTGTCCAGGCCGGTGGTCGCGCCGAAGTGGACCGTCGAGGCGGGCAGCATCGCCCCCTCGACCTCCTTGGACTTGAACGTCCAGGCCGCGTCGACACGGGTGGACGTCGCGGCGACCTTGGCGCTGCGGGTGACCGAGGTCGTCAGCTTGTACGAGGCCTCTCCGGACGGAACCGTGAAGCTCCGACGACCGAACAACGGGTCGTCGCCCGAAGCGATCTTCGTGCCGTTGCGGTACAGCGTCGTCTCATACAGTCGGGAATACCGAGTTGGTACGATCCGCTTGTTCATGGGGAGTTGGGGGACACCGCGTTCTCCTTGACCGTGATCTTTCCCTTCCGGATGGTCGCGAGCCGCGGCGCCTTCTTCGCGATCGCGGAGTCGTGGGTGACCATCACGAAGGTGAGCCCGTGCTCCTTCCACAGGGTCTCCAGTACGTCCATGATCTCGTCACGCGTGGACTCGTCGAGGTTTCCGGTGGGTTCGTCGGCGAGCAGCACCTTCGGTCGCTTCACCAGAGCACGGGCAATGGCGACGCGCTGCTGCTGACCACCCGACAGTTCGGCGGGCAGATGCCAGAGTCGCTCGCCGAGACCGACCGACTCCATGGCCTCGGCAGCCCGTTCGCGGCGCTCCTTCGCCTTCACCCCGAGAGGTACGAGGGCGGTCTCGACGTTCTCCTGGGCGGTGAGCGTCGGGATGAGGTTGAAGCTCTGGAAGACGAAGCCGATGTTCTCGCTGCGCACCTTGGTGAGCCGGGCCTCGGAGAGCCGGGCAAGGTCGGTGCCGTCGAGTTCGACGCTGCCCGAGGTGGGCTTGTCGAGCCCGCCGAGCATCTGCAGCAGCGTGGACTTGCCGCCGCCGGTGGGGCCCTGGATGACGAGCCGGTCGCCGTCGCCGATCGTGAGGTCGACTCCGTCCAGGGCTTGTACGGTCTCCTTGCCCCGGGTGTAACGCTTGGTGACGCCTCTGAGTTCGTACATGGTCCAACTCCTGATGGTGGAACGAGGGTGGGGCGGCCGTCAGGGGCAGGCCCCGTGCCGCGCAAGCTGTGGCGAGACGGGTACTACTCGACGCGGCGGAGGGCGTCCGCGGGCCGCAGACGGGAGGCGCGCCAGCCACCGAAGGCACCGGCGACCAGACCGCCTGCCACCGCGAGGGCGACGGCCAGGCCGACGGTGGTGAGGCTCACCGGCGCGGTGAGCGCGACCTCCAGGGTCTTCGCGGCCTGTCGGCCCGGGCCGTCGAAGCCGCCACCGCCGCCGGGACCACCACCGAAGCCGCCGCCACCACCGCCGAGCTCGGCCTGCAGCGTGGGGCTGATCGCGGTCACGGTGTAGGCCCCCGCGAGGCCGAGCAGGATGCCGAGGGCGCCGCCCACCAGGCCGTTGACCACCGCCTCGCCTATCACCTGCCGGGTCACCCGGCCCGACCTCCAGCCCAGGGCCTTGAGCGTGCCGAACTCGCGCACCCGGCGGGAGACCGCGGAGGAGGTGAGGAGTCCGGCGACCAGGAACGCGGCCACGAGCACCACGACGGACAGCCACTTGCCCACGTTGGTGGCGAGGCCGGCCGCGGTGGACAGGGAGCCGGAAACGGTGCTCGCGAGGTCCGCGGAGGTGGTGACCGTCGTCCCCGGGATGTTCTTCTGGACGGCCTTCTTGACGCTGTCGATCCGCTGCGAGTCCGTCGCCTTGACGTAGATCGTGGTGACCTTGTCCTTGGAGTCGGCGAGCGTCTGGGCCTGCTCGAGCGGCACGTACAGGTTGGCCGCGGAGTCGCCGCTGTCGGCTGTCGCGATGCCGATGACCGTGAACGTGACGCCCTTGATGGTGACGGTGCCGCCGACCTTGAGCTTCTTCTCCTTGGCGTACGCCGAGTCGGCGACGACGACCTTGGCGTCCGTCTCCGACGTCTTGAACGTACGACCGCTGGTGATCTTCGAGGAGGTCAGGGGACCGAGGGCGGACTTGGTAACGTCGGTGCCGTAGACGGAGTAGTTGTTGACGTCGAAGTCGGCGCCGCCGCCCTCGACACGGCCCTGCGGCTCACCGGTGGGCACGCCCGGCCGCCCGCCGTCCGGGTTCTGCCGGAACTGGCCCTGCCGGAACTGGCCGCTGACCTTGATGACCCGCAGGCTCAGCCCGCCGACGGCGTCCGACACACCCTTCTGGGCACGAACCTTGGTGACCGTGCTGCTCGCCAGGGTCTGGAAGCCCTGCACCATCACGCGGTCGCTGTTCTGCGTCTCCGTGGAGTCGTTGCCGCGGGCGCCGAAGCTGAAGCGCGGCCGCTGCGAGTCGCCCGCCGCGGGATCGGCCGCCTTGGTGACGGTCATGTCGGTGCCGAGTCCGTACAGCGACTGCAGAACCTTGTCCTGCGCCTTCCCCATACCGGAGGACACGGAGTTGACCACGATGACCAGAGCGATGCCCAGGGCGAGCCCGGAGGCGACGACGAGGGCCGCCTTTCTCCGGCGGCGCAGTTCGCGCCTCAGGTAGGTGAAAAACATGGCCGCACGCTATGAAGGCACTCTGATGACCCCATAAGCCCGCACTGACAGAACGATGAGAAGCCTGCGTCGCGCCTCGACGTGGCGGTGCGGACACCAAGGCGCCCGCCACCCCTGAGCGGGACGGCGGGCGCCTGGTGAAGTGATCGGGTACCGCGTGGCGTTCGGCGTCAGACGGCCGAACCCGCCTTCCACTGGGCCCAGTCCATGTTCCAGCCGTTGAGGCCGTTGTCCGGGGCGACCGTCTTGTCGCCGGTGTGCTGGACGACCACCACGTCACCGATGAGCGAGTGGTTGAAGAACCATGCACCCGAGGTGTTCGGGTCGCCCGCGCCCTTGGCGTCCGACAGGCCGACGCAGCCGTGGCTGGTGTTCGCCACGCCGAAGATGCCCCTGCCCCAGTAGTTGCCGTGGATGAAGGTGCCGGAGGTGGTCAGGCGCATGGCGTGCGGCACGTCCTTGATGTCGTACTCGCCCTTGCCGTCGCCGTCCTTGAAGCCGACGGTCGCGCCGTTCATCCGGGTCTCCGTGAACTTCTGGGAGATCACCATCTGGCCTTCGTACGTCTTGTTCTGCGGCGAACCCGCGGATATCGGGATGGTCTTGACGACCTTGCCGTCCTGCGTGACCTTCATCTGCTTGGTCCGCGCGTCGACGTACGAGACCTGGTTGCGGCCGATCTTGAAGCTGACCGTCTTCTGCTGCACGCCGTACACACCGCTCGCACCCTCGACGCCGTCGAGGTCGAGCTTGAGCGTGACGGTGGAGCCTTCCTTCCAGTACTGCTCGGGGCGGAAGTCGAGCCGGTTGGGGCTGAACCAGTGCCCGACGACTTCCTGACCGCTGCTGGACGTCACAGTGATCTTCTTCTGGACGGCGGCCTTGTTGGTGATCGCCTTGTCGAAGTTGATCGAGACCGGCATGCCCACACCGACGGTGGAGCCGCCCTCCGGCGTGAAGTTGCCTATGAAGGAGTGGGCCGGGGCGACGGTCGTGAAGGAGGCGTTCTCATGGGCTTCGCGGCCCGCGGAGTCCTGAGCCGTCACGGCAACCTTGTATGTCGTCGCCCGCTCCAGCCGGCCGCTGGGCGCCCAGCTCTTCTTGTCGGCGGATATCTGCCCGGCAACAGGCGTGCCGGAGGCGGTGGTCATGGTGACGTCGGTCAGCGTCCCCTTGGCGACCGTGACCTTGGCGGCGTTGTTGATGGAGGCGTTGTCGGAACCGTCCGCCGGCGTGATCTTGACTTGCGCCTCGGATGCCTTCTGAGCCGCCGCCTCATCGACGTTGGCCTGCGCGGTGGCCCCGCCACCGCTGCCACCGGCCTCTTTACTGCCTCCACTGCACGCGGTGAGCACGAGCATCCCGCCGAGCAGAGCGGACGCGGCCGTCAGGCACTTACGCCGCTTACTGTCCGTCATCACACGCTTCTCCATTGTTGCCGAATTCCCCAAAATGCCATGGGTCCCCCGTAGAACCCTCAACGCCCCGACCGGTTCGCCCCGTTCCACATCCCATGGATATGTGGGGCATACCACGTCGACCCGATGGGTGCGCAAGGGCCTCCGCGTCACGCGGAGCGACAGGGGACACACCGTGAAACGACGGAGCCCCGGGCTCCGATGGCCACCCGGGGGCACCGCATCCCTACGGCACGTCAGCCGAGCCCGACCTCCTCGTCGTTCTCGTCCCCCTCATCATCGACCTCATCATCCTCACCGAAGGTCCATTCCGGCGAATCAGGGTCGTAGTCGATCTGCTCACTGCTCCAGGAGGCCTGGACGAGTTCGACCCCCGGCACCTCGCTGACCAGGTCGGCCGGATCGACGATATAGGCGAGGGCCTCCGCAGTGTCTTCCGTCACGGCGCTCTCGGTGTACGTGCGCTCGCCCTCGGGCATGTCCGGGTCGCCCGCGACACGGCGCAGGGCGGCCTTGGTGAGAGTGTCCGCGTCGTCGACCCGAACGACCAATTCAACGCAAAGTCGGACATACTGTGATGTCTCAGGAGTGCTCATGGCGGGCAGCGTACGGCCCGGAGCGGATATGAAGAGGGGCGACTTCCCCGCGACCCGCACCTTTCACTAACATCGACCTATTCGGCCAATTCACAAGCGCCACAGGGGGATCGGTATTTCGTGTCCGCCGCACGTCGATCATCGTCCACCGCACGCCGGACGTTGCTGACCGCCACCGTCGCGGGAACCCTGCTGGGTGCCCTGTGGTTCGTCCCGTCCGCGGGCGCGGCACCGGACACGTCCGGGCTGCGGACACAGGCGTCCACGGACGCGAACGCCACCGCGGACCCGGCGGCCACAGACACCCAACTCGCCGACACGGGAGCCGTGGACACAACACCGTACGTGGTGGGCGGCGCCCTCTTCCTGTGCGTGGGCGCGGGCTTCGTGACGTACTCGGTGCGCAGGGAGCGCGCAGAAGCGTACTGAGGGCCGCCGTCGCGCCGGCGACAGCGGCCCCCGCCACGGGCCGGGCGGTCAGGCCAGCGGCCCGGTGACCCCCTCGACGGCCGACACGAGCCGCCCCGTCCGTACGAACCCGTCCGCTGCCGCGAGATCCGGGGCCAGGAAGCGGTCCGGGCCCGGGCCCCCGACGCCCGCCTCGCGCAGCGCGGTGATCGCCGCCCTGGTCGCCGGGGCCGGGGTCAGCCCCTCGCGCAGTTCGACGGCCCGCGCCGCCGCGTACAGCTCGATCGCCAGCACCCGGGTCAGATTGTCCACCGCCGTCCGGAGCTTGCGCGCCGCCGACCAGCCCATCGAGACGTGGTCCTCCTGCATCGCGGAGGACGGGATGGAGTCGGCGGACGCGGGCACGGCGAGCCGCTTCATCTCGCTGACCAGCGCCGCCTGCGTGTACTGGGCGATCATCAGGCCCGAGTCGACGCCCGGGTCGTCCGCCAGGAAGGGCGGCAGGCCGTGCGAGCGGTTCTTGTCGAGCAGACGGTCCGTGCGGCGTTCCGCGATCGAGGCCAGGTCCGCCACCGCGATCGCCAGGAAGTCCAGGACGTACGCCACCGGCGCGCCATGGAAGTTGCCGTTCGACTCGACCCGCCCTTCCGCGGGCAGGACCACCGGGTTGTCGACCGCGGAGGCCAGTTCACGCTCGGCGACCAGGCGGGCATGCGCCAGGGTGTCCCGGCCCGCGCCCGCGACCTGCGGGGCGCAGCGGACCGAGTACGCGTCCTGCACACGCGGCGCGTCGTCCTGGTGATGACCCGTCAGGCCCGAACCCTTGAGCACCGCGAGCATGTTGGCGGCCGACGCGCCCTGTCCGGGGTGCGGACGGATCGCGTGCAGCTCCGGCGCCAGCACCTTGTCCGTGCCGAGCAGCGCCTCCAGCGAGAGCGCGGCCGTGACGTCGGCCGACGTGTACAGCGTCTCCAGGTCCGCCAGCGCCATGATCAGCATGCCGAGCATGCCGTCGGTGCCGTTGAGAAGCGCGAGTCCCTCCTTCTCGCGCAGTTCGACGGGGGCGATGCCGTGCTCGGCGAGAAGTTCGGCGGCGGGCCGTACGGTGCCGTCGGGGCCCTCGGCCTCACCCTCGCCCATGAGCGTCAGCGCGCAGTGGGACAGCGGTGCCAGGTCGCCGGAGCAGCCGAGCGAACCGTACTCGTGCACGACCGGGGTGATGCCGGCATTGAGGATGTCCGCCATCGTCCGCGCGACCTCGGGACGGACACCGGTGTGCCCCGAGCAGACGGTCTTCAGCCGCAGGAACATCAGGGCGCGGACGACCTCCCGCTCGACCCGCGGGCCCATGCCGGCCGCGTGCGAACGGACGATGTTGCGCTGCAGCTGGGTGCGCAGCTCCTGGCTGATGTGCCGGGTCGCCAGCGCGCCGAACCCGGTGCTGACCCCGTAGACGGGGTCCGGCTTCGCCGCCAGCGCGTCCACGACTCCCCGGGCCTGCGCGAGGGCCGCCAGGGCCTCCTCTGAGAGCTCGATCCGGGCACCCGCGCGGGCCACGGCGAGCACGTCGGACGCGGTGACCCCGGACGTCCCCACCACCACAGTGTGCATATCCATATTCAGGAGCGTACGCAGTGAATTCGATGATGTCACTAGTGGACTGCGGGGTGGCCCCTTACCCGGCCGAGGGGACGGCGTGGCCCCGGCAGGGCGGCCGGCGCTCAGGACTGACGCCCACGGAACCGGCGGCGCTCCCCCACGGGCGGAGGCGTGTCGGCCAGGCGTACGACCGGATCGTCGGGCCCCTCACGGCCCGCGACCACGGGCTTCGAGGCACGCAGGGCCTTGGCGCGGTACTGGGCCGCGTCCGCGAGCCGGAACAGCCGGCGGGCCGAGCGGACCGGCCCGATGGGATCCAGGGTCGAGGCGACCCCGCAGGCGACGCCTTCGCCGAGTTCCAGCTCGGCCGCGCGGCGGCAGACCTCCTCGGCGATCCGGACGACCTCGTCGGCCGGCGGGCCGACGGCCAGAAGACAGAACTCGTCGCCGCCGAGGCGGGCGACAAGCGTCTCCGGCAGCATGGCGCCACACAGCGAGAGGACCGAACCGAAACGTTCCAGCAGCCGGTCGCCCACGGCATGCCCCTGGGTGTCGTTGACCTGCTTGAGCCCGTTGAGATCACAGACGACGAGCGAGACCCCGATCCCGTCCTCGCGGTGCTGCTCGACCGCCTCGTCGAGGCGTACGTCGACGGCGCGGCGGTTGGCCAGTCCGGTGAGGGCGTCGGTGAAGGCCAGCCGGCGCGCCTCCTCCAGACGTTCGGTCTGGGCGATACCGGCGGCGACGACGGAGGCGAGCACGGTGGCGAAGTCGGCGTCGGCACGGTCGAAGACGGGGGCGCCGACCGGGCGGGCCACATACAGCTCACCCCAGGCGCGGCCGTGCAGCACGAGGGGCGCGACGACACAGCAGCCGCGGCGACGGCGGCGCAGGGCGGCCACGCGCTGGTGGCAGTACCCGGCGTGCCCCGCGGCCGAGCCGTCCGCGGTCTCCACCCAGGCGCTCGGCCCGCCGCCGCCCGCCCAACGCTCGTGCAGGAACTCGGTGATCTCCGGGAACTGGTGCACGGGATACGCCTCGTGCTCCGGGAACTCCTCCTCGGCGGGTGCGCGCTCCCCCACGTTGACCAGGACCCGCAGCCGCCCCAGCTCGCGCTCCCACACGGAGAGCGCGGCGAAGCTCCCGGCGAGCGCCCGGCACGCGCCGAGGGCGGCGGCCTGCCAGGACTCCCGCGGAGTGTGCGCCGCCGCCATCCCCTGCGCCAGCGCCACCACGGCCCTCAGCCGACTGTCCTCACCCATCCCTCCAGGCTAGGGACGTTCAGGACAATGTGGGACATCGATGCGGCGATCAGGGTGTGCGGACGCCGGGCGCCTCGCGGCTACTCTCCGGGCCAGCTGGGGCTGCGCTTCTCGTTGAAGGCCGCCACCCCCTCCGCCCGGTCCCCCGAGAACGCCACCGAGCGCCACGCCGCGTCCTCGACCTCGAGACCGGTCCGCAGGTCCAGGCCGTGCCCCAACCTCAGGGCGCGCTTCGCGGCACGCAGACCCACGGGGGAGTTCGCGGCGATGCGGGCCGCGAGGCCGAGCGCCTCCGCGCGGTCCCGGCCCTCCGGTACGAGCTCGTCGACCAGACCCAACTCCCGCGCCTCGGCCGCCTCCAGGCGCCGTGCCGTGAAGATCAGCTCCGCCGCACGCGCCGCGCCCACCCGGCGGGGCAGCAGCTGTGTGCCACCGCCGCCCGGGATCACGCCGACGGACACCTCGGGCAGCCCGACCACCGCCGTGCGGTCCGCCACGATCAGGTCGCAGGACAGCGCCAGCTCGAAGCCGCCGCCCAGCGCGTAGCCGTGCACGGCGGCGACCGTCGGCATCGGCAGCTCCAGGACGCCGGTGTAGGCGGCGCGCGCGACCGGCCGCTGGCGCACCAGGTCGGCGTCCGTGAAGGAGTTGCGCTCCTTCAGGTCGGCGCCCACGCAGAAGGCCCGCTCGTGCGTCGACGTCAGCACCGTCACCCGGGCGTCCCGGTCGGCGGCCAGGTGCTCGCACGCCGCGGCGATCGAGCGCGCCATCTGCGTGGACACCGCGTTCATCGCCTTGGGCCGGTCGAGCGCCAGCTCCGCGACATACCCGTGCCGCCGTACGACGACGTACTCGCCGAACCGCCGCTCGTCGCCCTGCTCCGCCATGACACCCTCCCGGTTAACGCGGGTTAACTACCGACATCCCGATCATCGCAGCCGAAGCGGCCCGGCGGAAGCCGCCGCGATCCTCGGACGGACACGGGCCACCCGTCCCCGTTCGAGTGAATCTGAGCCGTCTCCGTCCCATCCGACCTTCGCCGGCGCATAGCCTGCGCACCGTCATGACGTGAGGGTGGAAGTGCGGACACGCCGGGAGAGGGGCGGCCATGACGACGGACACGGCCACCGCGGAAGCCACGACGACGGAAATCGACGCTCCGGGTCCCTTCCGGCGCCGCCCCGCGGGCCGCCACCGCAAGCCCCGCCCGCGGCGCATGGCCCTCGCCGTCGGCGGGCTCACGCTCGCCGCCGGGGCGCTGAGCCTCGTACGCCTCACCTCCGGGTCGGTGACGGACGGGGGCGGCGGGACCGCGGAGGCCCAGCCCCGGATCGGCAGCAGCGACGTCGTCGGCAGCACGGCTGACTCGGTCGCCGCCACACCGTCCCCGCGGACCGCGAGCCGCCGAGCGAGCGCCGCCATGGGAGGGGTGAGCGCGACCCCGAGCGCACGGACCACCGCGCACCCTTCCTCGTCGGCCCCGCGTGCCGCCGACCCCGCGACCGGCATCCCGGAGGCGCCCTCGACCCCCACGGCCTCGGAGACGCCCGAGCCGTCGGCGCCGCCGACGTCCGCAGCACCGCTTCCCACACCCTCGCCGACCACGACCCCCGAGGACTCCGACCCGGACACGAGCGCCCCGGGCCTGTGCGTCCCGGTCATCGGACTGTGCGTCAACGACCTGTCCTCACCCAAGAACTGACGGAACGCACGGACACCGGACACCGCCCGTCCGACCCGGGTCGCCGATCGGGACGTACGGACTACGCCGTCCCGTCACGCCGTGCCAGCAGCCACGGCTCGATCACGCCGAGGCCGCGCACCGGACGCTGCCACATCGGCTGGAGCGCGAAGCGGTAGGACGGCGGTTCCTCGCCCTCCTTCTCCGCTACGGCCGCGGCCTCGGCGGCCTTCGTCTCGGAGGCGGGCGCCTCGGCCGTGCGGATCAGTTCCTCCGCGAACGCGCCGTCGACCAGGACCGCGTCCCGGGGAGCTATCGAGGTGAGCCGGCTCGCCAGGTTCACCGTCGTACCGAAGACATCACCCATACGGGTGGTCACCGTGCCGAAGGCGATACCCACACGCAGTTCCGGCATGGTCTCGTCGTGCGCCATCGTCTCGATGAGGCGGAGAGCGATCTCCGCGGCCGTACCCCCGTCGTCCGCCGCGAACAGCACCTCGTCGCCGAGCGTCTTGATCAGCCGTCCGCCGTGCGCGGCGACCAGATCCGCCGCAGTCGTCTCGAACGCCTCGACGAGTTCACCCAGTTCCTCCTCCTCCAGGCGGCGCGTCAGGCGCGTGAAGCCCACGAGGTCCGCGAAGCCGACCGCGAGACGGCGGTCGACCATCTCCTCGTCGTCGGCGGCCTGGACGACCCGGCCGGTCGCGGCGGCGAGCTGGCGCCGCCAGACGTAGACGAGGAACTCCTCCAGCTCCGGCAGGAGCAGCTCGATCAGGGGGTACGTGACCTCCGTGCGGGTCATGCCGGGCTCGGGTGGCTCGGTGAGGCCCTCCAGGAAGGAGTCGATCTGCCACTCGGCCAGCCGGGCGGTGGTCTGCCCGGTCGAACGGGCCACCTGCACCGCCATCGCCTCGCTCAGCAGGCCCGCCTCGACCAGACCGGCGAGCCGGCGCAGCGCCAGGACGTCGGCCTCCGTGAGCGCCTTGGCCTGCCCGATGTCCGCGAAACCCATCGCCCGCCAGAACCGGGACGCCAGCTCCATCGAGACGCCCGCGCTGCGGGCCGCTTGGAAGGGGGTGTAGCGGCGCTCCGCTCCCAGGATGAGCTGTTCCAGGCGGAGCGCGAGGGGGTTCTCGTCGGACTCGGCGTGTGCGTCCCGCCCCGGCTCACCGTCGGGGGCGAGGCGTCCGCCCGTGCCCGAGCCCGTGTCGTCGACGGTCACGCGTGCTGCCCTTCCGATCTGCCACGGTCAGGTATCGACCGCGGTCAACTCTACGGCAGGTGTGCGGTAGCTCACTCCTCGGCGGGAACCTCCGGTGGTGGGGGCGGACACCCTGGGACACCCGGGGCCCGGAGCGGCCTCCGGCTCCGACGCGACCGCTCCCCGGGGGCTCCGCCCCGGCCCCCGTATCGGCCTGAACGGCCTCGCTCGCGGACGAGCGCCGGACGGGCCGGTCGCGACCGGCCTCCGGGTGCCGGCCGGGCCGATCCCCGCTCCCCTACGCCGGCCGCAGGTGCACGATGTCCCCCGCCCCCACCGGCTTCTGCATACCGTCCTCCGTCGCCAGCACCAGCCGGCCGTCGCCGTCGATCGCCACCGCCTCACCGGTGACGAAACGGTCGCCGGGCAGCTCGGCCCGTACGAGGCGGCCCAGGGTCGCGCTGCCCGCCGCGTACGTCTCCTGCAGACCGCTGGCCACCGGGTCGCCGCCCGCGGCGACCCACCGGCCGTACCAGTCCTCCAGGGCGCGCAGCACGGCCCGCAGCAGCGGGTCACGGTCCGTGGAGCGGGCGCCCGCCAGGGCCAGGGAGCCGGCCGTGGGCACCGCAAGCTCCTCCTCACGGACGGAGACGTTGATGCCGATGCCGATCACGACCGCGTCCTCGCCCGCGCGCTCGGCGAGGATCCCGCCGGCCTTGCGCTCCTCGCCGCCCACGGTGACGAGGACGTCGTTGGGCCACTTGAGTGCCGTGTCGACGCCCGCGGCCCGCGCGAGCCCGGTCGCCACCGCCACCCCGGTGAGCAGCGGCAGCCAGCCCCAGCGGGCGACGGGCACCCCGACCGGCTTGAGCAGGACGGAGAAGAACAGGCCGGAGCGGGGCGGAGCCGTCCAGGTGCGGTCGAGCCGGCCACGGGCGGCGCTCTGCTCCTCGGCGACCAGCACGGTGCCCTCGGTGGCCTTGCCGGACGCGGCGAGGGCGACGAGATCGGTGTTGGTGGAACCGGTGCGGGGTACCACCTCGATCCCGGTCCACAGCCCGCCCTCCCGCACCAGCGCCCGGCGCAGCGCGGCGGCGTTCAGGGGCGGGCGATCCAGGTCTGACCAGCGGCCACGGCCCCCGGAGTCGTTCGACGGGTCATGGGCGTCTGAGGCATCTCGGCGCATCATGCAACCCAGCCTAGGTGTGGTAAACGCCGCACTGCTGATCGGTGGGCAACGCCACTACGCTACGGATGAGTAACCGTTCGTTCTTCTGAGCATTCTCCTAGTGCCGTGACAGGCGACGGGGCAGACGCCGCCTGTCGGGTGCACTGACACCTCACCCTCACGTCCCCACTGAGCAGGCAGGGAGCCGCATCCCGATGTCCGAGCCGGAAGAGATCGACATTCACACCACCGCGGGCAAGCTGGCGGATCTCCAGCGCCGGGTCCAGGAGGCGACACACGCCGGCTCGGAGCGCGCCGTCGAGAAACAGCACGCCAAGGGCAAGCTGACGGCCCGTGAGCGGATCGAACTGCTGCTGGACGAGGACTCCTTCGTGGAGCTCGACGAGTTCGCCCGGCACCGCACCACGAATTTCGGACTGGAGAAGAACCGCCCCTACGGCGACGGTGTCGTGACCGGTTACGGCACGGTCGACGGCCGCCCGGTCGCCGTGTTCTCCCAGGACTTCACGGTCTTCGGCGGTGCCCTCGGCGAGGTCTACGGCCAGAAGATCGTCAAGGTGATGGACTTCGCCCTGAAGACGGGCTGCCCGGTCATCGGCATCAACGACTCCGGGGGCGCCCGCATCCAGGAGGGCGTCGCCTCCCTGGGCGCGTACGGCGAGATCTTCCGCCGCAACACCCACGCCTCCGGTGTGATCCCGCAGATCAGCCTGGTCGTCGGCCCGTGCGCGGGCGGCGCGGTCTACTCCCCCGCGATCACCGACTTCACGGTGATGGTCGACCAGACCTCGCACATGTTCATCACCGGCCCGGACGTGATCAAGACGGTCACCGGCGAGGACGTCGGCTTCGAGGAGCTGGGCGGCGCCCGCACCCACAACACCGCCTCCGGTGTGGCCCACCACATGGCCGGGGACGAGAAGGACGCCATCGAGTACGTCAAACAGCTGCTGTCGTACCTGCCGTCCAACAACCTCAGCGAGCCCCCGGTCTTCCCGGAGGAGGCGGAGCTGTCGGTCACCGACGAGGACCGCGAGCTGGACACGACCGTCCCCGACAGCGCGAACCAGCCGTACGACATGCACACGGTGATCGAGCACATCCTGGACGACGCCGAGTTCTTCGAGACCCAGCCGCTGTTCGCGCCGAACATCCTCACCGGCTTCGGCCGGGTCGAGGGCCACCCGGTGGGCATCGTCGCCAACCAGCCGATGCAGTTCGCCGGCTGCCTCGACATCGACGCCAGCGAGAAGGCCGCGCGCTTCGTGCGCACGTGCGACGCCTTCAACGTGCCCGTGATCACCTTCGTCGACGTGCCCGGGTTCCTGCCCGGCGTCGGCCAGGAGCACACCGGCATCATCCGCCGCGGCGCCAAGCTGATCTACGCCTACGCCGAGGCGACGGTCCCGCTGATCACGGTCATCACCCGCAAGGCCTTCGGCGGCGCCTACGACGTCATGGGCTCCAAGCACCTGGGCGCGGACCTGAACCTCGCCTGGCCGACCGCGCAGATCGCCGTCATGGGCGCGCAGGGCGCGGTCAACATCCTGCACCGGCGCACGATCGCGGAGGCGGACGAGCCGGAGACGACCCGCGCCCGGCTGATCCAGGAGTACGAGGACACCCTGCTCAACCCCTACATCGCGGCCGAGCGCGGCTACATCGACGCGGTGATCATGCCGTCCGACACCCGCCGCCAGGTCGTACGCGGTCTGCGTCAACTGCGCACGAAGCGGGAAAACCTTCCCCCGAAGAAGCACGGCAACATCCCCCTGTAGGCCCCCGGACCTTTGGAAGCCGAGATGACGATCAAGGTCGTACGGGGTAATCCGACCCCGGAGGAGCTGGCCGCCGCACTGGCGGTGGTCCGAGCCCGCGCCGCGGCGGCGGCCTCCACACCGCCGGGCGCGGCGCGCCCTCGCGACGCCTGGGCCGACCCGGCCCGCCTCACAGGCCGCCGACTGCCCCAGCCGGGCGCGGCATCCTGGTCCCGCACCTACTGGCCCGGCTAGGCGGGCCCCGAGGGGCGCGGGGACTGCGCGAGCAGAGCATGACCGCCCGCAGTCACCCGCGCCCCCTCCAAGCGGCCGAGGGCCCGGCCCGACGGCCGCATCCTCGGTCCTGCGGGCGACGGCAACACCGTCGGTCCTCCGTGATGAGGCGGCGTACGCGGGGCAGAGAGCGCCGGGTCAAGTTGAGTACGCGTACTCAGGCGCCGAAGCCCGCCATCGACGCACGATCGAAGGCATGCTGTGGTCCGACCCCGACAATGAGCCGCCCAAGGAACTCCGCCACACTCAGGACATGTTGCGGCGGCTGGGGGTCCTCATGGCGGTGGCCATGCTGCTGGCGATGATCGTCATCGGCATCCGATGAGGGGCGCGGATACGCTGAGCGCATGACCGATCAGCCCCGCCGCCGTCTCGTGCTCGCATCCCAGTCCCCCGCCCGGCTCGGACTGCTCCGGCAGGCCGGACTCGACCCCGAAGTCATCGTGAGCGGGGTCGACGAGGACGCCATCGCCGCCCCCACCCCCGCGGAACTCGCACTCGCGCTGGCCGAGGCGAAGGCCTCCGTCGTGGCGGCGAAGCCCGAGGTCATGGGTGCGCTGGTGATCGGCTGCGACTCGGTGCTCGATCTGGACGGCGAGGCCCTCGGCAAGCCCGCGGACGCGGAGGAGGCGACGGCCCGCTGGAAGTCGATGCGCGGCCGGGCGGGCACGCTCCAGACCGGTCACTGCGTCTACGACACGGTCAGCGGCCGGTACGCGTCCGCCACCGCATCCACCGTGGTCCGCTTCGGTGAGCCGACGGACGAGGAGATCGCCGCGTACGTCGCGTCCGGTGAACCCCTCTACGTGGCTGGGGCGTTCACGCTCGACGGGCGCTCGGCACCCTTCATCGACGGCATCGACGGCGACCACGGCAATGTCATCGGCATCTCGCTGCCGCTGGTGCGCCGACTGCTGGCCGAACTCGGCGTCCGCATCACGGAGTTGTGGGCGCCCGGGAAGGAGTGAGCCGGGCCCGGCCGCGGGAGGCGCTCAGGAGGTGACCGGTGCGGGGCCGTCGCTTCCCGGGGCCTGCGGGGGCGCCGGGGTTCCTGGGGGCTCCGGGGTTTCCCCATCCGCCAAGGTGCCGCCCCGGGGCTCGCCCTGAGCCGCTCCGCCACCCTCGGGGCCGGTGCCCGCGGGCGGTGCGCCGGCCGGGCCCTCCTGGCCGTCGTACGTCATCAGGGTGAGCAGGATCAGCCCGAGCACCACCATCAGATACGCGAACGCGCCCCAGCCGACCAGGCCGACCGTGAAGGCGCCGAGCAGGCCGTGCACCACGGCGGCGCTGATCAGCAAGATGCGCCAGACGCCCGACGGGGAGCGGTCGCGCGCGGCGACCAGCAGGGCGGCGAGACCGCACAGCGCGAAGTAGAGCCCGAAGACGACACCGGCCGCCTTCGACGACACGGACATCATGTGCGGGTCGAGGCCGGCCAGGGACATGTCCTGCCGGTCGACGACCATGCCGAGGAACCAGTTCAGCAGCGCGACGCCGAACGCCTCCACGAAGAGGACGACCGTCACGATCCATGCCACCGGTCTGCGGACCACCGGGCCCCCACCCACTTTCGAGCGCGCCACGTGTTACCCCGAGTACGAGACATCGCGAACGCTACTCACGGGTATACCGCGGGGCAAGGGGTCTGGCGAAGGCAAAGAATCGTTGGGCCATTAGTAGGGACTCCACAAAGAAACACGACCTGCGGCGGGACTACTTCATAGAGACCTTGACCACGTCTGAAGGCTAGGGTTTTCCGGTGGGTTCCCATGTACGGCGGTGCGACAAGGGATTTCACAGCTTGAGTGAGCCTGGTTTCACGCTCCGTGTGGGCAAGCTCACCACTGGGGACGGGTCGAAACGTCGTGTCGGCAGTCCCTAAACTCGGCTTGTTTCAAGGAGAGGGAGCCATCGTGCGCAAGGTGTTGATCGCCAACCGTGGCGAAATCGCTGTCCGTGTCGCCCGGGCCTGCCGTGACGCCGGGATCGCGAGCGTGGCCGTGTACGCCGACCCGGACCGGGACGCCCTGCACGTCCGCGCTGCGGACGAGGCATTCGCCCTGGGCGGTGACACCCCCGCCACCAGCTACCTGGACATCGAGAAGGTCCTGCAGGCTGCCAAGGACTCCGGCGCGGACGCCATCCATCCCGGCTACGGCTTCCTCTCCGAGAACGCGCACTTCGCCCAGGCTGTGCTGGACGCCGGACTGATCTGGATCGGCCCGCCGCCGCAGGCCATTCGCGACCTGGGCGACAAGGTCGCGGCCCGCCACATCGCCCAGCGCGCCGGCGCCCCGCTGGTCGCCGGTACGCCCGACCCGGTCTCCGGCGCCGAGGAGGTCGTCGCCTTCGCCGAGGAACACGGCCTGCCCATCGCGATCAAGGCCGCCTTCGGCGGGGGCGGACGCGGCCTGAAGGTCGCCCGCACCCTGGACGAGGTCCCCGAGCTGTACGAGTCGGCGGTCCGCGAGGCCGTCGCCGCCTTCGGCCGCGGCGAATGCTTCGTCGAGCGCTACCTCGACAAGCCCCGCCATGTGGAGACCCAGTGCCTGGCCGACCAGCACGGCAACGTGGTCGTCGTGTCCACCCGCGACTGTTCCCTCCAGCGCCGCCACCAGAAGCTGGTCGAGGAGGCGCCCGCCCCGTTCCTGAGCCAGGAGCAGACCGCCGAGCTGTACCGGGCGTCGAAGGCCATCCTCAAGGAGGCCGGCTACGTGGGCGCGGGCACGGTGGAGTTCCTCGTCGGCGTCGACGGCACGATCTCCTTCCTCGAGGTCAACACCCGTCTCCAGGTCGAGCACCCGGTCACCGAGGAGGTCGCCGGCATCGACCTCGTGCGCGAGATGTTCCGCATCGCCGACGGCGAGGAACTGGGCTACGGCGACCCCGAACTGCGCGGCCACTCCTTCGAGTTCCGCATCAACGGCGAGGACCCGGGCCGTAACTTCCTGCCCGCCCCCGGCACCGTGACCACCTTCACCCCGCCGGCCGGCCCGGGCGTACGCCTGGACGCCGGTGTGGAGTCGGGTTCGGTCATCGGCCCGGCCTGGGACTCGCTGCTGGCCAAGCTGATCGTGACCGGGCGTACCCGCAAGGAGGCCCTGCAGCGGGCCGCCCGCGCGCTGGAGGAGTTCCAGGTCGAGGGCATGGCCACGGCCATTCCGTTCCACCGCGCGGTCGTCAGGGATCCCGCCTTCGCGCCGGAACTGACCGGCTCCGACGAGCCGTTCACGATCCACACCCGCTGGATCGAGACCGCGTTCGTCAACGAGATCAAGCCGTTCACGGCGGCCGCGGATGCGGAGGCCGAGGAGGAGTCGGGCCGCGAGACGGTCGTGGTCGAGGTCGGCGGCAAGCGGCTGGAGGTGTCCCTGCCGGCGTCGCTGGGCATGTCCCTGGCCCGTACGGGTCTGGCGGCGGGTGCCAAGCCGAAGCGGCGCGCGGCCCGCAAGTCCGGCCCCCTCGCCTCCGGTGACACCCTCGCCTCCCCCATGCAGGGCACGATCGTCAAGGTCGCCGTGGAGGAGGGCCAGGAGGTCCAGGAAGGCGACCTGGTCGTCGTCCTGGAGGCGATGAAGATGGAGCAGCCGCTGAACGCGCACAGGGCCGGCACCATCAAGGGCCTCAGCGCCGAGGTCGGCGCGTCCATCACCTCCGGCGCGGCCATCTGCGAGATCAAGGACTGACACAGCGTCCATCGAGGCGCCCGGCGGACCTGGAACAGCGGGTCCGCCGGGCGCTTCGCTTTTCCACGCGGCGGACGGGGGCGACGGCCGTTCGAGCGCCGTGGGGGCGGGTGCGGGCCACGGCCGCGAGCGCACGGGAGACACCGGACGCACCCAAGTCGTGCGCCCGACGCGCCGGAGTCGTACGCCACGGGCGCCGGATGCACGACGAGGTGACTGCGCCTGTCCGGGCAGTCGCGACTTCGCGCTATCGGCGGCGCAGGTCCGCAACGCGCGCGCGTTCTCCCGCGGGCTGCTCCCCCAGGGCCGTCGCGCTGCGCAGTTGCGGGCCACCCCCGGGGACTTGGCTGCGGCGCGGGCCGGGCAGGGGCATGTCCCGGCGCGGCTGACGCCCCGCGGCGACGGGCTCACCTCCCGCCGAACCGCTGCCCGACGCCCCGGCGACCGCGATCTGTACGCCCTGATCGGCCAGGGCCTGCAGTTCGGTGGCCGCGCGGTCGTCGTGCGCGGGCGGCTCGTCCGTCACCAGGTGGGTGATGAGGTCCGTCGGCACGGTCTGGAACATCGTGTCCGTGCCGAGCTTGGTGTGGTCGGCGAGGACGACGACTTCGGCGGCCGCCTGCACCAGCGCACGGTCGACGGACGCCGACAGCATGTTGGACGTGGAGAGCCCGCGCTCGGCCGTGAGCCCGCTCCCGGACAGGAAGGCTCTGGAGACCCTCAGCCCCTGCAGGGACTGCTCCGCTCCACTGCCGACCAGGGCGTAGTTGGACCCGCGCAGGGTGCCGCCGGTCATCACGACCTCCACGCGATTGGCATGGGCCAACGCCTGGGCCACCAGCAGGGAGTTGGTGACCACGGTCAGCCCGGGTACCCGCGCGAGCCGGCGTGCCAGCTCCTGAGTGGTGGTACCCGCCCCGACCACGACGGCCTCGCCCTCTTCGACGAGACCCGCGGCGAGGTCGGCGATGGCCGTCTTCTCGGCGGTCGCGAGATGCGATTTCTGCGGAAAGCCGGACTCCCGCGTGAACCCGCCCGGTAGTACCGCACCGCCGTGCCGGCGGTCGAGGAGTCCTTCTGCCTCCAGCGCGCGCACGTCCCGTCGTACGGTCACTTCGGAGGTCTGGACGACGCGGGCGAGTTCACGGAGCGACACGGCACCGTTCGCTCGCACCATTTCGAGGATCAATTGGCGACGTTCTGCAGCGAACACGAAACTGACAGTAACCCCAACGACCGTCTGCTTTCAGCAGTTTGCGCCGAATAACAGAAGTTGTTCGCACGGCAGGGCGGGAGATGGTATAAGCGCCTACTCCCGGGTCCTATGCCACACGCATCGTCGGCGACGCCCCGTGACCTGCGCCGTCCGCCCCGGGGCCGTCAGTCCTCGCCGTTGAGCTTCCGCGTGTGCAACTGCCGCGCCACCTCGGCGATCGAGCCCGACAGGGACGGGTACACGGTGAAGGCGTTCGCAATCTGTTCGACCGTCAGATTGTTGTCGACCGCGATCGAGATGGGATGGATCAGTTCGGAGGCGCGCGGTGCGACCACCACACCGCCGACCACTATCCCGGTGCCCGGGCGACAGAAGATCTTGACGAAGCCGTCGCGGATGCCCTGCATCTTGGCGCGCGGGTTGCGCAGCAGCGGCAGCTTGACGACCCGGGCGTCGATCTTGTCGGCGTCGACGTCCGCCTGGGTGTAGCCGACGGTGGCGATCTCGGGGTCGGTGAAGACGTTCGAGGAGACGGTCTTCAGGTTGAGCGGGGCCACCGCGTCGCCCAGGAAGTGGTACATGGCAATGCGCCCCTGCATGGCGGCGACGGACGCGAGGGCGAAGACGCCGGTCACGTCACCGGCCGCGTACACGCCCGGAGCCGTCGTCCGGGAGACCTTGTCGGTCCAGATGTGCCCGGACTCGCGCAGCTTGACCCCGGCCTCCTCCAGCCCCATCCCGCTGCTGTTGGGGATGGCGCCGACGGCCATGAGGCAGTGTGAGCCCGTGATCACCCGCCCGTCGGAGAGGGTGACCTCGACCCGGTCGCCGACGCGCTTGGCGGACTGTGCGCGCGAGCGGGCCATCACGTTCATGCCGCGCCGCCGGAAGACGTCCTCCAGGACGGCGGCGGCGTCGGGGTCCTCGCCTGGCAGCACGCGGTCGCGGGAGGAGACGAGGGTGACCTTGGATCCGAGGGCCTGGTAGGCGCCGGCGAACTCGGCACCGGTGACACCGGACCCGACGACGATGAGCTCCTCGGGCAGCTCGTCGAGGTCGTAGACCTGGGTCCAGTTGAGGATCCGCTCACCGTCGGGCTGGGCGTCGGGCAGCTCGCGCGGGTGACCGCCGGTGGCGATGAGCACGGCGTCGGCGGTGAGGGTCTCCTCGCTCCCGTCCGCGGCCCGGACGACGACCTTGCGCGACCCGTCCAGGGCCTGCATGCCCTCCAGCCGACCGCGGCCGCGCAGGACCCGGGCGCCGGCGCGCGTCACGGACGCGGTGATGTCGTGGGACTGGGCGAGCGCGAGCCGCTTCACTCGGCGGTTGACCCTTCCCAGATCCACCCCGACGACGCGCGCGGCCTGCTCCAGGGGCGGGGTGTCGTCGGCGACCAGGATGCCGAGCTCCTGGTACGACGAATCGAAGGTGGTCATCACCTCGGCCGTGGCGATGAGCGTCTTCGACGGCACGCAGTCGGTGAGCACCGACGCCCCGCCAAGACCGTCGCAGTCGACGACGGTCACCTCCGCGCCGAGCTGTGCGGCCACCAGCGCCGCTTCATATCCGCCGGGTCCGCCACCGATGATCACGATCCGAGTCACGTACCCCATTGTCCCGCACGCTTCGAGTGGTGCTCCTCCGGGGGCGGCGGGCGGTACGTCTGTTGCAGCCGAGGCGGACGGGGTGCTGCCGTACTCTCGACAGCATGTCGCTCTACGCCGCGTACGCCGGCAACCTCGACGCGCGGCTGATGTCCCGCCACGCACCCCACTCACCGCTGCGCGCCACCGGCTGGCTCAACGGCTGGCGGCTGACCTTCGGGGGCGAGCAGTGGGGGCTTCCCTCCTCGACCGGAGCCGAGGACGTGGGACGGGGCTGGGAGGGCGCCCTCGCGACGATCGTCGAGGACCCGCTCACCCAGGTCTTCGTCGCGCTGTACGACATCGCCCCCATGGACGAGGACTCCCTGGACCACTGGGAGGGCGTGAGTCTCGGCGTCTACCGCCGCCTGCGCGTGCGCGTGCACACGCTGGACGGCGAGGAGACAGCCTGGGCCTATGCCCTGAACGGCTACGAGGGTGGCCTTCCCTCGGCCCGCTACCTGGGCGAGATCGCTGACGCCGCCGAGTCCGCAGGGGCGCCACACGATTACGTGATGGAGCTGCGTAAGCGGCCCTGCTGACGGGGACCGGTCCCTAGACTCGGGGGGACCGATGCAGGAACGGGAGAACCATGACCGGCACGCGCACGTACCACGTCTTCTACACCGAACAGGCGGCGACGGTACGTGACCGGCTCGACGACCGGCAGCGCGCCGCGTTCGACAAGGGGATCGCCGTCCTGGCACGCGACCCCTTCCTGCCCGCGTCCCGCGCCATAAGCTCCACGGGGGACGACCGTACGGTCCGGCTCACCCAGAACATCCTGGTGGAGTACACGATCAGCCTGGGCCGGCTGCTGGTCTTCATCGTCGAGGTCTTCAACGACAAGGACGTCGTCATCACGGACGAGGGCTGAACCTCCCACCAGGGGCCGCCCCGCCCAGCAGAGGGCCGACCCGCCCACCGGGCGAAACGACTTCCGGTGGAAACGGCATCCGGCAGAAACGGGTTCCGACCAAAACGGCAAGACAACGATCGCATTGCCGTGACCTCCCTCATCTACGCGCGTAGGCACTGACCGGCTACCCTCGTGCGCGTGAACGCATCTCTTCTTCCGGACGACATCCAGGGCGACCCCTACGCCGCCGCCGACGCCGCCGCCGCGCGCCTGCGCGAGCTGACGGGCGCCGAGACCCACGACGTCGCCCTCGTGATGGGCTCCGGCTGGGCGCCGGCCGCCGACGCTCTCGGCGAGCCCGAGGCGGAGTTCCAGGTCACCGAGCTGCCCGGCTTCCCGCCGCCGGCCGTCGAGGGCCACGGCGGCAAGATCCGCTCGTACCGGATCGGCGACAAGCGGGCCCTGGTCTTCCTGGGGCGCACGCACTACTACGAGGGCCGCGGTGTCGCCGCCGTGGCGCACGGTGTCCGCACCGCCGTCGCGGCCGGCGCGAAGACCGTCGTCCTCACCAACGGTTGCGGCGGCCTGCGCGAGACCATGCGCCCCGGCCAGCCGGTCCTGATCAGCGACCACATCAACCTGACGGCGACCTCCCCGATCGTGGGCGCCAACTTCGTCGACCTGACCGACCTGTACTCCCCGCGTCTGCGCGCCCTGTGCAAGGAGATCGACCCCACCCTTGAGGAGGGCGTCTACGCGCAGTTCACCGGCCCGCACTACGAGACCCCGGCGGAGATCCGCATGGCCCGTGTCATCGGCGCGGACCTCGTGGGCATGTCGACGGTCCTGGAGGCGATCGCCGCACGCGAGGCGGGGGCCGAGGTCCTGGGCATCTCCCTGGTGACGAACCTGGCCGCCGGGATGACGGGCGAGCCGCTGAACCACGAAGAGGTCCTCCAGGCGGGCCGCGACAGTGCGACGCGGATGGGAATGCTGCTGACGCAGGTGCTCGGCCGACTGTAGGGCGCCCTGCCCGGGGTGAACCATGTGGACGGGATGCGACACGCGCCCCGCCCCGCCCTCGACCGCCCACGCGCGGAAGGGGACGGGGCGGGGTGTCCGCCTACGACGGCCGGCGCGCAGCCACAGGCCCCCGGGTACCCACCGGCTTCGTGCCGGACCAGGGCGGACCACCGCCGACGCGCCCACCCGCCGCAGGCGACGAACCCACCACGCGCGACCGGCCGCCCTACAACCGAAACCGAAACCGAAACCGAACCCGCACCAAGCGCCCCCGACCACACAATGAGAGGTTGACCCGACGTGCACGACGAACTCATCGCACGGGCCAAGGCGTGGCTGGCCGAGGACCCCGACGCGGAGACCCGTGAGGAACTCGCGGGGCTCATCGACGCCGGGGACCACGTCGAGCTCGCCGCACGCTTCAGCGGCACCCTCCAGTTCGGCACCGCCGGCCTCCGCGGCGAACTCGGCGCCGGCCCCATGCGTATGAACCGCTCCGTGGTCATCCGCGCCGCCGCCGGTCTTGCCGCGTTCCTGAAGTCGAAGAACCAGGGTGACGGCCTCGTGGTCATCGGTTACGACGCCCGCCACAAGTCCGCCGACTTCGCCCGCGACACCGCCTCCGTGATGACCGGCGCGGGCCTGCGGGCCGCTCTCCTCCCCCGTCCCCTCCCCACCCCCGTCCTCGCCTTCGCCATCCGGCACCTCGGCGCGGTCGCCGGTGTGGAGGTCACCGCCAGCCACAACCCGCCCCGGGACAACGGCTACAAGGTCTACCTCGGCGACGGCAGCCAGATCATGCCCCCCGCCGACGCCGAGATCGCGGCCGAGATCGACGCCCTCACCACCCTCAGTGCGATCCCCCGCCCGGACTCCGGCTGGGACACGCTCGACGACAGCGTCCTCGACGCCTACCTCGCCCGCACGGACGCCGTCCTCGCCCCGGGCTCCCCGCGCACCGCCCGCACCGTCTACACGGCGATGCACGGTGTCGGCAAGGACGTCCTCCTCGCCGCGTTCGCCCGGGCGGGCTTCCCGGAGCCGGTCCTCGTCCCCGAACAGGCCGAGCCCGACCCCGACTTCCCCACCGTCGCCTTCCCCAACCCGGAAGAGCCCGGCGCCATGGACCTCGCGTTCGCCAAGGCCCGCGAGACGGACCCCGACCTGGTGATCGCCAACGACCCGGACGCCGACCGCTGTGCCGTGGCCGTCAAGAACGGCGAGGACTGGCGCATGCTCCGGGGCGACGAGGTCGGCGCGCTCCTCGCCGCGCACCTGGTCGGGCGCGGCGCCCGGGGCACCTTCGCCGAGTCGATCGTCTCCTCCTCCCTCCTCGGCCGTATCGCCCAGAAGGCGGGCCTGCCGTACGAGGAGACCCTCACCGGCTTCAAGTGGATCGCCCGTGTCGAGGGCCTGCGCTACGGCTACGAGGAGGCCCTCGGCTACTGCGTCGACCCCGAGGGGGTGCGCGACAAGGACGGCATCACGGCCGCCCTGCTGATCGCCGAACTCGCCTCCACGCTCAAGGCCGAGTCCGGCAGCGGCTCCGCGGGGGGCCGCACCCTCCTCGACCTCCTCGACGACCTCGCCGTCGAGCACGGTCTGCACGCCACGGACCAGCTCTCGGTCAGGGTCGAGGACCTGTCGGTCATCGCGAACGCGATGCACCGCCTGCGCGAGCAGCCCCCGGCCCACCTCGCGGGCCTGCCGGTCATCCACAGCGAGGACCTCGGCAAGGGCACGGACCAGCTCCCGCCCACGGACGGCCTGCGCTACACGCTCGACGGCGCCCGCGTGATCGTCCGTCCCAGCGGCACGGAACCGAAGCTGAAGTGCTACCTGGAGGTCGTGGTCCCCGTCTCCTCGCACGCCGACCTTCCGGCGGCCCGCGCCAGGGCCACGGAACTCCTGGCGTCGATCAAGCGCGACCTGTCGGCAGCCGCCGGCATCTGACGGCCTGCGCGCGGGCCCTGCGGCCCGCGCGCACGGCGGCTGTCCCCGGGGCGTGGTCCGGCTTCCCCGCCCCACGCCATGAAGTGACCGTGGGGACCAGGGCCGGGACCCGCCGAGCGCCTGCCCGACCCCGGCCGTCTCCTGAACGGTCGGCTCAGCCCACCGCCACCAGAATCGCCAGCAACACCGCCCCGGCCACCGCAGGCGCCATCACCTCGTACGCCCAGCGGACCGTCGGTTCGCCCTGGGCGCGCTCGGCCTTCTCGTGGATCTCGGCCAGTTCGCGCAGGTCGTGCATGATCTGGTCGCCCTGGGCTCGGGTGGGCTTGGCCGGGGTCGCCGAGGCACCCGGGCGGCCCTGCGTGCCCCCGCCGGAGGCCTGCGCGGCCGCCCGGCTCTGCTGCCGTGTCACCTTCTTGCGGGCGCGCAGCGAGACGGGCACCGCCCACAGCTGGTACTTGGTGCCGGACGTGGCGACGACCTCGTTCGAGTAGCCGGAGCGGAGCGAGGCGACCGAGCCCCAGGGCAGCACGATCACACGGAGCGGATTGCGGATGCGCAGCCGCTCCTCGTTCGCGTACACGGCCGGGCGTACGGTGAAGGCGGTGACCAGCGGAGTGATCAGGACCATTGCGGCGAGCGCCAGCCAAGGGGTGCGGCCGTGACCCGAGACCAGCGCGTCGATGCCGAGCCAGAGCACGATGGCGAGCAGCAGCACACCGCCCACGATGCCGCCGGGCGAGCGGAAGATCCGGTCCCGGGACTCGGGTACCGAGGAGTCCGGCGCGGGCGTTGGGCGATCGGGGGTCGTCATGGACCCGATTCTGCACGACGGGTGCGGAGTGCTCCCCAGTCGGTACGCAACCGTGGCCCGTGCGGTGCGTACCTGTGTCCCGCCCGCAGCGGGAGTGGCCCCCCGGGGGTGTACAGCCGCTACGCGCGTAGATATGCTCGCCTGGTGACCATGCCCACTTCTGCACCCGCTGCTGCACACGCACTCACGGACGTCGCCTCGTCCGACAGCACGCTGCGCCGCTTCCTCCATGGGCTGCCCGGCGTCGACACGGTCGGCCTGGAGGCGCGCGCCGCCGCCCTCGGCACCCGTTCCATCAAGACCACCGCGAAGGCGTACGCCATCGACCTCGCCATCTCGATGGTCGACCTGACGACGCTGGAAGGCGCGGACACCCCGGGCAAGGTCCGGGCGCTCGGCACCAAGGCGGTGCACCCCGACCCGACGGACCGTACGACCCCCACGACCGCGGCCGTCTGCGTCTACCCCGACATGGTGGCCGTCGCCAAGGAGGCCGTCGCGGGCTCCGGGGTGAAGGTCGCCTCGGTCGCCACCGCGTTCCCGGCGGGCCGTGTCGCACTCGACGTGAAGCTGGCCGACGTGCGGGAGGCCGTGGCCGCGGGCGCCGACGAGATCGACATGGTCATCGACCGCGGGGCGTTCCTCGCGGGCAGGTACATGAAGGTGTACGACGAGATCGTCGCCGTGAAGGAGGCCTGCGGGGCGGCTCGCCTGAAGGTCATCTTCGAGACGGGCGAGCTGTCGACCTACGACAACATCCGCCGCGCCAGCTGGCTCGGCATGCTGGCGGGCGCCGACTTCATCAAGACCTCGACCGGAAAGGTCGCCGTCAACGCGACCCCGGCCAACACCCTCCTCATGCTGGAGGCCGTACGCGACTTCCGCGCCCAGACCGGCATCCAGGTCGGCGTGAAGCCCGCCGGCGGTATCCGCACCTCCAAGGACGCCGTCAAGTTCCTGGTCCTCGTCAACGAGACGGCCGGCGAGGACTGGCTGGACAACCACTGGTTCCGCTTCGGCGCCTCCTCGCTTCTGAACGATCTCCTGATGCAGCGTCAGAAGCTGGCCACCGGCCGCTACTCCGGCCCTGACTACGTGACGGTGGACTGATCACCATGGCATCCGCATTCGAGTACGCACCCGCACCCGAGTCCCGCTCGGTCGTCGACATCGCGCCCTCCTACGGCCTGTTCATCGACGGCGAGTTCACCGAGGCGGCGGACGGCAAGGTCTTCAAGACGGTCAGCCCGTCCACCGAGGAGGTCCTCTCCGAGGTCGCCCAGGCCACCGCGGAGGACGTCGACCGCGCGGTGAAGGCCGCCCGCAAGGCCTTCGAGACGTGGTCGGCGCTGCCCGGCTCCGAGCGCGCCAAGTACCTGTTCCGCATCGCCCGCATCATCCAGGAGCGCAGCCGCGAGCTGGCCGTCCTGGAGACGCTGGACAACGGCAAGCCCATCAAGGAGACCCGCGACGCCGACCTCCCCCTGGTCGCCGCGCACTTCTTCTACTACGCGGGCTGGGCCGACAAGCTCGACCACGCGGGCTTCGGCCCCAACCCCCGGCCGCTGGGTGTCGCGGGCCAGGTCATCCCCTGGAACTTCCCCCTCCTGATGCTGGCGTGGAAGATCGCCCCGGCGCTGGCGACGGGCAACACGGTCGTTCTCAAGCCGGCCGAGACCACTCCCCTGTCGGCGCTCTTCTTCGCGGACATCTGCCGCCAGGCGGGCCTGCCGAAGGGCGTCGTCAACATCCTTCCGGGCTATGGCGACACGGGCGCCGCGCTCGTCGGGCACCCGGACGTGAACAAGGTCGCCTTCACCGGCTCCACCGCCGTCGGCAAGGAGATCGCCCGCACGGTCGCGGGCACGCAGAAGAAGCTCACGCTCGAACTGGGCGGCAAGGGCGCGAACATCGTCTTCGACGATGCCCCGATCGACCAGGCCGTCGAGGGCATCGTGACCGGCATCTTCTTCAACCAGGGCCAGGTCTGCTGCGCGGGCTCCCGCCTCCTGGTCCAGGAGTCGATCCAGGACGAACTGCTGGAGTCCCTGAAGCGGAGGCTCACGACCCTCCGCCTGGGCGACCCGCTCGACAAGAACACGGACATCGGCGCGATCAACTCGGCCGAGCAGCTCGCCCGGATCACCGCCCTCGCCGAACGGGGCGAGGCCGAGGGTGCCGAGCGCTGGTCCCCCGCCTGTGAACTCCCCACGTCCGGCTACTGGTTCGCCCCGACGCTCTTCACGAACGTCACCCAGGCGCACACCATCGCCCGTGACGAGATCTTCGGCCCGGTGCTGTCCGTCCTCACCTTCCGCACGCCGGAGGAGGCCGTCGCCAAGGCCAACAACACCCAGTACGGCCTGTCGGCGGGCATCTGGACGGAGAAGGGCTCCCGCATCCTGGCGGTGGCGAACAAGCTCCGCGCGGGTGTCGTCTGGTCCAACACGTTCAACAAGTTCGACCCGACCTCGCCGTTCGGCGGTTACAAGGAGTCGGGCTTCGGCCGCGAGGGCGGCCGCCACGGCCTGGAGGCGTACCTCGATGTCTGACGAACGACTTTCCGTCTTCAAGACCTACAAGCTGTACGTGGGCGGGAAGTTCCCGCGTTCCGAGAGCGGCCGGGTGTACGAGGTGACCGATTCGAAGGGCCAGTGGCTGGCGAACGCGCCCCTCTCCTCCCGCAAGGACGCCCGTGACGCCGTGGTCGCCGCGCGCAAGGCGTTCGGCACCTGGTCGGGCGCTACGGCCTACAACCGCGGCCAGATCCTCTACCGCATCGCCGAGATGCTGGAGGGACGGCGCGACCAGTTCGTGCGCGAAGTGGCCGACGCGGAGGGCCTGTCGAAGTCGAAGGCGGCGGCGCAGGTGGCCGCGACGATCGACCGCTGGGTCTGGTACGCGGGCTGGACCGACAAGATCGCCCAGGTGGTCGGCGGCGGCAACCCGGTCGCGGGCCCGTTCTTCAACCTGTCGACGCCCGAGCCGACCGGCGTGGTCGCGGTCCTCGCACCCCAGGAGTCGTCCTTCCTGGGCCTGGTCTCGGTGGTCGCCCCGGTGATCGCGACCGGTAACACGGCGGTCGTGGTGGCCTCCGAGAAGGCCCCGCTCCCCGCGCTCTGCCTGGGCGAGGTGCTGGCCACCTCCGACCTGCCGGGCGGTGTCGTGAACGTCCTCTCCGGCCGTACGGCGGAGATCGCAGCGCCGCTCGCCGCCCACCAGGACGTCAACGCGATCGACCTGGCCGGGGCCGATGACGTCCTGGCGAAGGAACTGGAGATCGCGGCGGCGGACAACCTGAAGCGCGTCCTTCGTCCACAGCCTGTGGACTACACCGCGACGCCGGGCATCGAGCGGCTGACGGCGTTCCTGGAGACGAAGACGGTCTGGCACCCGACGGGTTCGCTGGGCGCGTCGGGCTCCTCTTACTGAGACGGCCCCGAGACCGATGAGCCGCGCTTCTTCTCCATCCGGGAAGCGCGGCTCTCCATCTGTCCCGCTCAGCCAAGCGCAGTTCGCGTCGCACCGCCATGTCGTGTGACCCGTGGGCGGCAGTCAACCTTGACAACCCCCCTGACGAACGCCTCATCCGTGGCTTTCCCGGACCACACGTAAGCCTCACCGGGTCTGAGCGCCGCCAACTTCTCGGGGTTCAGGCCCGCCAAAGCGGCATTGACCTTTTGCAGGTGTTTCAGCCAGGCCGGCGATGTGAACCTGTGCAGCACTATGTGAGTGGAGAGTTCGATGAGCTCTGACGGCACGGACGGCGGATCCTGACTGGCGACGAGCACGGACATACCCTTGTGTCGCATTTGCCGCACGTTGGATACCAAGCCATTCACCAGGTCGCCGCTGTCGGCGTACTTGTGCGCCTCATCGAAGACAACCAGCTTGTTGAACGGACGTCCCTGGTCGGTCGCCTCCGAGAACAGCTGCATCAGGACGACGAACAGGCTCAGCGCATCGCTCTTCTCGATGTCGTCAGAGCGCAAGTCCACAACGATCAGGCGTCCAGGACGCGCCAGCTCCGTGATGCGCACCGAGTCGTCGATGTAGTCGCCCGCGATGTCGAGGCGTTCCCTGGCCTTCCTCTTCAGGTGGTCTTCGAGACTCGACTCCTCTACTCCGCGTCGCACCGCCTCCCATGTCAGGTCGGCGCGATTCGCCTTGATGATCCTGCTGATCTGCCGGATGTAGCCGGACTGGTTTCCGATGGCTCCCATGAGAAATTTCCAGTGGGCGATCTTCAGTTCCGCGGCAGCGAATGCCAACGGGTGCACCTGGACGCCTGGATATCGCGCCTGACGCTCCTCCACATACTCCTCGGGAACGAGCAGGACCACGTCCTCAAGGCCGGTGGGCTGTGCCCCGTACCGCCGTCGCAAGGCCTCTCGCTGCCCCTCGTCGTCGTTGGCCTGGAGCATGCTCAAGAACTCTGGCTCGTACTCCGAGGTTTCGCTGTAGTGGAAGACAATGCTCGCCAGAGGGCTTGCCAGCCGGTTGACCCCGGGTACCTGGACGCTCGCCATCTCCAGTACAGATCCCAGCGTGTAGCTCTTGCCGCCACCCTGCACACCGAACAGGCTGATCGCGTGGGTCTCATTGAGGTCCAGTGCGACCGTGCGACCCGCACTCATACCGAGCAGGCCGAATTGCGCCGATGCCCTGGAGGTGCCTAGGACGACGTCCGGATCCCCGGTTTCCAGGGCGTCGGACACCTCACCTTCCGAACCGGGTTCG
The DNA here is from genome assembly GCF_001866645.1 of Streptomyces colonosanans. Classification (GTDB taxonomy): domain Bacteria; phylum Actinomycetota; class Actinomycetes; order Streptomycetales; family Streptomycetaceae; genus Streptomyces; species Streptomyces colonosanans. The sequence continues at coordinate 81,186 of NZ_MLYP01000042.1, forward strand.
ACGGCTCCGCCCCCTTGCACTTCTCGCATGTCGCCCTGGGGTGACGAGACAGGCCCTCCACGCTGGTCGATCGCGCCAGCAGAATCGCTTGACGCGATCGCATCCCGCTCACCGAGCGGCGACGCGGCGTCGGGCGCGCGCCCAAATTCGTCAGGGCCAAGGGGCGTCGGGATATCGGGCTCGTCTTCGTCCGGGTCCTCGGAAAGGGGAGCAGGCTCCTCAGGGATGTCCCGGGTACGCGTGCGAGGCCTCAGCCGCATGGTCACCCCGGCGACGGAATCGCTCTCCTTCGTGCCAAAAGCCTCCCACCCCGGCAGCACAGGCTCGTCCTGCGCAGCATCCTCTGGAGCCGGAAGGTACTCCGTCGCTATGGCATCGAGCAGTTGCACCGCCTGGTCCCGGCCGATGCGATGGAACGCGACGCCTTCTTCCTCGTCGGTGTCGAATCCGTCCTGGGACAGGTCGAACACGAGGCCACTACGAGTGAATTCAAGGCGATAACCGTGGTCGAGGCGCTTCAGGAACCAGCGTGCCTCGTCCATCGCGCGCTCATCGAAGAGACCGTACCGGCCCGCACGGGACAGGTACTGATCGAGCAGAGTTCGCAACGCCACGTTCTGGAGCGGGCGGTCGGCACGCCCCTCTGAAGGATCGAACCGCTGCGCAAGAATCCGCTCGGTGTTCTCGGTCTGGCGGATGACCTGCCGGCGTTTACTCTGGTACGCGCCGATGCCACCACTGGTGTGGCACTTCACCTCCAGCAGACGGCAGACGATCGTCCGTCTCTCGGCATCAAGGTCGAACAGGGCGAGGTCGGTGCGGTGCAGCCGAACTTCTGTGTCTCCGCCCGTGGCCCGGCTGCGTTCCTCGTCGTAAAGCTCGGGATGCGTATCGAGGGGCACGAGAATCTGGTTGCGCAGCGCCTTGCGTGCCCCAAGGTAGAGGCGTGCGAGCGCGAGGCCCAGGACTTCCGTGCGCTGGCTCTCGCCAAGTGCCGCGAGCTTGAACACAAGGCTTCCGGACATTTCGCGCAGTTGATCGAAGAAGGTCCGGATGTGCCGTTCGGGAATGCCGAGCGCGCGATCCGCCAGGACGGGTGCGATGAGGGCACGCATCTCGTCCAGCGATCGTGAGGAGACAACCAGTTGGTGTCCCAATCCACCGCGAGACATGGTTGTGTGGTCGATGATGTATTCCGAACGCCCGCGCCGCCCGTGATCGAAGTATTCGGCACCAAGGGTGCGGTCCACGGTGACGACCCAGTCGCTCATCCGGTGGACCTCGTGTAGGAGGGCTCGATCGTCCGGCGTCAGGCGGACCGTGATCTGCGGGAGCATTCCCGGCCGGTGTTCGCCCGCGCTGGCCGCGACCAGGGCGGCCGACAGCGTTCTGGGCAAAGCCGCAAGAAGGTCGCCCGTCGTCTCGGCCCCTGTCACCGGGTCGGTGACGCCGTGGCGGGGCTGCCGGGTCCACTCGACGTTCTCGTCGTCCTCCTGGTACGCGCTGCTCATCTCCTGGACGAGGCCGTGCACCGCGACGCGCCCGGTGCCGTCGCTGCCGGCCGCGATGTCGTGGCTCTCTCCACCGAAGGGATTGAAGAGGAAGGTGAGGTGGGCGGGGAAGTCGTCCGCCGACCTCAGGAGTTCGGCGGCATCCCGGATCACCACCGACAGTTTGGGGCGCAACGGGTCTCCGGGAGTCGCGAACGCCTCGGCGGCGGCGGAGCGCGGGCCGCTTGACGGGCCCATCAGGTCGGTCAGTGCCGAACCTGTCCATGGATCGTCCGGCACGGCGGTGAACAACCGCACCGTGTAATGGAGATGCGACAGATGACGTCGCTCTTGAAGAGAGACCAGCATGTCGGCAAGGAGTTCACCGTGTCCCGCGCCGAGCGCGTTGATCACCAGGGTTTCGGCATAGGGGTGGAGGCGGATGTACTTCTCGACCCGGTCGGCGAGTTCACCACCGCTGACACCGCCCGCCGCGGCTGCCGCGTCGATACCCAGCGCATCCGCCACCCTGGCCAGCACTTCGCGTGGGTCGTCGACTTCGCTGGGCAGACAGATCTGCCAGTAGTCGGTCAACCGGCTGCTGGCAAAGGCGAGTTCGCCGGAATCCAGAGGGACGGCGAGCGGATACCCGAGGGGGGCGAGCCGCTGTTCCAGGCTGTCCAGCCGCGCCCTGACCACGCCTGCCGAAGCGCCCTGGAGGCTGTCGAGCCAGTGGTCGGCCAGGGCTGCCTGTCCGCTCCACCACAGCATGCGCAGCGGATGGGTGGGGGCAACGAGGATCACGGTGCGTCGGCTGCCGTCGATATCGTGAAGGCGAACGACGAGTGTGTCCGTGCGCAGCAGACTGCGCAGTGCGGCCCGCCGCTGATCGGTGTCAGAGGCGTTCGGTCGATCCAGGGACCGTAGGCAGAAGGTGACGGCACCAAGATATGCCTCCGCATAGGCCTCCACCGCTTCCCTGAGTGCACGCGGGTCCATGCCTTCCACAATCAGGGCATCTCCCACGCCGCCGGGTGATGCCGGTAGAGAGAAGTGATTGAAGAGCGCTGCGCGTGCATGGACGTAGTCCTGCACGGGCCCGTCAGGCGGGATGTCGGAAGTCCCCTCGGTGGACTCGGGAATGACGGCGCCCCCTGCCGGATCCACCTCGATCTCAGGGCCGTCCAGCGCGTGCGGTTCGCGCAGCATGCGCTGCTGCGCCTCGGCGAGAATCCTCGGCACATCGATGGTGACCAGTCCGGCGGGCCCGAACGACGCACGAAGCGAACGAGTCTTGAGACTCGTACTGCGCGGCCCCCAGCCGATGTCGCGGCACTGCACACGGTGGGGTGTTCGTCCCTCGGCGAGCGCTGTGAAGCGCAGCCGGTTGACGGCCTGGGCGAGGCCGGGCGCATGGTGGCCACGCTGGGCGGGCGGTTCGTCGAACTCGCCTTCAGGGATGACGTAGAAGCGGTTGCTCTCGTGCGGCTTACGGCCCTCAGTCTGCCCACCGAAGGCGAACCGCAGCGGATCGCCGTTGCCGTCGAGCGGAGTGACCCGCACGAAGTGCCAGCCCTCCTCCCAGTCGGGGTTCCGGCGTCCCTTCTTGAGCTTGATGGTGGCCCTGAGGGCGGATTTAGTTTTGGCGGTGACCGGCTTGGTGATGGTCAGCCCTGTAGGGCTGGCAAGTGGCGTGCTGTCGCCTTCGTCCTCGGTGTCGTCCCCGGTCTCGGCGCAGATCTCGACCTTGAAGCCTTTGATTCCCGTGATGCTGCGCGGGTCGGGATCCACGGTGAAGGTGACGGGCAGGGAGGACAGCCCGCCCGGCAGCAGGTAGGGCTGGCCGAAGAGGCGCTCCAGGGCGGGGTGGTTGCGCTGGTCCTCCGCGTTCTCACCGGCTTTGGGCAGCGCGGTCAGATCGTCGACCTCGATGCGTACGGTCTGGCCGGAGGGGTCGTTCTCCTGTGGCCAGTGCTGGAAGGCGAGAGGCCAATTCTCCGGGTCGGCGGCGATGGCCCGACACCAGTGACGGGGATCGGTCAGCCCGGTCGCCGCGGCGAAGTCGACCAGGCGGCGCAGGAAGCGCTGGTGTTCAGCCGAGTTGCGGGGCAGGCCGAGGGCGAGAATGCGCTGCCTGTCGGTGGCGGCGCCTTCGGTGAGCTTCTCGACGGTGCGACGGTTGCGCTGAATCTTGGGAACGACGAGGGTGGGATCCGCGAAGAGGCGGAAGTCCGGGATGAGGCCCAGCAGATGGATGGCCGCTCCGGCAGCCTCCGGATGATACTCGTTCTCCCTCAGGGTGAGCAGATACCGAGCAGCTGTCCGGTCACCAGTGTCGGACATCTCCGCGAGCAGTTGCTCGACTCCCCCACGCAGTTGCTCGGGGACGTCCTTGAGCACGTTCCGCTTCAACCGGGTGTGAATCTCTTGAAGAGAGATCTCCTCGAAGGTAGCGACGGAGAAGGAGTCCTCCGCGCTGGCCTTGGTTCCGGGCGGTACGAAGACCAGCAGTGGCGGCCTCAGCCGTCCCTGCTCATCGGGGTTCCGCAGTTCGACCAGCTTGGTACTGGTGATGTATCTGCCGTCCCCCTTAGTGGGGCTGGTCGCGAGGACATGCACCTGAGCATCGGGGACGGCTGTGCACAGACCGCCCGCGAGGCGGGCGGCAAGCTGGGAGTCGAGTCCTCCCACACGCATGCAATGGCCCGGTTCTCGGGCACGCAACAGCTCGGCGAGGCGCGGCAGGATGACGTGTTCGAGGGCTTGCCGCCAGTCGGTCTCTGAGATCTCCACCAATCCGCGTGCCATGTCCGCGTCTACCTTCCGCCCGCCGTGACCAGGCCGTCTTCGGTGATCGTGAACCTCGGGGTGATCACCTGGGTGAGATAGGCGTCCGAGAGGTCTTCGTAGAAGCCGATCTCACGCATCCGCGTGGTGAACGCCTCGGTGTTGGCCCGTAGGACCGTTTCCTCCTCCAGCCCCACCGGATCGAAACCGTCCGAAGTCGGCAGGCGGTCCACGTAGAGGCCGTACCGATCGCGCAGCAGCGCCAGGAACTCGTCGAGCCGCAGGGAGACCGTGTGGTGGGTGTACGGGGAGAAAGTGCCGCGGGGGTTCACCCGCAGCAGCGCCACCTGCACCAGCACCTCAAGCAGGGCGCTGTCCAGGACGAAGCGGCGGCGGCCCCGGTGGGGCTGGGCGATGGCCGCGCCGGGTCGGTTCTTGAGCAGCAGGGCATCGATGGTGTCGACGATGTACTTGTGGTGGTATCGCCCTCGGTAGGCCATAAGGAGTTCCAGGTACTTCTCGAAGGGGTCGAGTCCCATGGCCTCGTCTAGCAGAGGGCGTACTTCCTCGGGCTGTTCGCTCACCGGGGTGTCGTCGGTGATCGAGGTCAGCCTGGAGCTGAAGAACTCCTCACGCGACTTGCCGTATGCGTCCGTGCCGAAGCGCAGCAGTTCAGGCACGGTGAAGTGACCGCGGACAGGTCTGGTTTCCTTACCCTGGCCGACCAGATGCTCGGCGAATTCGTCGAGTTTGCGGATGGTGTATGCGGCGCGGACGAAGCCAGGGATGCGGCGGAGCCAGTGTTCCGCGCTGTGCTCTGCGAGGGCTGCGGCGGGGGTTCCGGGCGCTCCGGCGACATCGACGAAGAGCCCGACACGGAAGGGGCATCCGGCGAGCGGATCGGGTGCGGCGGCCGAGGCGGGGCAGCGGTCGTGACCGCAGGCCGGGTCCGTCGCCGACCGGGCGACCGCCTGGGGCAGCAGCTTCATCGTCTTGAGCTGGCCGAGGGCGAGATGAAAGGCGAAGAGGATCTTCAGGTACTCGACCATGGTGATGCGGGGCAGCAGGTCTTTCAGAGAGAGCAGCCGCACCACGTCGTCGGCCAGGAGGTCCGCCTGTCCGATGCACAGCGGGGGCGCGGAGTACCAGCCCTTGACACTGTGCGGGCTGTCCGCCTTGACCTGACTGTTGAGATGCAGCACCGCCTGGGTCTCGACGTCGATGGGAGCTGTCTGGGCCGGTACCGAGTTCGCGGCGTCGAGACCGGTGAAGAAGAATTTCCGGATCTGGTCCAGCGCGAGCTCTCCGTAGGGGCCACGGGCGTGCCGCAGCATCTCGTACAGCTGCGCATCAGCGCCGTACGGACGGGAGTGGTAGTAGTTGCGGAACTTGTACGTGAGACCGTGCAGGGGCCGCAGCCCGGCGACCGCCTGGGTGGGCCTGCCTCGGTTGACCATGTCGAGGAGCTGGGTCTCGACCCAGCGCCGGGCCATGTCCGGGTGATCGGCGAAGCCCTGGAACCGGTCCGTGTGGCGGGCGTCGGTGAACTCGCCGGCGAACTCCGCCACCGACAGGTCATTGCGCCGCACCATACGGCTGGTGAGGCCCTTGTGGTTGAGCCGCATCAGGAAGCCGGTGAGGACCCGGTCCATCTGCACGCGCTTGAACTCCAGGTAGGAGACGCCGAGATGCTTGAACTCGGTGTCGCGTCGGCGCAGTGCCATCAGCGCGCACCCTCCGTGTCGTGTCCGCTGGTTTCGGGCGCCGCGGAGTCGGGCAGTGCGGGGGCCAGGCTCAGGGCGCCGTCGGGCAGTCGGCTGAGCCGGTAAGGCGGCGAGCCGGGCGCGTTGAGCAGCACCTCCTGGTAGGAGGTGGCGGCCAGTGCGTTCTTGAAGACGGCCAGGGCGAGGTTCTGTCCTTGGCGGTCCTCCACTCCGGGCTGGTGGCCCTGGTGCAGCCGGTCGAGCAGTTCGTACAGGTCGAGCCGGACAGCCAGTTGGGCACGGTGGGCGCGTCCGTCCTCGGGATGGTGGCGCACCACGAGTTCGCGGGCGCTCGTCTCCACGTACCTCGAGGAGGGCGGCTCGGCGACGGCGATCGTGAAGCTGCCCGCCGGGAACAGCCGGTGACTGCGTACAGTGCCTCCGGGCACGGCACGCACTTGCAGGGCCAGGTCTCTTCCCTCCCTGCCGAGAGCGCGCGGCATACCCTCACCGCGGTTGACCGCCTCGATGAGGCGGGACAGCTCCTCGGGGCCAGGATTCCCCGCGGCCAGGAGGCGCAGGAAGCGGTCGGCGGCCTGGTAGGGCAGCAGGCCCATCCATCGGGTGTCGTCGAGGCTCTCGAAGTAGAAGCGCCGCCGTGCCGCGGCAAGGTAGGCACGGTGCGCGGAGATCTGGGCGCGGTCGGCGAGATGTGTGCGGGGCAGGGCGCGGAAGCGTTCGGTGAGGAGCCTCTCGTCGAGGTCTCCGCGCTGGTCGAAGGAGACAAGGGTGTGGCCAGCGGCGGGGCCCGTGTAGTCGAGGCGCCGGTCCAGCTGGGGATCCGGTACGGCTGCGACGTCGAGCTCGCGGAGCTGGCCGAGAAGGCGGTCCCGCTCATCGGTACCGCTCTCGCCGGTGTGGATACCCGCCCAGCTGGTGAAGTAGAGGCTGTCGAGAACGTCTTGCCGTGCCTCGTGATCGTCGCTTGCGTAGAGCGCCTGGATCTGGGCGCAGTCGCGGCCCGAGGTGAGGGTGTAGGCGAGAGCGGAGCGCAGGTCGCGCAGGGTGATGTGGAGCCGCCCGCGCAGATGCACCATGCGGTAGAGCGTGGCGAGCCGCTCGGTGACCTGTTTCCCCGCGGTGGGGTGGGCGAAGGTACGGGCGTTGTGGAGGGCGTAGCAGCGCGGGGCGAGCGCGCAGGACGCGCAAGCCTCCCAGTTTCGTTCGCCGGTCAGCGAGGCAACCATCCGGTGCATGATCGATCCGGTGCCGTCCGGATCGGCCAGGACATCGCGGGCGTTGAGGTTGACGACGGCGACTCCGTGCGCTCCGCGGCCGGTGGACAGCCCCTCCCGGACGATGGCGGCGAGCAGCGGATATCGGTCCTCGTGCCGGGCGGCGAAATCGACGAGGCGGCCTTCGTTGACAGCGATGAGCCGGGTCTGGTCATCGGGCCATGCCTGGGGAACCTGCCCCTGGTAGGGGGCGAGGAAGGTGTCGAGGACGGTGTCGTTCTCGGTGTCTCCCTCGTCCTGGCTGCCATCGTGGTTGGTGTGGAAGGTACGGCCGTCCAGGGTGAAGTCGTCGCCGTTGGCGCGAGGTTCGTCGAAGTCGGCGCCGCGGCGGCGTGCCTCGTCCGCGAGGTGTTGCAGGAAGGCTGTCTTGCCGTCGCCGGCGTTGCCGGTGATGACCACGAGACGGTGCAATCCCTTGAGGACGTCCGGGCGCAGTCGGGAATCGAGGGCAGTCTCGACGTAGAGCGGGTGGTCGGCGGGATCCAGGCCGCGGGTGCCTGCGTTGGTGCGGGCGCTCTGGCTGTAGAGGGTCTGGAGATGGCTGACGAAAGGGTTACGGCCCGCAGAGTCACCACCGGTCGCTGTGAGGCGCGATCGCGCCGCCGGGACGTGCGGCACGATCCGTACTTCGTGTACGGCGGCGAGCGCGGCGCGGAACTCCTCGGCGTCGCGGTAGCGCTGATGGCGGCGGGGGGCGATGGCACGCAGCAGAACCGCGGTGAAGTCGGGATCGAGGTCCGCGAGGCCGGGCAGCCGTCTCGGGTCGAGCGGCTGCGTGCCTCGCTGCGGGGTCCTTTGGCCCTCCCACGGATAGCCGCCGGTGAGCGCCTCGTACGCGGAGATCCCGAGGGCGAAGAGGTCGAGATCGGTGAGCTGTTCGCGGCTGGGCCGCTTCAGACCGGTGGCCTCGGGCGCGAGGTAGCGGGGTGAGCCGAGGGTCGGGGTGAGCGTGGAGTCCTCGGAGACGGCCGCGTTGAAGTCGAGGATACGGGCGCCGTCGGCCGTCCACAGCAGGTTGCTGGGCTTGATGTCGCAGTGGAACACACCGTTGAGGTGCAGGTGGCCCAGTCCGGCGAGGCAGTCGTCGAGCAGCTTGCGCACGTCGGCGGGGCCCAGGGTGCGGTCCTGGTTGAGGACGCGTTGCAGATCCTGTCCCTCCGCGAACTCCATACGAAGGTATGGGAAGCGGCTCTTGGGCAGCCACTCGGCGTCAATGAGCCGCACGAGGTTGGTGTGCGGAGGCAGTTTGCGCAGGATCCGGTACTCGCCCTTGAGGCGCTCCTCGACGGACTCGTGGTCCTTGGTGATGATCTTCAGGACTTCGTCGGCGTCGTCCAGGGTGTTGAACACCCGGTAGACGACGCCGAACTGGCCCTGCCCCAGCCGAGCGCGCACCCGGAACTTCTCGGTGAGGCGGAAGCCCTCGGGCAGGTCGGCATAGCTGTACGGGTTGTTCCAGTCGAAGGGGTCGCCAGGCTCCTCGCGCACCGGGCGCCGTGCCTGCACCCGGGAGCGGCCCGCGTCGGCCATGGACAGCCTGCTGATCACGTCCCGGGCGAGTGGCCGGTCGGCCGGGTCGACGGACAGCAGCCCCCGGATGACCGCCTTGAGCTCGGGATCGAGCTGTTCGGTCTCGTCGAGGCTGTCGAGCAGTATCCCGCCCGCCCCCAGAGAGGGAAGCTCACCCGTGTAGAGCTCGTGGAAGAGCACACCGGCCGCGTACAGGTCGGTGGCCGGGGAGAAGCTGCCGGGATGCTGATGGCACTCGGGCGCGAGATACGCCGAGGGCTGATGGACGTACGCCGCCATGCCCACGCTGAGCTCGCTCGGGCGGGGCGGCCCGGGATGCGCGTAGTCGAAGCCGGTGAGCATGGCGACGCCGTTGCGTCCGACGAGCACGGTGTCCGGGCTGAGATAGCGGTGGACCACCCGGTGGGCGTGTGCGACAGCGAGGCCGCTGAGGACCCCGTCCACGATGCGCCGCCTGGCGTCGGCGCCGAGCGCGGAACGGCCCTTCGCGTCCAGCTTGACGCGCAGGGCTTCGGCGAGGACGTCCTTCAGAACGACGGCGTATCCCTCGCCCTCGTCCAGCGGGAAGGACGTGACGCACGGGACGATGTTCGGGCAGGGGGGAAGCTTGTTGAGGGCCTGGATCGGGTTGCCGATGCGCGCGTACGCCGTGGACCGCTGCTCGTCGGGCAGTAAAGGGTCGACGGCGTGTGCTTGGAGGATGTACGTCCCCGACCGCGGCTGGTCCGCCAGCCGCACCTGGTACACGGAGACGCGGCGGGCCGGGTCGTCGTCCTCGGACGTGTCGGTGTGGTCGGCCTCATGGAGGGTCTCCACGACCTCGTAGTGGCCGAAGCGCCGCTTCCCGGCCGGCGGACGGGTCTCCGCCTGGAAGACACGGGCCAGGTCGGCACGTAGCGCCGAGATGTCCCCCGTGGGCCGGTTCCCCGGCGGGCGGTGGCGCTTGAGGAAGGGCACCAGGTCGTCGAGGTGGAGGGTGCTCGGCTCGTCACGGCCATCGGGGTCGTGCAGGGTGGCTCCCGGGTACGGCAGGATCACCAGGCCCTCGCACCACACCGACCCGAGCCGCCCTCCCCCGGCCCGGGACCGCGCCAACAGGTCGGCGGCGACCCGCGCATGGTTACGGATCTTCCGCCCCGGGCTCGCGAACGGCGCGCCCCGCGGATACCAGCGCCCGCCGCGCACTTCGACCCGGCCGTGCACCCCCTTGGTGTCCGCGAGGTAGACGGCGTGATCGGCGATGATCGCCAGATCCACCTCGAACATCGGTCGCCCCGGCCCGTACGGCAGCTCGAAGTTGGCGACGACGATCCACTCGTCCGACGCGTGCTCCCGCAGATGGCGCAGCACCATGCGTTCGGCCTCGTTGGCCGGCTCCCCGATCGGGATGATCCGCGCCATCGCCCCGCTCCCTCGTTCTCACGCCGTACGCACACCGCACCCGCCCCACGAGCACCGGCACGCACACGGTCATATGCCGACGCCTGTGTCACGGGACACTCTAGGACGCCCCACTGACAACGCGCCGGAATCCGGCCGCGCCCAGGTCACAACACCTCGCCCCGGCTACGGGCGTTGGCCACGGCCACGCGGGCCCGCAACAGCCTGTCGTCCGGCGACGTGCCGCCCACCGAGCCGTCGGCAGCCACCGGCTCGACGTCACCGGGACGCGCGGTCCACTCCCGGCCGCCGCCGGGAGGGCGCAGCCAAACGTAGCCGTCGAGGTGGTCCATGACGACTCCTTTCCGGTCCCGCCGTGTGTCATAGGCGAGTTCACCGACGGGGAAACGGCCCGGCTCATCGGCGGCGCGGGCGGTCGCCTGGTCGGCGGCACGCGCCTGCGCGGCGGCCTTGTCGGCGGCTCGATCGGGGCGGTGGGGGGTCGTACGGCGGGTCAACTGTGCCTCCTGTGCGGTTCTCGCTGTTCGCGCTCTCAGCGTCACCGTCAGGAACCGTCGCTGGACAGGGGGACGGTGTTCCACGAGGAGATCCGGAACAACCCTCACCTGCCGTTCTTCACCGTTCGCACCCACGCTGTCACCGAACGCGACTAGCGTGGACGGCGTGATGACATCCCCTCGGGGATGCGGAACCACGAGGGAGCACCGCCATGACCAAGCCCGGCCGCGCACTCACCCCCGCCCGCTCCGCCCGCGACCTCTACGGCGTGGAACTCAACCGCCAACGCCAGCTCGCCGGGCTGTCGTTGGACCGACTGTCGGACATCGTCAACTACAGCAAGACACATCTGCACGGGGTGGAGACGGGTGAACGGCTTCCGTTGCCGCCGATCTCGGAGAAGCTGGATCTGGCCTTTGGGACAGGGGAGTTGTTCCAGGGGCTGTGGGGCGCGATGAAGCGGGAGCACACGGCTCGCCGGTTCGATCACTGCTTGGAGCTGGAGGCTCGGGCGGCGCGGATTCAGGAATTTGGCGCGAACGTCATCCCCGGGCTGCTCCAGACCCCCGCGTACATGCGCGCGTTGTTCATCAAAGGCAATCCAGGAATGAGCCCCGTGAAGATCGACGACTTGGTGGCGGCCCGCCTGAGTCGCCAGGAGGTTCTTCGACGCGACAATACGCCGGACTTCTGGTGGATTCTCGGTGAAGCGACCCTGCGCCAGGCTGTGGGCGGACCGAGGGTGATGTGTGAGCAGCTCACGGCCTTGCTTCCGCTAGCGGAAACACGCCGCACGACGATCCAAGTCATCCCGTTCGAGGCGGGCGCGTGCACCCTGATGAACGGCACACTCATCTTGCTGACTCTCCCGGACAACTCGACCACCGTGTACCAGGAAGGCCCCAGGAACGGCGAGATCTTCGACGACCGGGATACCGTCACGCTGCGCATGCGAGAGTACGATCTGATGAAGGCCAGCGCCCTCTCGCCAGGAGAGTCCGCAGCGCTGATCGAAGCGACGATGGAGACATACCAGCCATGCGAGCCACCTCGGACCTGAGCATCGCCCACTGGCGCAAGTCCTCCTACAGCGGAAACCAGCAGGGGGATGCTTGCGTCGAGGTCTGCGACGACTTCCCCGGCACGGTCCCCGTCCGCGACAGCAAGAACACTGCTGGCCCTGTCCTGACGCTCCCTGGCCGATCCTGGCAGCGGTTTATCGACGGCCTCAAGGACGGGGCGCTGTAGGGCACTTACGTCGAGTACCGCCCCTCGCCGACATACAGCTCCGCACAGGCTCAGCCGGTCACGGCCTCCTCCAGCTTGGCGAGGGCCAGATCTTCCTTGACGTCGGCTTCGTCGCGCTTCCTGTACGCGTCACGGATGGTGTTGGCGATGCGATCACGGTCGGCCTCCGTCAGAACCGGCACAGGAATGCTCGTACGCAGCTCCTCATGGATGTCCTGCTGCTTGCCACCAACGGACATGGAACGCAGAACGCGGAAGGCGGCCTCCGAACGGAGAAAAGCGAAGAGGTAGGCACCCGGAACAGTGGGTTCCCCACTCACGACACGCAGGAAGTGCTGACTGTAGGCGTGGTCGAGCCAGGAGCCGGTTACCAGGAACGGGCGACAGAACACCTCGTTCTCGCCCAAAGTTCCCTGAGCCGCAATCATCACTGTCTCATCCGACGCAAAAATGCCCGGCGGCGCCTGCTCTGGGCTGATCCAACGCCCCTCCGGTCGCAACCAGAACGCCTGACGCTGGCCAATGAGGCGTACAGCGCCGTGGTCCGGTTCTGCGTCAATGCGCTTGAAACGCACCCCGGACCCCAGCACGCCCCCCTTGCAAACCTCCCCCAACGTCACACACTCCACAGACCCCAGCCGCTCCAGAATCTCCTCGGCCCGCGGCTGGAAGTTGAGCGCCCGCAGCGTGGTCGCCGTAAGGCCCCGCTTCACGAACCCCAAGTCCCGCCCGCGTTCATGCCACCTGAGGTCGAGCAGGTCCTCCAGGTGAGCCGTGCTGAAGAGATCGCGCGTGGCCTGGGCAAGCCCCTCCTGAAACGCAGCCCGCAACTCGGCTGCTTCCTGAATGAGTTCGTGGATCTCCTTCTCGACCGCATCACCGAAGCGAGGGATCGGGATATCCCCCACATGGTCAGGAGAGATGTGCTTGACGGCCGATCCGTATACCCCACCCCTGACGAGCACCTCACCGAACCGGCTACTCAGGAAGGCGCACAGATACCCAGGAGGGGTAATCCCGGAATCGGGCTCGACCTTGATGACGTCTTCCGATGACCAGAAGCCGACCATGTCAGGCCGTACATAAGCCCGTCGCCCCGCATTGAATCCCGACCGGGAGATCAGCGTCATCCCGGATTTGAGCTTCAGGTCGGCCAGCCGGGATGACACGGCGTCTTCCCTGCGCAGCAGGGGCAGTGTCGAGAAGTCGGCGAGTTGCATGTCCTTGCTGCCGACGAACGGCACGCCATGCGCGGGGTCAGTCACGTACACGCGCCGGAAGAGCGGTCCGCTGACAATGCCCCCGGACCGGCCACCGGTCAGGTCCCTCAGCGGCACCTTCTCCACCCGCAGCCGCTCCAGCAACCGCTTCGTCGCGAACGCCCCCGACAAGTAGGGCTTGGCATCCAGCCGCAACCCCTGCTTGTCGAGCCACCCGCGCATCGCCGGGTTCCCCGGTTCCGCGACCTTCACGCCTCCGCCCCCGGCTTCCAGGGAAGTTCGTCCCGGTACCGGTCCAGGAACGCGTGGTACTCGGTGATGACGCTCGGCCGGTTGTGGCGCTTGCGCCGTTGCCGTAGGGGCATGAGGTCATCGTCGCGGATCAGGTCACGCCGCTTGAGGGTGCGGGGAATCGCCACGTTGTTGACGACGATCTCGTCGGTCACCTCGTACTCGTCCACGACGAGGTCACCACGAGCGTCCCGCACATACAGAGGATTGCCGCGCCGGTCGACGCCGACCTTCTCCGCGACGGCCATGAACACCGGGTAGTCGGCGGGACCGTGCACCCGTTCCTGGAACTTCTCCTCATCCGTCTTCTTCGTCAAGAAGAGCAACGTGGTGAGGATGTTGACGCCCGCACCCTCGACGAAGATCTCCACCGGGAGTTCGACGCTGGCCATGACCCAGCACTCGTCGAGGACGTACTGGCGTACCGCCTCGTCGTCGGGGCCGGGGTTGGAGAGGATTCCGTTGGGCAGGACGATGCAGAGACGACCGCCGGGCCGTACCCATTCGATCGCCTTCTGGACGAAGAGCCGTTCCGGGGCGACGGAGTAGGCGGGCTTGCCGCGCTTGAGGGTGCCGTCCGGCTTCCGGCTCCAGCCGTAGGCGATGCTCCGCTCCTTCTCCACACCCGACGGGTGCTTGCGGAACAGGTCCAGGACCGGGCCTGTCACCGGGATGTCCGTACCGAAGGGGGGGTTAGTGAGCAGCACATCGAGCTTGCCGGGTTCGATGCGGTGGCGGAACGGCTCGGCGAGCCTGACGCCGGGGAGGTTGCCCAGCCAGGGGAAGCCGAGGGAGTCCATCTGGAACGTATGGCCCGCGATGTCGGTGAGCATCATCACACCGAACGCGGCGGCGCGCGTCAGGAAGGGGTCGAAGTCCGCTCCGAAGATCCGTTCCTCGGCGTACCGGCCGAGCCGCTGCCGCAGCGCGGTCTCCAGGCGGGCCCGTTCCTGGACGGACAGTGACTGCTCGTCGTCGGGCATCCACTTGTGCAGCACGTGGAGCAGGGTCTCGCGCAGGAACCCCCCGGTGCCGCAACACGGGTCGAAGACGGTCTCGCCCTCCTTGGGGTCGAGGATCTCGACCGCGAGCCGGACCGCCCGGAGCGGAGTGAAGTACTGGCCGCGGTCACCACGCAGGTTGTCACCGACGAGTTCCTGGTACGCGGTGCCGAGGGCGTCGAGCGAGGTGTCGTGCAGGCTGTAGGTGGCCAGTTCACCGGTGATGAACGTCAGGGCTCCGTCGCCGAGGGTGAGCCGGTCGTACTCGTCGAACAGTTCCTGCTCGGCGTAGAACTCCTTGACCTCCTCGAAGAGTTCCCTGACCCGGGCAGCGACGGCGGGGCTGCCCTCCTCACCCATGACGGCGGCGGCGAGGTCGGCGCTGTCGACGTGGAACCGGGTCTCCCGCTTGCCCTCCCGCACCAGACGCTCGTCGTAGAGCTTGGCGAACAGGACGTACAGGAACTGCCAGAACGCGGCGTCCTTGGGCAGGCCCTCGTTTCCGTGGATGTAGTTGTGGCAGCGGCGGAAGGCGAACCGCAGCATCGATTCGTCGGCCCGCCGCATCACGGCGAGCGAGGAAGCATTGCCTTGGGCGTCGAAGACCGTCGCGTCGCCGCGCGGCCAGTTCAGCAGCGGCAGGTACTTCTCCTCGAAGGGCGAGGAGGTGTCGCGGCGGATGAAGTACAGGTCCTTGTCGTCGGTCCACATGCCATACACGCACTCGTCGCCGGCGGCGTGCATCAACGAGGCAACCTCGTCGACCTGCTCCTTGGCGTGCGCGAATGTGCGGATCTTGGAGACGGTACGGCTCTCCTTGGGGCGGGCCTTGGTGACGACGATGCGCCGCACGTACTGCAGCTTGTGCGGCTTGCCGTGTTCGAAGATCGCGATGCTCGCGCGGCGCCGGGACTTACGGCCGGTCTCCTCGTTGATCACAGGAATCGAGAAGTCGGCTTCCATGTCACGGGGATCGATGCCGTACTGATGGACCAGCGAGCGGGCGATCCGCTGGCGCACCTTCTCAGCCTCGGTGAGCTTCACCACCTCCGTGCCGGTGATGTAGTCGAAGCCCTCGTCGTCCTGAAGCTTCCGCGGCTCCGCGCTCTCCCCCGAGCCGTTCTCTGCGCTCACCATCTCCGCGCCCCGCTTGCCGGACTTCCCACGCTTCCTCGACGCCCCGGACGCCCCCGGCTTCGGCTCTCCCCCGCCAGGAATGTCAAGACCCAGCTGTTCCTCAGCCATCGCGATAGCGCCCACCTTGTCCCGTATTGCCACAATTCGCACCGGCCGCGGTCGCCCGCCGATACCACTCAAGACTAGGGCAGCGCGGAACCGGTTCCTCGCCGTTCCGCGCTGCCCACGGTCCGTAGTCACGGTCGAGGAATCCCAGCCCTCACTCCTCGCCGCCCTCGCCTGCATCGAGATCATCGACCGCCCGCAGCTCCGCCGCGATATCGGCCAGCGAGCCCTCGCCCGGGATATGCCAGTAGCGGGTCCCCTGGACCTGCTGATGGACCCCCATGGCCTCACCGCGCATCTGCCGGGTGAGCGTGGAGGGCGCGTACGGCTGGCCGTCCGCCTCCCACACCAGCGGCTTCGTCTTGTTGTTCCGCCACACCGCACGGGTTCGGTTCGCATCAGCGGCGAGCCAGTTCGGCAGCCCTCGGCGGTCGGGGCCGGTCACGGGACGGAACTCCAACACCGTGCCCTCGGCGATCCGCCCGGCGTCGACGATCACCCGCACCGCGTTCGCGAGCCGACCGGCCCTGCCCTGCGTCTGCTCGGTGACCCGGTAGTCGCTGAAGTCAGGTGCCTTGTCGCCCGAGCCGAGACGCTCCAGCAGCCGCCGCTGCACGACCTTTACCCGGTCGGCCGTGCGGACGGTCGTCGCGTACTGGCTCTTCTCGCCGAAGGCCGTGTCGGCGATCTCCACGAACCACCACAGGGCCCGCTCCGTCAGCTCTGGCACCTCGGCCAGCCGCGCCCCCCACGCGGCCTCCTGTGCCTCACTCGAGTCGTCGAGGGTGCCGGTGTCCATGGTGTGGAAGATCGCGTGGGCTATGAGCAAATCGGCATTGCCCGCCGCGCTCGCGACCCGCCCATACAGATCGACGCGCAACTTGTACAGGGCGGCGCGCACCTCCCGCAGCAGCTGCACGACGCGCCAGACACGGGCGGCGCTCGGCCGGCGTCCAAAGAGGTCACGGTAGTGGCGGTCCTCCCACAGAGTGGATGAGTCCCGTTTGGCCCTGGCGACCATCTCGGGCGACCGGTGGGTCGCGGCGAGGGCGAGGGCGGCCTCGGTCATGGTGCAGCCGGCCGCCTCGTGGGGCGCTGGTTCCCCGCGCCTGATGACGTAGTTGAGACCAAGCGAGACGATGAAGTCGTCACGCAGGTCGAACTGGACCTGGTCACGCGACTTGAAGTCGCGCTCCTGCACCGGATTCTGGGTGTTGGCGGCAGTGGTGACCCGGTCGCCGAAGCCCTCAGGACATGCCTTGAGGGAGATGATCCGCACCAGAACCCGGCCCTTCCCCGCCGTTCCCGGACTCTTCTGCACGGCGCGCGCGATCGCATCGACGGTCTGCGCGCCGTTGACGACGCTGGCGCCCTTCAGTCGGAAGCCGACCCCCGCGCCCGGCCTGAACTCCCCCTTCCCCTTCGGGTCATAGCTCTCGCACAGCAGCGTGATGCCGTTACTGAAGTACCAGAAGTGTTCGGGCTCGCTGAGGAGTGTGCCTTGGATCTTGGGATTGACGTCGGACACGTCCAGGGCATCACGAATGTTGCGCGAGAACAGGTGAGCCCGATTGTCGCCCTGGTACCACTCGGCGATCTCGGCCACGGAGACGGTGCCGTAGAAAGCCTCGTACGGAATCGTTTCCTTGCCCGCCCCTTCGAGCCAGACGTCAAGCTCGACCTGCCGCTCGCCTTGGTCGCCGAGAAGTTCCTGATACAGCCCCCGCAAATCGATGACCTTGTAGTCGATCATCCCTGGAATCCAGCTGCGGGAGCGGATACCCTCTTCGAGTTCCCGCTTGATATTGGGGTGCAGGTCGTTTTCCGTGACGAGCGCCAGCACCAGCTTGATGGTGCCGGGGTTGTCGAGCGCGGTCTCCAGTGCTGCCGCATGGGGCTCGATCCGGCTGTTGAAGCGGTGGAACTCCAGCGCCCTCAGATCGTCCAAGCCCCGGAAGAGTGCCCTGAGCTCGCGCTCACCGAAGCCCGCGGTGCCGTTCTCACTCCACTTCGCCTGTACCAGCGTGATGTGGTACCTGTCCTCGCCGCGTTCCTCGACGGCGACGGCGTCGATGCCCCGGTCCCCGAAGTCGTCGATAAGCCCCGAAGCCGCCTCCCGGTCGCTCCACCGCGTCTCCTGTTTCACAGCCAGGGCCGCGACCGCACGGCTCAGGAAGGCCCTTTCCTCTTCCTTGGTGCTCGAGTTGGCGCGGTCCGACATGTCGATGTGCGGCCGGAACCTCTTCTCCAGTCCTTTGCGCAGATGGCGCATGTAGTACGAATTGGCCACGGACGAATTGGCCACGGAGGTCCCCCCTGAATTCGCTGGGCTTCGAGGCGGCACGCCGTCGTGAGCGCACGCCACCGGCAAGGCTATCCCGGCAGGTAACAAGCGTTCCGCGTGGTCCGATGGAACACCCCGATCCCGACAGAGCAGATCAGGCCGATCCATGGTTGAGACCACGTCGCCCCACAAACCGGAGAGCCGCGCTTATCCCCTCCGGACAGAGGGGATAAGCGCGGCTCTCCATGCGCCCGCCGGAGGGCTCAGCGCACCGCCCCGAGCACCTGGCCGAGCACCGGCACGCTGCCCAGCGACGACGCCTGGGCCACCGGCCGGGTCAGGGCCTGCGAGCTCAGCGGCTTGAAGTCGGCGATCTGCGTGCCGACGCCGTTGTCGAGCGGGTCGACTCCCGTGCCCGCCAGCGGGTTGGGCTTGAGGTTCGCGAGCGGGCCGGTGGCGTATCCGACGCTGCCCTTGAGCGCCTGCAGCCCCGACTGCGGGTCGACCTGGCCGAGCGACGCGGGCCGGGCGCGCGTCGCGTCAGGGGCCGGGCCGGTGGCCGCCGACGCCGCGGCCGCACCCGCCCCCAGTGCGACGCCCGTGGTCGCGAGGGCGACGAGGGCGCGCCGGGCGGTGGGGGTGTGGGGGGAGGCATGTCGTGCCATGGCTGCTGCCACCTTCTGCTCGCCGAGAGTAATCCGTTCGACGCACAGGGTAGTTGAGGTGTGATGTCCGTTCCAACGGAGACCCGCGGGGTCGGCGCGCCGCGGGCGATGCGTCAAACTGGTGTCTCGTGAGTCCCCAACCCCCGGCCCCGGCCCGCGTCGTGCTGCTCTGCGGCCCCTCCGGCTCCGGCAAATCCCTCGTCGCCGCCCGTTCCGGCCTGCCCGTGCTGCGGCTGGACGACTTCTACAAGGAGGGCGACGACCCCACGCTGCCGCTGGTGGAGGGAAGTTCGGACATCGACTGGGACCATCCGCGGTCATGGGACGCGGACGCCGCGATCGCGGCCATCGTCGAACTGTGCGCCAAAGGCCGTACGACGGTGCCCGTGTACGACATCTCGCTGAGTGCGCGTACGGGCGAGGAGACCCTGCACATCGACCGCACGCCGGTGTTCATCGCCGAGGGCATCTTCGCCGCGGAGATCGTGGAGCGCTGTCGCGAGCTGGGCGTTCTCGCCGACGCGCTGTGCCTGTCGCGGGGGCCGTTCACCACGTTCCGCCGCCGCTTCCTGCGCGACCTCAAGGAGGGCCGCAAGTCGGTGCCGTTCCTGGTGCGCCGCGGCTGGCGGCTGATGCGCGCGGAGCGGTCGATCGTCGCCCGTCAGACGGCGCTGGGCGCGTACGCCTGCGACCGGGACGAGGCCCTGGGCCGGCTGGCGGCAGCAGCCGCGGGCCGTCGCGCCCCGGCGAAGACGGCAACGAAGACGACGACGTAGCCCCGTACGCACGCAGACCCGTACGGGGGACAACGAGAACGGGGCTGGACAGACCCCCCGGCCCTCCAGCCCCGCTCTCTGGTGCTCCCCCGTGGTGATCCCCCGTGATCCCCCTGTGGTGCTCCCCCGTGTCCCCCCGATCCCTCAGGCGACCAACTCGCCGAAGGACTCCTCCTCGTCACGGCCGAAGCTGAGGACCTCGTCCTCGCGCAGCCGGCGCAGCGAGCGCCAGATGCTGGACTTCACCGTGCCGACACTGATGTCGAGGATCTTCGCGATCTCCGGGTCCGTGCGGCCCTCGTAGTAGCGCAGGACCAGCATGGTGCGCTGGAGTTCCGGCAGCCGGGCGAGCGCCTGCCACAGGACGGCGCGCAGTTCGGTGCCGCGCATCGCGTCCATGTCGCCGATGGTCTCCGGCAGTTCCTCGGTCGGGTACTCGTTCAGCTTGCGGCGGCGCCACGCGCTGATGTGCAGGTTGGTCATCGTCCGCCGCAGGTAGCCCCCCACCGCGGCCTTGTCGGTGATCCGGTCCCACGCCCGGTACGTCGAGAACAGCGCGCTCTGCAGCAGGTCCTCGGCCTCGAAGCGGTCACCGGTCAGGTGGTAGGCGGTTGCGTACAGGGAGGCGCGGCGTTCCTCGACGTAGGCGGTGAACTCCACCTCCGCCGCCGAACGACGCTCCCCCTGGACCTCCCCGTACGCGGCTCCCCCGTGAGCCTCCCCCGCGTGTGCGTCAACCACCGCCATGTAGGGCTGGCGCCCCTGCTGGGCAGACGCGGTGTACTGACGCCCGGTGCCGCGAGTGCACCCCCGCCCTCCCCCGAGCTCTCGACTGCGCTCGAGCAGGGAGGCACCCCCTCCGGCACCGGACTTCCCGACGCTCCGATTGACGTCGTGCAGACGCGTGACAACTGCGCTCGTGCTGGTGCCGTGCAGCGTGTTCATCTCGCGCCCCCCGTCGTGGAGTCCCGGACTTCCGGCCGCCGTGCGGCCTTGTTCATGTCGAAAAGATTGCCCGGGTGACTTCATGGCCGTGTCCGCCGACTGTCACAGGCCTGTCACAGAGGTCACCCACAGCCGCATCGTGACGTCACAGAGTGGCGTTGTGCGACTACAGCGGCATGTCGGCGCCCCGTGCCGTGCGGGAAGGATGTGATGGAGTGCTCGGGCGGTCGAAACACAGCCGTGGTATGAGCCAGAATGAGGCCCGTGCCTTCCCTGTTGCTGATCGAGGACGACGACGCCATCCGAACGGCCCTGGAGCTCTCTTTGACGCGCCAGGGTCACCGCGTGGCCACCGCTGCCACCGGCGAGGACGGTCTCCAACTGCTGCGCGAGCAGCGCCCGGACCTGATCGTGCTGGATGTGATGCTGCCCGGCATCGACGGATTCGAGGTGTGCCGGCGCATCCGGCGCACCGACCAGCTGCCGATCATCCTGCTGACCGCGCGCAACGACGACATCGACGTCGTGGTCGGGCTGGAGTCCGGCGCCGACGACTATGTCGTCAAGCCTGTGCAGGGGCGGGTGCTGGACGCCCGGATCCGGGCCGTGCTGCGACGCGGCGAGCGCGAGGCCAGTGACTCGGCGACGTTCGGCAACCTGGTCATCGACCGGGCGGCCATGACGGTCACCAAGAACGGTGATGATCTCCAACTGACGCCCACCGAACTGAGGCTGCTCCTGGAGCTGAGCCGGCGGCCCGGTCAGGCGCTGTCGCGGCAGCAGTTGCTTCGGCTGGTGTGGGAGCACGACTACCTGGGCGACTCGCGGCTCGTCGATGCGTGCGTGCAGCGGCTGCGCGCCAAGGTCGAGGACGTGCCGTCGTCCCCCACGCTGATCCGTACGGTCCGTGGGGTCGGATACCGACTGGACGCTCCTCAGTGACCGATCCGCACGAGGAACGCCGCGGCTGGGCCGCGGCTCGCAAGGCCGTACCGTCACACCTGCGCTTCACGAGCCTCAGGCTGCGCCTGGTCGTGGTGTTCGGGCTCGTCGCGCTGACCGCCGCCGTGTCGGCGTCCGGCATCGCCTACTGGCTCAACCGCGAGGCCGTGCTCACCCGTACCCAGGACGCGGTACTGCACGACTTCCAGCAGGAAATGCAGAACCGGGCGAGCGCGCTGCCGGGGCACCCGACGCAGGACGAACTGCAGCACACCGCCAGCCAGATGGCGGGCAGCAGCCAGCGCTTCAGCGTGCTGCTGATCGCGCAGGACGAGCACGGGAAAACGGTGGTCGGCAACTCCGACCTGGGCACCTTCACCCTTCAGGACGTGCCGGAGTCCCTGCGCAAGGCGGTGGACAAGCAGCAGCACGTGTCATCGTCCGACAAGGACGCCTACCACCTGTACTGGCAGCGGATCGTCCAGCACGGCAAGCCGTATCTGGTCGGCGGCACGAAGGTGATCGGCGGCGGCCCCACCGGCTACATGCTCAAGTCCCTGGAGCCGGAGGCCAAGGACCTCAACTCGCTGGCCTGGTCGCTCGGTATCGCCACCGGTCTCGCGCTGATCGGCTCGGCGCTGCTCGCACAGGCCGCCGCGACGACCGTGCTGAAGCCGGTGCACCGGCTCGGCATCGCGGCCCGGCGTCTGGGCGAGGGCCGGCTGGACACCCGGCTGCGCGTGTCCGGCACCGACGAACTCGCCGACCTGTCCCGGACCTTCAACCGCGCGGCCGAGTCCCTGGAGAAGAAGGTCGCGGACATGAGCGCCCGCGAGGAGGCCTCCCGTCGCTTCGTCGCCGACATGTCCCATGAACTGCGTACTCCGCTCACGGCGATCACGGCGGTCACCGAGGTGCTGGAGGAGGAGCTGGACGCCGAGACGGGCGGCATAGACCCGATGATCGAGCCCGCCGTCCGGCTCGTGGTCAGCGAGACCCGCCGGCTGAACGACCTCGTCGAGAACCTGATGGAGGTCACCCGCTTCGACGCGGGCACGGCCCGGCTGGTCCTGGACGACGTGGACATCGCCGACCAGATCACCGCGTGCATCGACGCCCGCGCCTGGCTGGACGCCGTCGAACTGGACGCCGAGCGCGGCATCATGGCCCGCCTCGACCCGCGCCGCCTCGACGTGATCCTGGCGAACCTGATCGGCAACGCGCTCAAGCACGGCGGTTCACCGGTACGCGTCCGCATCCGCGAGGAGGGCGAGGACCTTCTCATCGAGGTGCAGGACCACGGCCCCGGCATCCCCGAGGACGTCCTGCCCCATGTCTTCGACCGCTTCTACAAGGCGAGCGCCTCGCGCCCGCGCTCCGAGGGCAGCGGCCTCGGCCTGTCCATCGCCCTGGAGAACGCGCACATCCACGGCGGCGAGATCACGGCCGCCAACGCGTCCGGGGGCGGAGCGGTGTTCACGCTGCGCCTGCCGCGCGACGCCTCGCCGCTCATCGCGGAGGAGACGCGGGACGGGAACGGCACCGAGGAGAACGCCCGATGACGCCACGTCGCGCCCGCCCCTGGCTCGCCGCCCCGCTCCTGGCCGCGCTGCTGGCCGGCTGCGGCATCCGCCCCACCCAGGTGCCGACGGAGTTCGGCCCCGCGCCCTCCCGGGTGCCCTGCGCGCTGTCCGGCACGGACTCGTCCACGCAGACCGGCCGCGGCATCCCGGTCCAGATCTTCCTGCTGTGCGCCTCGCAACTGGTGACGGCGGACCGGTCCGTGCGCATCCCGGACGGACCGGCCGAGGCAGAGCGCCGGGTGCTGGTGGCACAGGGGCTGCTCGACCAGCTCGCCGTGCAGCCCTCGTCCGGGGAGCAGCAGGCGGGCTACACGACCGGCGTGACCGGAGGCATCAGGGCGAGCGGCCCGCGCGGCAAGGACCCTGACGGCACCTTCCGGCTGAGCACCCGGCCGCAGGACCTCACCTCGTACGCCCTCGCGCAGATCGTCTGCACCTTCGCCGACTCCGAGGCGACCGCCGCCGAGGACGGGAGCGTCGTACTCGGCGGCCCTGCCGGTCAGCCCCTGCGCCGCTACACATGCACCACGGAGGTGCGCTCCCACCCGGGCACGGTCGCACCGCCGTCCAGCCAGGTCACCGGGCCCTGAACCGGCCGGGAGACCGCCCGTCCGCCGGGGCGCTCACGGCTCGTACGTGTGCCGTAGCACTCACCCATCGTGGTGCATCACGGAACCGATCCCGTGGAGGGCCGCGTCTAGCAGGGCGTGCAGCGTCAAGGCTCAAACGGCGGCAGCGCCGCGATCCGCGTCCGTGTGGCAGGAGGTGTCCTCCTCGTCGCACATCTCGCGTTCGTCGCCTGGATCACGCTGCGCCCGCTGGACGTGCCCTGGGTCAGACCCGCCAATCTGCACCCGTTCGCCGGCATCAGGGCCGATCTCGCACTGGGCTGGCCGGAGGCCGCCCGCCGCATCGGGGAGGGGCTCGCGCTGCTCGCGCCGCTCGGGGTGCTGCTGCCCCTGGCCGGCGGCCGGCTCGTCGTCTCGCCGCTCGCCTCGCTGGCCCGTACGGTCGCCGCGGGCACCCTGCTCTCCCTGGGGATCGAACTGCTGCAGACCGGGGTGCCCGGTCAGGTCGCGGACATCGACGCGGTGCTGCTCAACACGGTCGGGGTGGCACTGGCGCACCTTCTGGTCGTGCCCGCGGCCCGGGCCCGGCTGCGCCGCCGGGCCACGTCCAGGCAGCGGGCCGCGCTCCTCCGGGAGGACCTGTCTCAGGGGCGTCCCCCGACGATTCCCAGGGTCGGAATGGCCCCGTAGAGGGACGCTTCGCGCCCTTCGTCTGCGTAGCGTGGAACACGTCGAGAGCGTCGAAGACACCGACACCATCGAAGACATCGAGATCGTCGGGGACATGACGCCGAGGCGACGTCCCGGCGCCCGCCGGGGCCATCACTCCACTCACGGTTCGCGAAGGAGCCACCATGACCGCCCTTGCCCGCCCCACTCACGGACGGATGATCGGCGGAGTGTGCGCAGCGCTGGCACGGCGCTTCGGCACCTCCGCGACGACGATGCGCGTGATCTTCCTGCTGTCGTGTCTGCTTCCCGGCCCACAGTTCCTGCTCTACATAGCGCTGTGGATCCTGTTCCCGTCGGAGGAGACGGCGGCGAACCGGGCCTGGTGACGTCTCGCGCTCCGGTGCGGCGGCACGCCGGTACGCCGATATGCCGATGGGCGCCCCGGAGCGGGGCGCCCATCGACGTCGTACGGGCAGGTGGCGTCAGCCCAGCGGGATGCCGTTCACCGGCAGGCCGTGCGTGGGCAGCCCCTTGACCGGCAGTCCACCGAGCAGCCCGGCGGTCGGTTGGGTGACGACCCTCTGCGCGGCGGGCCGGGCGGCGGTCACCGCCGTGCCGACCGCCTTCTGTCCCTGGCTGACCACCTCACCCGCGCCGGGCAGCACCTGGGCGACGTTTCCCGGCGGCATCGCGTGGCGGGCGGTGTTCATCCCGGGGACGTCCGGCACGGCCGGGGCAGCGCCCGCGACGCCCGCGCCCGCGGCGGCGAAGGCGGCACCGAGAGCGGCGACACCGAGGGTCTTGGCAGCAGACTGCTTCATGGCGAATGCGTCCTTGAATCCGATGACGGGAATATGAGCGGTCCAAAACCGTAAACACGCCGCGGCAGGCACCGCAAACGTCCCGCAGCGGCCGGGACATACGCTCCCGGCCGCTCGACAAGAGGACCCCTCAGTCTTCGGACGCCGCAAAACCGCTGCTGGAAGCAGCCTGCCTGAACAGCCATTCGGATTTCAGTTCGGCATAACCGGGCTTGATGACGTCGTTGATCATCGCCAGTCGTTCATCGAAAGGAATGAATGCCGACTTCATGGCATTGACGGAGAACCACTGGAGGTCGTCGAGCGTATAGCCGAATGCCTCGACCAGGTGCTCGAATTCCCGGCTCATGCTGGTTCCCGACATCAGCCGGTTGTCGGTGTTCACCGTGGCACGGAAGTGCAGCCGCCGCAGCAGCCCGATGGGGTGGTCGGCGTACGACGCGGCGGCGCCGGTCTGCAGGTTGGAACTGGGGCACAGCTCCAGCGGGATGCGCTTGTCGCGCACGTACGAGGCGAGGCGCCCGAGTTCCACCGAGCCGTCCTCGAGGACCTGGATGTCGTCGATGATGCGCACCCCGTGCCCGAGCCGGTCGGCGCCGCACCACTGCAGGGCCTGCCAGATCGAGGGCAGCCCGAAGGCCTCGCCGGCGTGGATGGTGAAGTGGTTGTTCTCGCGCTTGAGGTACTCGAAGGCGTCGAGGTGCCGGGTGGGCGGGTAACCGGCCTCGGCACCGGCGATGTCGAAGCCGACGACCCCCAGGTCCCGGTACCGGTTGGCGAGTTCGGCGATCTCCAGGGCGCGGGCCGCGTGCCGCATGGCGGTGAGCAGGGCACCCACACGGATGCGGTGGCCGTTCGCCCTCGCCCGCCGCTCGCCTTCCCTGAAGCCCTCGTTGACCGCCTCGACGACCTCTTCGAGGGCGAGCCCGCCCGCCAGATGCTGCTCGGGCGCGTACCGCACCTCGGCGTAGACGACCCCGTCCCCGGCGAGGTCCTCCGCGCACTCGGCCGCCACGCGCACCAGCGCCTCGCGGGTCTGCATCACGCCGACGGTGTGGGAGAAGGTTTCCAGGTACCGTTCCAGGGAGCCGGAGTCGGCGGCCTCGCGGAACCAGATGCCCAGCTTCTCCGGGTCGGCCTCGGGAAGGTGCGCATAGCCCGTCTGGCGGGCGAGTTCGACGATCGTGCCGGGGCGCAGCCCCCCGTCGAGATGGTCGTGCAACAGGACCTTGGGCGCCCGGCGGATCTGATCCCGGTTCGGGGTGTTCTGGTGCTGGCTCGTCATTTTCGCACCATAGCCCCTACGCGCGTAGAACTTCAGGTGCGGCAAAGCGTCGATATCCAAAGGTGATCCACCGGACGGTTTCGTATCCGGTCGCTTCTGACACTGTTCTGCTATGGCACACCAAGCGACGCCGGTTCGCAGGGCCCGGCTGGGAAGAGCACTCGGCCCGGAGCCGACGGCGGTGAGCGGTGCGGTGCTGCTGCTCCCGGGCGGCGACCGGGTCTCCACCCGCAGACCGTCCCCCTTGATGGCGACCGCCTCCGTCCGTGCGCTGGGCCGCCACCTGGCGCGCGCGGGGCGGCGTGACGGCCTGGTCAGCCATGTGGTGCACTACCGGTACCGGGGCTGGAACGACGACGAGGCGCATCTGGTGCACGACGCCACCTGGGCCGCCGACGAGGTCGTACGGCGCTACGGGGACGTGCCGGTGTGTCTCGTCGGCCGGGACATGGGCGGCCGGGCGGCGCTGCATGCGGCCGGCCACTCGGCCGTCACCTCGGTTCTGGCGCTGGCGCCCTGGCTTCCCGAGAACGACAGGGCGGCGTCGTCCGAACCGGTGAAGCAACTCAGCGGCCGGCAGGTGATGATCGTGCACGGCACGAACGACGGGCGTACGGACCCCGAGCTGTCGTTCCGGCTGGCGGCGCGCGCGAAGAAGGCTAACCGCGACATCTGCCGCTTCGAAGCGCACTCCGACGGGCACGGGTTGCACCACTACCGGTCCGAAGTGCACGCGCTGGCCGAGGACTTCGTGATGGGAACGCTGTTCGGGCGGGCCTTCTCCCGGCCGGTGACGGACGCGCTTGCGGCCCCGCCCCCGCTGGGGTTGCGGATGCCGTTGGCGGCGGGGTTCGGGCGGTCGCTCAGGAAGTGAGGGGAACGCCCTTCGCCGGGGCGCGGGGCTGCGGTGGCAGCATTCGGCTGAGCCGTGCGGGCGCGATCGGCCGGCCACGGCCCGCCCGTCAATCGGGCAGAAGCCGCCCCCTCCGCGACAACAGGAACCTCTTGAACGCCGCCACCGGCGGCGTGTCGACGTGGCCCTCCAACCACGCCACCCCGATCTCCCGCACCGCTCGCGGCGCGGTGACCGTCAGTTCCACGACACCGGGGCGCGGTACGGCGGGCGGCGGCAGCAGCGCCACGCCGAGCCCCGCCGCGACCAGGCCGCGCAGCGTCTCCGCCTCCTCGCCCTCGAAGGCGATGCGCGGGGCGAACCCGGCCTTGCGGCACAGGTCGTCGGTGATGCGCCGCAGTCCGTAGCCGGGTTCGAGGGTCACGAAGGTCTCGTCGGCGGCTTCGGCGAGGCGGATGCGCCTGCGGCCCGCGAGCCGGTGGTCGGCGGGGACGACGAGCCGCAGCTTCTGCTCGTCGAGGCGGCGGGCGACCAGGTCCGGGGCGTCGGGCACCGGGGAGGTCAGGCACAGGTCCAGCTCCCCCGCCCGCAGCTTCTCGAGCATCGCCTCCCCGTAGTTCTGCACGAGGCTGAAGCGGACGCGCGGGTGGTCGGCGCGGAAGGCGTGGATCAGTCCGGGCACGGTCTCGGCGCCCATCGTGTGCGGGAAGCCGAAGGTGACCTTGCCGGCGGCCGGGTCGACGTCCGCGCGTGCCTCCTCGGCGGCCCGCTCGATCTCCGCGAGGGCGCGCTCGACGGAGGCGAGGAACGTACGGCCGACCGGGGTGAGCGAGACCGTCCGGCCGCGGCGGGCGAAGAGCTCGACGCCCAGGTCCTCTTCGAGCCGGACGAGCGCACGGGACAGGGTGGACTGCGGGACCTGCATCTCCTGGGCGGCGCGCGTGACGTGTTCGGTCCGGGCGACTCCGGCGAAGTACGCCAGCCGCGGCGCGAGCAGCGCGACGACGTCTTCTGTGTCACCGGACGGTGACAGGCGAGCGGCTGACCTCTGCTGATGCATCACAGGAACAATTATGAGGTTTCTGTGCATTGGACGCATGAGCAGAGTGTCCGTACGTTCGAAGCATGCCTGCCGCCGATACCGGGGCGTCCACCATCGTGGGCGCCGACCCCGTCACCGTCCCCGACTCCCGTATGACCCCGGGCGACCCCGGCTACCGCCGGATGAGTCTCGCCCTCTTCCTGGCGGGGGTCGCGACCTTCGCCCTCCTCTACTCCACGCAGGCCCTGCTGCCGCTCGTCTCCCACGACTTCGGGGCGACGGCGAGCGCGGCGAGCTGGACGGTGTCGGGCGCGACCGGTGCGCTGGCGCTGTTCGTCCTCCCCATGAGCGCGCTGTCCGAGCGCTTCGGGCGGCGCACGCTGATGACGGCGTCGCTGGCAGTGGCGGTGACCGTCGGTCTCCTGGTCCCCTTCGCCCCGTCGCTGGGCGCACTGATCGCGCTGCGGGCCGTCCAGGGCGCGGCCCTCGCGGGCCTGCCCGCGTCGGCGACCGCGTATCTGGCGGAGGAGGTCAGCCCGAGGGCCCTGATCACGGCGATCGGCCTGTTCGTGGCCGGCAACAGCGTCGGCGGGATGAGCGGCCGGATCATCACCGGCTGGGTCGCACAGGAGTGGGGCTGGCGGGTGGCCGTGGGCACCGTCGGCGTGATCGCGGTCGGCTGCGCGGTGGCCTTCCGCCTCCTGCTGCCTGCGCCGCGGCACTTCGAGCCGGGCTCACTGCGCCCGCGCGTCCTGGCCCGCTCGGTCCGCGACCACCTCGCCAATCCGCTGCTGCGCCGGCTGTACGCGATCGGCGCGCTGTTCATGATGGTGTTCGGCGGCGTCTACACGGTGATCGGCTACCGCCTCACCGAAGCGCCGTTCTCCCTGCCACAGGGCATCATCGGCTCGATCTTCCTGGTGTACCTGGTGGGCACGGTGTCGGCGTCGACCGCGGGCAGGCTGGTGGGCCGTCTGGGCCGCCGCGGTGCGCTCTACCTGGCGGGCGGCACGACGACGGCGGGCCTGCTGGTGTCGCTGGCGCCCTGGCTGCCGCTGGTGCTGCTGGGCCTGGTCCTGATCACGGCGGGCTTCTTCGCTGGCCACGCGGTCGCGTCGTCGGCGGTCAGCCACACGGCGAAGCAGGGCCGCGCCCAGGCCTCCGCGCTCTACCAGTCGTCGTACTACATCGGCTCCAGCGCGGGCAGCACCCTCGGCGCGGTCGCCTTCCACTCGGGCGGCTGGGCGGGAACGGTGGCCATGGGCCTGCTGGCGGTGCTCGGCGTCGTGACGATCACGGTGCTGGGGTCGCGGGCGGCGCGGGCCGAGCGGTGGCTCGTGACGGCCTGAGTACCGGACAAGTTCCCCCTGGTCGGCGCCCGTTGTCAGTGGTCGCGTATAGCGTCCGCGCCACAACTGGGCCGAGCAGGGGGTTTGTGCATGCAGTTCCGGATCGACCGCGGAGTCCTCGCCGAGGCCGTGGGGTGGGCGGCCCGTGTACTGCCCACGCGGACACCGGTGCCGGTGCTGGGCGGGCTGCTGCTGGAAGCGACGGACGGACGGCTGAGCGTCTCGGGGTTCGACCTCGAGACAGCGGCGCGTATCGAGACCGAGGCCGAGACGACGGCGGACGGACAGGTGGTCGTCCTCGGGCGCAGACTGCTGGACATCTGCCGGGTCCTGCCCGACGGGCCGGTGAGCTGCGGCCTGGAGGGGACCCGGTTCACGGTGGAGGCCGGCGGCACAAGCTTCGGGCTCTCGACGCTGCCGCGGGAGGACTACCCGACGCTGCCGGCGGCGCCGCAGCCGTACGCGAGCGTGGACGCCGCCGCCTTCGCGACCGCCGTCGGACAGGTCGTCCTGGCCGCCGGACGCGACGACACCCTTCCCGCACTGACCGGTGTACAGCTGTGCCTGGACGGCGACACGATGACGCTGGCCGCGTCGGACCGCTATCGGTACGCCGTACGGCAGTTGGAGTGGAAGCGTGAGGCCGCGGCCGACGACAGGGTGGAGGCGTTGCTGCCCGCGCGCCGGCTGTTCGACGTGGCACGGTCGCTGGCCCGCTCCGGCCGGGTGCGCATCGGACTGGCCGGGGGACTGATCGGCTTCGACGGGGGCGACATACGGGCGACGGTGCGGCTGCTGGAGGGACGGCTGCCGCGGTACGGGTCGCTGTTCGACATGGCGGGAGCCGCGGTCGCCGAAGTGGCCTGCGAGGCGCTGACGGAGGCCGTGCGGCGGGTCGCGGTGGTCGCGGAGGCGAACAGTCCGGTGCGGCTGGACTTCACGTCCGGCGGATCGGTGCTGCTGCGGGCCGGCTACGGGGACGACGTCGCCGCACAGCGGGTGCCTGCCGCGCTGAGCGGTGCGGAGGAGGTGAACGTGGCCTTCAATCCGGGGTACTTGCTGGACGCCCTGGGCTCCTTCGAGTCGCCGCGCGTGCGGATGGAACTGCTGGGGGCGGGCCAGCGGGCGCTGCTCACCGGACTGGGGCGCGTCGAAGCCGGCGACGGAGGCGGGGCGCACGCCGTCCACCAGCATTTGCTCATTGCGGTGAGACAACTGGTCTGAGCTGGGCTTTCCCTCACCTTCCGGGCCGTTGTCAGTGGCCTGCGGTAGCTTCCGAGGTGCTGGGGCGCGACAGCGCGCCGGACAAAGCGGCCACAGAGTGGGTGAACCATGGGTGACGGCACGGCGACGGTGGACGACCTCGATGTCCGGCTGGAGAAGCACCGGGTCGAACTGACGGGGTACTGCTACCGCATGCTCGGGTCCTCCTTCGAGGCCGAGGACGCGGTGCAGGACACGATGGTCCGCGCCTGGCGGAGCTACGAGAAGTTCGAGGGCCGCTCCTCGCTCCGCTCCTGGCTGTACCGGATCGCG
The DNA here is from genome assembly GCF_001866645.1 of Streptomyces colonosanans. GTDB lineage: Bacteria > Actinomycetota > Actinomycetes > Streptomycetales > Streptomycetaceae > Streptomyces > Streptomyces colonosanans. The sequence continues at coordinate 112,214 of NZ_MLYP01000042.1, forward strand.
ACCAATGTCTGTCTGGACATGCTGAACGCGGGCAACAAGCGTGCCCGCCCGGTGGATCTGACCGACTCCACCCCGCTGGCCCAGGCCGCCCTTTCCCCCCGCCCGGACAGCACCTGGCTGGAGCCGATGCCGGATGCCCGTGTACTGCCGTCCGTGAGCGACCCGGAGGAGGCCGCGGTGGCGAAGGAGTCGGTGCGGCTCGCGTTCATGGCCGCCCTGCAGCAACTGCCGCCCAAGCAGCGTGCGGTGCTCATCCTGCGCGAGGTGCTGGCCTGGAAGGCGAGCGAGGTCGCCGAACTGCTCGGCGCCTCGGTCGCCTCGGTCAACAGCGCACTGCAGCGGGCCCGCGCGACGCTGGCCGAGAAGGGCGGGGAAAATGCCGACGCCGCCGTCCTCGACCCCCTCGACGAGGAGCAGCAAAAGCTCCTGGAGCGCTATGTGGCGGCCTTCGAGGGGTACGACATGACGGCGCTGACGGCCCTGCTGCACGAGGACGCGGTGATGACGATGCCGCCGTTCGACCTGTGGCTGCGCGGTACGCCGGACATCACCGGGTTCATGACCACGCTCGGTTCCGCCTGCGAGGGCTCGCGCCTGGTGCCCGTCGCGGTCAACGGCCTGCCGGGCTTCGCCCAGTACAAGCCGGACCCGGACACGGGCGGCTTCACGGCGTGGGCGGTCCAGGTCCTGGAGATATCAGACGGCCGACTCACCGGGTTCCACTTCTTCCTCGACACCGAGCGCTGGTTCCCGCTGTTCGACCTGCCCCTCCAGCTCGAAGGAGAGGCCGACCAGGTTCAGCAGGGCGCCTAGCGCGAGGTCGGGGTCGCGCAGCAGTATGCGGCCCCCGGCCCGCCTCGCGGCGAGCTGCAGCCGTGCCAGCAGGTCGACGGCGCCCAGACCCGGCGGTCCCAGCCCACCCACGTCGCACACCACGGCCCCGGCCCGGGTCGCCTCCAGCAGCCCGCGTACGTCGTCGCACATCCCCCTCACCTCCTCCCGGGTGACGGGGCCGGCGAGTACGAGCACAGCGGGTGTCATGTCCTCCACGATCCGTAGACCGTCCGCCAGCGCGCAATTCATCGGTGCGCGGGGGCCTGCACGCCCCCGCGGAGATCACATTGACCCGCTCGCCTCCTTCCCCGGAAGGTGGCTGTATGCCCCACGGATCGCCACCGCCTTGGACACCCGACGACCTCCTGCCCGCCAAGGAGGCCGCGTGCAAGGGGTGTTGACCGGGTTCGCGGTCATCGCGGTAGTGATCGGCGTCGGCTATGCGATCGGGCGGCGTGGCTCTCTCGGCGACCAGGGCGGCGAGGTGCTGACCACGCTCGCCTTCCAGGTGGCGACCCCGGCCCTGCTGTTCACCACACTGGCCCGGGCCGACCTGTCGGTGGTCTTCTCCAGCCGGCTGCTGGTGACGGCGCTGAGCACGGCGGCGGCCGGAGGCGCCTTCGTGACGGTCGGCGTCGTACGTCGCTGGGGGGTGGGCCGCACCACGATCGGCGCGCTGTGCTCCAGCTACGTCAACGCCGGCAATCTCGGCATCCCGATCGCCGCCTACGTCCTCGGCGACGCCTCACTGGTGGCCCCCGTCCTGCTGTTCCAGCAGATCGTGGTCACGCCCGTCGCCCTGACGGTCCTCGACCTCTCCGGCGCCGGTGAGAAGGGCGCCCTGTGGCAACGCCTGCTGACGCCGCTGCGCAACCCGATCGCGGTGGGCGCGCTGACCGGAGTCCTGACCTCGGCGACCGGACTGCACGTCCCCGGCCCGGTCATGGAGCCGCTGACCCTGATCGCCGACATGTCCGTCCCGGCCGTCCTGTTGGCCTTCGGCATCGCGCTGCGCGGCAGCACGGCCCCCGGCCGGGGCCGCGACCGCCACCTGGTGCTGCTCTCGGTCGCTCTGAAGTCGCTGGGCCAGCCGCTCGCCGCCTGGGCTCTGGCGACGGGCGTCTTCGGGCTGCACGGTGCCGAACTGCTCGATGTGGTGGTCACCTCGGCCCTGCCCGCGGCCCAGAACCTGTTCACCTATGCCAGTCGCTACCGGGTGGGCGAGTCCCTGGCCCAGCAGTCGATCCTGTTGTCGACGCTGCTGTCGGTGCCGGTGTTGGTGGGGGTGGCGGCGTTGCTCGGGTGACGAGCGGTCAGTCGACCGGGAACTCTCCGGTGTCGATCACGAGGTCGAAGGGGGCGGGGAGCTTGATGGTGTCGCCGAACTTGACGGCGCTGAGGACCCGGTAGACGTCACCGTTGGGCTCGCCGTACAGCGTTGCCGTGGGACCGCCTGTGGCCCAGCGGTCGACGAGGAGGTAGAAGGGAATACCGGCAGTCGCGTAGGCGGCGGTCTTGCTGACGCGATCGTGACGGACGCTGGAACGGGAGGTCACCTCGACAACGAGTTCAGCGAGGGCTGCCGGGATGTGGGTGTCCGCGTCGGCGCCGTCCGGCAATGGGGTCACCACGAGGTCCGGGATCAGCATGCCCAGACGGGAGGGCACAGCGATCGCGAGAGTTTGGTAGATCCCCCAGTCGTCGGGAATGACGGAGTAGAGCCGACGCTGGATACGTTCTGCGATCACGTTGTGTCGGCACGCGGGGGCAGGTGACACGGTGACGATCCCCTCGATGATCTCCACCTTGCTGCCCTCGGGCCATTCCATCTCCTCCCAGAACCGGACGAGGTCGTCCCAGTTCCGGTCAGGCTCCTGGCTCACGGTGAGTGCGCTCATGGCGGTCTCCAATCGGTCATCACCGATCCCAGCATGCCGAACGGGATCGGCGGCAGTCCACCGATCCCGTTCACCCGAATGGGAAAGCACCTGGTCAGGCGATACGTTCCCGCACCACGGGCGAGGCCGCGTACTCCGTGCCCGGCGCCGCGATGTCGTACGAGCCCTCCACCGCCTGGATCGCGTACTCGAAGCGCTCGGGGGTGTCCGTGTGCAGGGTGAGCAGCGGCTGCCCCTCCTGCACGGTCTCGCCCGGCTTGGCGTGCATCTCGACGCCCGCCGCCGCCTGCACCGGGTCCTCCTTGCGGGCGCGGCCGGCACCGAGGCGCCAGGCGGCGACGCCGATGTCGTAGGCGTCCAGGCGGGTCAGGACACCCGACGACGGCGCGGTGATCACGTGCTGTTCCCTCGACGTGGGCAGCGGCGCGTCCGGGTCCCCGCCCTGGGCCGTGATCATGCGGCGCCAGACGTCCATCGCCGAGCCGTCGGCCAGGGCCTTGGCCGGGTCCACATCCGTCAGCCCGGCCGCGGCCAGCATCTCCCGCGCGAGGGCCAGGGTCAGTTCGACCACGTCCGCCGGGCCGCCGCCCGCCAGGACCTCCACCGACTCGCGGACCTCCAGCGCATTGCCCGCGGTCAGGCCGAGCGGCGCCGACATGTCCGTCAGGAGCGCGACCGTCTTCACGCCGTGGTCCGTGCCCAGGCCGACCATCGTGGAGGCCAGTTCGCGCGCATCCTCGATCGTCTTCATGAAGGCGCCGGAGCCGACCTTCACGTCCAGGACCAGCGAACCCGTCCCCTCCGCGATCTTCTTGGACATGATGGACGAGGCGATCAGGGGGATGGCCTCCACCGTTCCCGTGACATCGCGCAGCGCGTAGAGCTTCTTGTCCGCGGGCGCCAGGCCATCGCCCGCGGCGCAGACCACCGCGCCGGTGGTGTCGAGGACGTGCAGCATCTCCTCGTTCGACAGCAGCGCACGCCAGCCGGGAATCGACTCCAGCTTGTCCAGCGTGCCGCCGGTGTGGCCGAGGCCGCGGCCCGACAGCTGCGGAACGGCCGCGCCGCAGGCGGCGACCAGCGGGGCGAGCGGAAGCGTGATCTTGTCGCCGACGCCACCCGTGGAGTGCTTGTCGGCCGTGGGGCGCGACAGCGACGAGAAGTCCATGCGCTCGCCCGAGGCGATCATAGCGGCGGTCCAGCGGGCGATCTCGCGCCGGTTCATGCCGTTGAGCAGGATCGCCATGGCCAGCGCGGACATCTGCTCGTCGGCGACCTCGCCCCGGGTGTAGGCGTCGATGACCCAGTCGATCTGCTCGTCGCTCAGCTCACCGCGGTCCCGCTTGGTGCGGATGACGGAGATGGCGTCCATGGCATTCCTTCCGGCAGGTTCACATCACTCATGCCCGTACAACTCTGTACGTACGGGACTCTACGCGCATAGAGACAGGCGGCGAAGTGGCCCCTCCACACCAGGTGGAGGGGCCGCGACTCTACTTCAGATGATCGGGGCCGAAGGCCTGCGGAAGCATCTCCGACAAGGGCACGATGCCCGCCGGTGTCTCCAACAGCAGCTCCGGGCCGCCGAATTCGTACAGCAACTGGCGGCAGCGGCCGCACGGCACCAGTACCGCGCCCTGGCCGTCGACGCAGACGAAGTGCGTCAGCCGGCCGCCGCCGCTGAGCTGCAGCGCCGAGACCAGGCCGCATTCGGCGCACAGCCCGAGGCCGTACGAGGCATTCTCGACGTTGCATCCGGTGACCGTGCGGCCGTCCTCGACGAGTGCCGCCGCGCCGACCGGATAGCCGGAGTACGGGACGTACGCCCGGGACATCGCGTCCCGGGCCGCCTCGCGCAGCGACTCCCAGCCCTCCCAGTCTCTGGCCTCGGGGGGCGTCACTTGCCCTGCCCCTTCCGGTAGCGCATACCGTCCGCCTTGGGCATCCGAAGGCGCTGCGCCGACAGCGACAGCACCAGCAGTGTGACCACGTAGGGGGTGGCGCCCACGAAGTCGCCGGGCACCTCCTTCGTCAACAGGTACCACGCCAGGATCAGCACGGCGATGACCGCGGTGACGGCGGCCTGCCACATCGCCTTGCGGTACAGCTTCCACAGGGCGAGAAGCGCCAGCAGCACGAAGAGCAGGAGCAGCAGCGCGTGCACGGTCTCACCGCCGTTGCGCAGCTGGAGCGCGTCGGAGAAGCCGAACAGGCCCGCACCCATGGCGACTCCGCCGGGCCGCCAGTTACCGAAGATCATCGCCGCGAGACCGATGTAGCCGCGCCCGCCCGTCTGGCCTTCCAGATAGGTGTGCGAGGTGACCAGCGCGAGGAAGGCGCCGCCGAGTCCGGCGAGGCCGCCGGAGATGGCGACGGCCGCGTACTTGTACGAGTAGACGTGGACGCCGAGCGACTCGGCGGCGATCGGGTTCTCGCCGCAGGAGCGCAGCCGCAGGCCGAAGGGCGTACGCCACAGCAGCCACCAGCTGCCGACGAACAGGACCACGGCGAGGACGGTCACCACGGAGACGTCGGTGACCAGTCCGCCGAGGATGCCGGCGAGGTCGGAGACGAGGAACCAGTGGTGCTTCTCGATCGAGGAGAGTGCGTCGGACAGCCCCGGGACGGTGATGTGGGGCAGGCTGTCGACGGGCGGGGACTGCTTGGGGTTGCCGCCCTTTTCCGCTGGCGTGCCGTCCGCGAAGAAGATCTTGGCGAGATACTGGGTCGCACCGAGCGCGAGCAGGTTGACGGCGACACCGGAGACGATGTGGTCGACACCGAAGGTGATGGTGGCGACGGCGTGCACCAGACCGCCGATGACGCCGAAGCCGATACCGCAGAGCAGACCGAGCCAGGGGTTGGTCTGCCAGCCGAGCCAGCCCGCACCGAAGGTGCCGAGGATCATCATGCCCTCGAGGCCGATGTTGACCACACCGGCCCGCTCGGACCACAGACCCGCGAGACCGGCGAGGCCGATCGGCACGGCGAGGCCGAGTGCGGCGCTGATCTGGCCCTCGGAGGTGAGCTGGTCGGCGCCGGTGATGACGCGCACGGCGGCGACCAGGATCAGCGCGCCCATGATGATCAGCAGGATCTGCGCGAGCGAGAAGCGGGAGCCCTTGGGCTGCTGGGACCCGCTCGCCTTGGCCGCCGCGGGGGGCGGCGTGTCGGTCATCGTGGCAGTCACTTCGCCACCTCCAGGTTCTCGGTCGGGGCGGCGGCCTGGGCGGCGAGTTCCGCGCCGACGCGCTGCTGCTGGCGCTTGAGGCCGTAGCGGCGCACGACCTCGTAGGCGACGACGACGCACAGGACGATGACGCCCTGGATGACGCCCAGGATCTCCTTGTCGTAGCCCTGGAACTCCAGGTGGTTCGTGGTGCGCTCCAGGAAGCCCCAGAGCAGGGCGCCCAGCGCGATGCCGACCGGGTGGTTGCGGCCGAGCAGCGCGATCGCGATGCCGGTGAAGCCGATGCCGACCGGGAAGTCGTTGCTGAACTGGTGGCTGTCGTTCAGCAGGGTCGGCATGCCGATCAGACCGGCCACCGCACCAGAGATGATCATGCTGGTGGCGACCATCCGCTTGACGCTGACGCCGCTGGCCGCGGCCGCGCTCTCGGACTGGCCGACGGTCCGCAGGTCGAAGCCGAAGCGGGTGCGGCCGAGCACGAACCAGTACGCGATGCCGACGATCACGGCGACCACGATGAAGCCCCACACCGTGCCCGCCGGGCCTCCGTCGATGGAGAAGAACCAGGAGTCCTTGGGCAGCGGCTTCGTCGAGACGAGGGTGCCGCCCTGCTGCAACTCTCCGAGCCGGCCGGGCTGGAGGAAGTAGGCGATGATCGCCGTGGCGATGGAGTTCAGCATGATGGTCGCGATGACCTCGCTGACGCCGCGGGTCACCTTGAGGACGCCCGCGATGGCCGCCCACAGGGCGCCGACGCCCATCGCGCACAGGATGATCAGCGGGATGGCGATGAACCCGGGCAGGTTCAGCGCTCCGCCGAGGACGGCCGCGATGAACGCGGCGAGCCGGTACTGGCCGTCGACACCGATGTTGAACAGGTTCATGCGGAAGCCGATGGCCACCGCGACGCCGGCGAGATAGTACGTGGTCGCCTTGTTCAGGATGTAGACCTGGCTGTCACTGGCGGAGCCGTACGTGATCATGTCGCTGAAGGCGGCGAACGGGTCCTTGCCCGTGCCGAGTATCACCAGGGTGGTGACGACCAGGGCGGCGACGACCGCGAGCAGCGGCGCCGCGACACCCAGGAGCAGCCGCTCCTTGTCGATCCGTGAGGTCAGCTTGTTCATTCGGCGGCGTCCTCTGCGTGCTCCGTGTCCTCCGGGCCCTCCAGGTGGCCGGTGGCCGCACCCGTCATGGCGGAGCCCAGCTCCTCGGGAGTGATGGTGGCGGGGTCGGCGTCGGCGACCAGGCGGCCGCGGTACATCACCCGCAGGGTGTCGGAGAGCCCGATCAGCTCGTCCAGGTCGGCGGATATCAGCAGCACCGCCAGGCCCTCGCGGCGGGCCTCACGGATCTGGTCCCAGATCTGCGCCTGCGCACCGACGTCCACACCGCGCGTGGGGTGGGCGGCGATGAGCAGCTTGGGGTGGTGGCTCATCTCGCGGCCGACGATCAGCTTCTGCTGGTTGCCGCCGGACAGGGACGCGGAGGTCACGTCGATGCCGGGCGTGCGGACGTCGTACTCGCGCACGATGCGCTCGGTGTCGGCGCGCGCGGCCTTGATATCGATCAGGCCGCCCTTGGAGTTGGGCCGCTCGGTGACATGGCCGAGGATGCGGTTCTCCCACAGCGGCGCCTCGAGCAGCAGCCCGTGCCGGTGGCGGTCCTCGGGGATGTACCCGATGCCGCCCTCGCGGCGCTTGCGGGTCGGCGTGTTCGAGATGGCGTCGCCGTCGAGGCTGATGACGCCACTGTCGGGGGCGCGCATGCCCATGATCGCCTCGACCAGCTCGGACTGGCCGTTGCCCTCCACACCGGCGATGCCGAGGACCTCGCCCTTGTGGATGGTAAAGCCGATGTCGTCGAGGATGATCCGCTCGATGCCGTCGAGGTCGGTCTGCGTCAGGCGCAGCGCGTCCACGGTGAGCATCGGGACGTCCGTGACGGTGGAATCCTCGGTCTCCGGCGAGGGCAGTTCGCTGCCGACCATCAGTTCGGCGAGCTGCTTGGAGGTGGTGGTCTTCGGGTCGGCGGTGCCGACGGTGGTGCCGCGCCGGATGACGGTGATCTCGTCAGCGACGTTCAGCACCTCGCCCAGCTTGTGCGAGATGAAGATGACCGTGAGGCCCTCGGACTTGAGCTCGCGCAGGTTGTCGAAGAGCGCGTCGACCTCCTGCGGCACGAGGACCGCGGTGGGCTCGTCGAGGATGAGGGTGCGGGCGCCGCGGTAGAGGACCTTGAGGATCTCCACACGCTGGCGGTCGGCGACGCCGAGCTGTTCGAGGAGCACGTCGGGCCGCACGTTCAGCCCGTACGCGTCCGAGATCTCGTTGATCTTCTTGCGGGCCTTGGCCCCGATGCCGTACAGCTTCTCCGCGCCGAGGACGACGTTCTCGAGGACGGTGAGGTTGTCGGCGAGCATGAAGTGCTGGTGCACCATGCCGATGCCGCGCGCGATGGCGTCGGCGGGGTTGTGGAACGAGACCTGTTCGCCGTCGACGGTGATGGTGCCCTCGTCCGGCTTCTGCATGCCGTAAAGGATCTTCATCAGCGTGGACTTGCCGGCACCGTTCTCACCGCAGAGGGCGTGGACGGTGCCCTTGCGGACGGTGATGTCGATGTCGCGGTTGGCGACAACGCCGGGGAAGCGCTTGGTGATGCCGCGCAGTTCGACGGCAGCGGGAGGGCTGGACGCGTTGATGGCGCACTCTCCTCAAGGGAAAGGGACTTCGGGGGAGGGCGGGCGTCGGCGACGCTAGCGCGGCAACTCATAGCTACACGCGTAGAGTTGACACATTGTTATGGCCCGGCGCGGGGGGCGGTGTGCACCCCCGCACCGAGCCGTGGTCCGCCGGGACCGTCAGGTCACGGGAAGGTCCGCACGATCCCGTGCACCGTCCCGCGACCGCCGGGTCACGGGGTCGTCTTGACCTTGATCTTGCCGTCGATGATGCCCTGCTGGGCGGCGTCGAGCTTGGCCTTGATGTCGTCGATGAAGCCACCGCTGGTGGAGAGCGAGACACCCTTCTCGGCCAGGGAGTAGCTGTGGGTGCCGGTCAGCGGCTTGCCGTCCTTGACGGACTTGATCAGCTCGTAGACGCCGACGTCGACGTTCTTGACGACCGAGGTCAGGATCGACTTCTTGTACTTGGCCAGACCCGGGATGTTGTACTGGTCCGAGTCGACACCGATGCCCCAGGCGCCCTTCTTGCCGCTGACGGCCTCGATCGAGCCGTTGCCGGAGGAGCCGGCCGCGCTGTAGATGACGTCGGCGCCCTTGTCGAGCATGCCCTGCGCGGCTTCCTTGCCCTTGTCGGGGGAGCTGAAGCCGGAGGTGTCCGAGCCGTGGCTCAGGTACTGGGTATCGATCTTGATCTTCTTGTTGGTGTCCTGGACACCCTGGACGAAGCCCGCCTCGAACTTCTTGATGAGCGGGACGTCCACGCCTCCGATGTAGCCGACGTGGTTGCTCTTCGTCTTCAGGGCGGCCGCGACGCCGGCCAGGTAGGAGCCCTGCTCCTCGGTGAAGACGATGCTGTCGGTGTTCTTCGTGTTCACCACGGAGTCGACGATGCCGAAGGTGGTCTTCGGGAACTTCGCCGCAACCTTGGTCATGGAGTTGGAGTAGGCGTAGCCGACACCGATGATCGGGTTGTAGCCCGCGGAGGCGAGGTCCGAGAGGCGCTGCTCGCGGTCGGCCTCGGTGTCCGTGGTCTTCGCGGTCAGCTCCTTGAGCGAACCGCCGAACTCGGACTTGGCCTTGTCGGCGCCGCGCGCGGCGGAGTCGTTGAAGGAGTGGTCGCCACGGCCGCCGACGTCAAACGCGAGACCGATCTTGACACCGTTCTTGCCCGAATCGGACGAGCCCGACCCGGAATCCTTCTCGTTGGACGTGCTGCCACACGCGGTGGCGGAAAGCGCGAGGGCCGCGGTCGCGAGACACGCGGCAGAGATCTTGGCTACCCGGCGCAAGGGGGGCTCCTTCAACCTGACCGAAGCGCCACTTCCGGCGCTGGTTTTCGCCGCATCGTAACGCGCGTAGATGCCAGATAAAGCCCTCTTCGGAAGCCGTTATCGGATTGACGCGAACAGGTCTTGAACGTATAGGTCGCCCCGGGTTACGAGCGGGCTGCGTCCAGTAGCGCCGCGGCCGTGAACAGTTCGACACCCACCGTGATCGCGGACTCGTCCGCGTCGAAATCCCCCTGGTGCAGATCGCGCACGGTGCGCTCGCCGGGCCTGCGGACACCGAGCCTGGCCATGGCCCCGGGGACGTGCTCCAGGTACCAGGAGAAGTCCTCGCCGCCGAGGCTCTGCTGGGTGTCCTCGACGGAGTGCATGCCGCGCCGCGCCATCATGGCGTCCCGCAGCAGCTCGGTGACCGCGGGGTCGTTGACGACGGGCGGCACTCCTCGCACGTAGGTGATCTCGGACTTGGTCCGGTACATGCCCGCGATCTCGTCGATGGCGGCGTGGACCAGGTCCGGCGCCCGCCGCCAGGCCTCCAGGTCCAGGCAGCGAACGGTCCCGGACAGCTCGGCGTGCTGCGGAATGACGTTGCAGGCGTGTCCCGATTCGATACGTCCCCAGGTCACCGCGAGCCCCGAGCGGGCATCGATGCGGCGGGCGACGAGCGTGGGAACCTCGGTGACGACCTTGGCGGCCGCGCTCACCAGGTCGGTGGTCAGGTGCGGGCGTGCGGTGTGCCCGCCGGGACCGTCCAGTGCGACCTCCAGCCGGTCGCAGGCGGAGGTGATGGGGCCGATGCGCAGTCCGATCCGCCCGGCGTCGACCCTCGGGTCGCAGTGCACGCCGATGATCTTCCCCACACCGTCGAGCACCCCGGACTCGATGGCGTCCGTCGCACCGCCCGGCAGCACCTCTTCGGCGGGCTGGAAGATCAGCCGCACGGGCCGGGGCAGGAGGCCCTGCCGTGCCATTTCGGCGAGGACGAGTCCGGCGCCGAGGACGACGGTGGTGTGGATGTCATGTCCGCAGGCATGGGCGCGGCCCGGGACGGTGGACCGGTAGGCGCACCCGGTCTTGGTGTCCGGGATGGGCAGTGCGTCGATGTCGGCGCGCAGCGCGAGCATGGGCCGTACGCGGCCCTCGACCGGGCCCTGCGCTTCCCCGCCGATGTCGCACACGAGCCCGGTGCCGATGTCGAGCACGCGCGGCGTGAGTCCGGCCCGCTCCAGCCGTGCCTTGAGCGCAGCGGTGGTGCGGAACTCCTGGTTGCCGAGCTCGGGGTGCATGTGCAGGTCACGCCGGAAGGCGACGAGCTCGGTCCGGAGCTCCTCGGGCAGCACGCCGGGCAGCGGGGCGTCTCCGGATTCCTCGGGAAGGTCGGTTTCGGACTCGCGGGACATCAGTTGGTTCACCCTTTGAAGGGTAGGCGCGACGGGGGTCAACTGACGGGCGATCAAGAAAAGTTCAGCCGGATTGACGTAAGAAATCCGGCACGCGCCCGCATGGTGAGACCCGCCAGTGGGTAGGTCCTTTTTTTACCCCCGTTCGACCACCTTGCCGGGCCTCCCCTCGTCGTCCGCTTCCTCGGCGGGCATGGCGAACTCCGACGTGTCCAGATCGAAGTCGAAGGGCGCGGGGACGTGAAGGGGTCGCCCGAAGGGCACGTTGGTCCGGGAGCGGTAGCCCTTCGGGGACGGGTCCCAGAACGCGCTGATCTCCTGGGCCTGCATGTCGAGCACGAGGTACACCGGCACCACGCGCCCATAGGTGTCCAGCTTGTCGAGCCAGTCGACGTCCTTGGTCGGCTCGGAGGTCAGCTCGGCGACGAGGGAGAGTGCGGAGCCGTCGGCGTGACGGCCGGCGGCTTCGAAGGCGGCTTCGTCGGCGACGTGCAGGTCAGGTCCGAAGGCGCGGTCAGAGCCCGGAAAGCTGAAGAGGAAGGGCGCCGTGTCCACGTCGTGCCCTTCTGGGGCATGGGGCTCGAGCTGCCGCCTCAACGACTTCATCGGCCTCTTGCAGCGCAGCTTCGACCACGGCGACACGACGATCTTCCCCCGGATGCCTTGTAGCCGTCAGGTGTGTCCAGCTCCTCGACGGTCCGGAGCATGTCCTCGAAGTCTCCGGACGACGGGCTCTCCATGGGCTTCGGCCGCTCGATCATGGTGGTCACCGCGGTCCTCCACTGACGACAAGGCATGGCGTTGGCTCCACGGTAGCGTCGGGAGGGGATCACTGCCCGTAGTAGGCGCCCGTACACCCGATCGGGTAACCCGCGGCGGCGCCCCTCCCCTACGCCGTCCCGGGCGTCACCGCCAGCAGCCGGTGTGCGTCCCGCGCAGTCCCCGTCACCCCCGCCAGGAATCCCTGGGCCCGCGGGGACGCCGTCTGCGTGAGCCAGGCCGGGTCGATGTCGCAGACCGCAACCCGCACCTCGGTGCCGGCCAGGGCGAGGGGCAGAGTGTGGACGACCGTCGACGGGAAGCTCAGGATCGTACGGCCGATGGGGCCCCGGCGGGCGATCAGTTCCAGGGGCAGGTCGGGGCGGACCACCTCCAGACCGGTCTCGACGGCCAGGCGGTGCAACTTCTCGGAGCTCTCGCGGCGGTGCGCGAAGTAACGGGTGGCGCCGTGGGAGCGGGCCAGGGAGCGGACCGCGTCGAGATAGCGGTCCGGGTCGACGACGCCGGTCTCCACGAGTGAGGTGCCCACCAGGTCGGCGCCCCTCGTGAGGCGGGGCGGACCGAAGCGGGCCCGGGTCCAGGAGAAGTCGTTGGCGGTGAGACGGACGCCTTCGGGGGCCGCCTCGATCGGCATGGCGGAGAAGACCTCGACGCGGCGCCCGCCGGACGGCGTCAGGCGGCGCCGGGCCGCGGCGGAGACCGGGGAGAAGACCAGGTCGCGGGGCCCGGGGCGGCCGCCGCGCCGGTGCCAGCGCACCAGCCTCTCGCCCTGCGCGAGCTGGGCGACGAATTCCATGGTCGCGGTGCCGTCGTCGACGACGACGACGTCGCGAACCCGGGTGATGGTCAGCAGGAGCTGTACGTAGCGGGAGAACGGGTCGCCGATGACGATCCGCGAGGCCTCGCGCAGCAGGGGGGCCAGGCCGCCGATGGTCCGGAACGGGGCCGTGAAGCCGCCGCGCGCCTCCTCCCAGCGCACCTCGTGGCCCTCGCCGCGGGCGAGTTCGGCCATGCGGCGCAGCTGGCCCCGGGTCATGGGGTCGGTGGGCGACAGCACCACAAGGGTCAGGGAGTCCCCGGCCGGGCCAGTGGCCGGCACGCGCCGTGTCCGGGGAGGCACCGGCTGCCTGCGCGAGGGCTGGGGCGCCTGGGTGTGCGCCCACTCCAGCACATTGAGGAGCTGGACGGGGCTCTCGACGAAGGCGAGCGTGGAGGTGGGGCCCGTCGGCCCGACTCGGGGACTCATGGTCGTACGACCGTTGCCTTTCGGGCGGTTTCGGGGGTCGGGTGGACCGTCAGACCGCCACCGGCTCACCGGCGGCCGCGGCGATCTCCGCCTCGGCGACCACACCGGTGACGCGGCGGAGCTTCTTCATCGGGCCCAGCTCGGAGTCGTAGACCTTCTTCACGCCGTCGCCCAGCGACGCCTCGATGGTGCGGATGTCGCGGACCAGGCGCTGCAGGCCCTGCGGCTCCACCGATGCGGCCTGGTCGGAGCCCCACATCGCACGGTCGAGGGTGATGTGGCGCTCGACGAAGCAGGCGCCGAGGGCGACCGCGGCCAGCGTGGTCTGCAGGCCGGTCTCGTGGCCGGAGTAGCCGATCGGGACGTTGGGGTACTCCTTCTCCAGCGTGTTGATCACGCGCAGGTTCAGCTCCCCGGCCTTCGCCGGGTAGGTCGAGGTGGCGTGGCACAGGAGGATGTTGTCCGAGCCGAGGACCTCGACCGCGTGGCGGATCTGCTTCGGGGTCGACATGCCGGTGGACAGGATGATCGTGCGACCGGTGGCGCGCAGGGCGCGCAGCAGCTCGTCGTCCGTCAGGGAGGCGGAGGCCACCTTGTGCGCGGGGACGTCGAACTTCTCCAGGAAGGCGACCGCCTCGGTGTCCCACGGGGACGCGAACCAGGCGATGCCCTTCTCCTTGCAGTACGCGTCGATCTGGAGGTACTCGTCCTCACCGAACTCCACGCGGTGGCGGTAGTCGATGTAGGTCATCCGGCCCCAGGGGGTGTCGCGCTCGATGTCCCACTGGTCGCGCGGGGTGCAGATCTCGGGGGTGCGCTTCTGGAACTTGACGGCGTCGCAGCCTGCCTCGACAGCCACGTCGATCAGCTTGAAGGCGTTCTCCAGCTCACCGTTGTGGTTGATGCCGATCTCGCCGCAGACGTACACCGGCGTGCCGGGACCGGCCGCGCGCGAACCGAACTGGCGGAGACGGGAGTTGGTGCTCATGACGGGGAGGTTCCTTACTTGTCCGGTGAGTCGAGAGAGGGGCCGAGGATCCAGCTGGCGATCTCTCGGATCGCGCCGTCGCCACCCGGGACGGTGGTGACAGCGCGTGCGGCGCCGCGTACGACGTCGTGGGCGCTCGCGACCGCCACGGGCCAGCCGACGAGGCCGAAGCACGGGAGGTCGTTGACGTCGTTGCCGACGTAGAGCACGCGCTCGGGCGCGATGCCCTGCTCCTCGCACCACTGCTTCAGTGCGAGGTCCTTCCGGTCGATGCCGTGCAGGACCGGGATCTGCAGCTTCCGGGCCCGTGCGGCGACGACCGGGTTCTGCTCCGTGGACAGGATCAGCATCGCCAGGTCGCTTCTGCGCAGCGCGGCGATGCCGAGGCCGTCCCCGCGGTGCACGGAGACGAACTCGCGTCCGTCGGAGTCGATCAGCACCCTGTCGTCGGTCTGGGTGCCGTCGAAGTCGAGTACGACCGCGTCGATGTCGACGCGGGTCGGAAGGGCGCCGGGCCTGGACGCGTCGAAGAGGGGTGCGAGGGCACGGGCGCGGGCCAGGTCGTGCGGGTCGTCGATCTCCAGCACCCGGGCCGGGTCGGTGCGCACGAGTTCCGTACGGCCGAAGAAGCGGTGCCGGTGTCTGCGCAGCCCGGCCGCGTCCATGGCGTACGCGGCGCCGGTCTCCAGCAGGTCCTGGGGGCGGTCCTGGCGGCGCGGCCGGAAGGACTTGTCGTGGTTGACGCCGTACCCGCCGTCCGTGGCCGGGGCGTCGGCAAGCGCGGTGCCGCCTTCGCCGGCCTCCGGCCGGGCGGACCTCCCGTTCGCCTCGCCGGTGCGGGGCGGCACGGTGACCGGCGCGGGCTCGTCCGCCGTGTCGCGCCAGACGAAGCCGTGGAAGGGGGCCACGGTCAGCGCGGTGTCCGCGCCGTTCTCGACGACGGCCGCGGCCACCCCGTCGACGTCGTCGCGGACGAGGAACGGGCTGGTGCACTGGACGAGCAGCACCACGTCGACCGGCGAGCCGTGCAGTGCCTCGTGGGCGTCCATGGCGTGCAGGACGGCGTCCTCGGAGGTGGCGGTGTCGCCGGCGATCGCGGCGGGGCGGAGCACGGTCTCGGCGCCTGCCTCGCGGGCGGCGGCGGCGATCGCCGGGTCGTCGGTGGAGACCACGACATCGGTGATCAGCCGGGCGGCCCGGCACTCGCGCACCGCACGGGCGACCAGCGGCACACCGCCGACCGGGGCGAGGTTCTTCGCGGGCACGCCCTTGGAGCCGCCGCGCGCGGGAATCACCGCGAGCACGCGACGCAACGGCGACGCCTGTCCCGTTTCCGGGTTGGACATGGGCTCCACTCCTTGGGGTCCTGGGCGGGGTGTCCGCTCGCTCACAGCTCCCCCATCCGCCGGATCACGGGCGCGACGCGCTGCACTCCGTGGCGGTAGGCGCCACGGGCGGCGCGGCGGACGATCTGGCGTACCGGGCTGGGCGCCTTGTCGGCGGCGGGAGCGCCCGGCAGCGGGCTGCCGTCCGGGGCGAGGTGGTGGCGGGCGAGGACGCCGGGCAGATAGCCGGGCGCGGTGACGGGGGTGTAGTAGGGCTTCAGCGGCGGGAGTTCACCGGCGGCGAGCAGTTCGGCGATGCGCCGGCGCGCCGTGTCGAAGGCGGCGGCGTACCGGCTGCCCACCGCCACGCCCTGGCGGGCCACCCACCACGGGTCCGGTACGGGCTCGTGCCCGGCGTCGAGCTGGTCCCAGGAGGCCAGGCAGCCGGAGCCCACGAAGTGGTGGTTGCCGAGCGCCTCCCGCACCCCGAGGTCGGTCAGGACGACGGTGGGGACACGCCGGTGCAGGGACTCCAGCGCGGCCGTCGAACTGACCGTGACCAGCAGGTCGGTGCCGTCCAGGACCTCGCCCATGTTCCCGTACACCAGACGGAAGTTGGCCGGCAGGTCCTGCCTCTGGGCGAGCTTCTGGTACGGGAGTTCCTCGATGTGCGTGGTGTGTTCGCCCGGCTTGGAGCGGAGCTTGAGCAGCACCTCGCGCTCGGGGTGCCGGCGTGCGTGCCGGATCAGCCGGTCCAGCAGGTACGTACGGTCCGCGCGGGTCTGCGGGACGGAGGGCTGTGCGGCGAAGACGACCGTGTAGGGGGCCTTCTTCTCGTAGGGCGCACCGCCGAGGAAGGGCAGCGCCACCTCGGTCACCGACGAGGCGTCGGCGCCCACTCCCTCGTACACCGCCCGGAAACGGTCGGCGTCCTGACCGGAGTTGGCAAGGACCAGGTCCGCGCCGTGCCGCAGCAGCAGGCCGTCGGCGAGCTTCTCGTAGACGACGCCGACGTAGCCGGTGACGACGACGGGCCGCTCGGTGCGCCCCTGCCAGGCGTGGGCCAGTCCGTGCAGCATCGCCTGGACTCCGCCACCGACGAGGGCGAGCACGAGCAGGTCGTACGGCTCCTTCGTCATCTCGCGCAGGAACTCGGCGGCGGTCACCTCGCGGAGAGAGTCCGCGCGGACGCCGACCTCGTCGAGCTGGCGGGCGGTGGGGGTGGCACGGCCCCGCAGGAGGAAGCCGTCGAGCCGGATGTCCGGATCGGTGGCCCCATCGGGTGTTCCTGTCGATTCCGCGGGCTGCGTGAATTCCGTCGGTGAAATACGGTTCGCGGTGAGCGCGCCCCATTTCCACCGGGTATCGGAATCCGCTAGGACGGCTACCCGCAAGGGTTTGGCAGTACTTGCTGGCACGCCGAAGACGCTAGGAAGCGATTCCAATGTCCAGCCCAACCGGAACTCAACAAATGGTTAACAACACATCGATGGACGGGGAATCAGCCCCGGATCGACCCGCGAAAGAAGCGGGTTCACGGCTTCGCCACGCGGCGTTCACCTATCATCAAGTCGATGGTAAAGACGCGGCCCGGACCAGCCCATTAACGTCACCTTCGTGGTCAAGCTCTCCGTCATCGTGCCGTTCTACAACGTGCAGCAATACGCCCCGGATGCCCTGAGATCCCTGCGCGCGAATGCGCGCGAGGACTTCGAGTTCGTCCTCGTCGACGACTGCTCGACGGACGGGACGAAAGAAATCCTCGAGCGCGCGGAACGCGAACTGCCTGGTGCAGTGCTCATCAGGCGGGCCGAGAAAGGGGTGTCCGCCGCGCGGAATACCGGTATCGACGCGGCACGCGGCGAGTACCTGACCTTCATGGACGGCGACGACTGGGCGGCCCCCGGGTACTTCGCGCAACTGCTTGCCGCCGTCGAGTCCCTGGGCTGCGATTTCATCCGCACCGACCACGTGCGGTTCACGGGTCCGCAGCGTACGGTGCACCGCGTCCCGTTCGGGCCGCGGAACGTCGTCGTCCCGCCGCGCAGCGTGATCCTCCCGGCGGACCGCTCCACCCCGGTCGACTACCCGTACTCCTGGGCCGGCGCCTACCACCGCAGGCTGGCCGACGAGGGCCTGCTGCACTTCCCCGAGGACCTGCGCACCGCCGAGGACCGCCCGTGGATCTGGCGGCTGCACCGGAAGGCCACGTCGTTCGCCGTGCCCGACCTGCTCGGCATCTTCTACCGCAGGGGAGTCACGTCCTCGCTCACGCAGATCGGCGACATGCGGCAACTGGACTTCATCCGCGCCTTCGACCGCGTCCTGGCGGAGCTCGGCGAGGACCCCGAAGGCGAGCGGTTTCTGCCGAAGGCGGTGCGCACCTACTGCGCGATCATCACGCACCATCTGGCGACCATCGACAAGTTCGAACCGCATGTGGCGCGCAAACTGCGCTCGTCGAGCGCCGCCGCGCTGCGGCGGATGCCCCAGGACCTGCTCGCCGAGACCCTGGACTCCATGGACGTGGCACGCGCCGCCCGGCTGCGCCGACTGCGCAGGAGGCCCTCTACGGCCGGGGAGGCCGCCGCATGACCACACCGTCCACGTCCCTGCGCGCCGCGACCGGCGCGGACGGCACCCGCCGCACCACGCAGATCTTCTGCGCCTCCACCCTGTACGGCGCCGCCACGCTGGCCGCCGCGATCGACTCGGACCTGTTCGGTCCCGCGGACCGGCGGCTTCTGCTCGTCAGCAACAACAGCGCGGCACCGGAGCTGTCCCCGGCCTTCGACACCTCCCCGGGATTCACGCAGCTGCGCGACCGGTTCGACGACGTGCTGTCGTGGAACGAGGCCATCTCTCCCTTCCATCCGAGCGGTTGGGGGCCGCGCCCCGACGACCAGCCACTGTGGGAACGCCATCTGCGGCTGCTGTGGGACCTGGGCGACGACCGTGTGGAGCTGGCGGTCGAGTCCATCCAGGTGAACCCCGCGCTCGCCCTCTGCCAGATCTTCGACGGCGCCCCCGTGGACGTCTACGCGGACGGACTGATGAGCTACGGCCCGACCCGCTTCAAGATCGATCCGCTGGTCGGCACCCGGATACGGCGCGCCCTCCACCTCGACCTCGTTCCGGGCCTGAAGCCGCTGCTCCTCACGGAGTTCGCCGTCGAGCCCAAGGTCGTTCCGACGGAAGCCTTCCTGAAGGTACTCGCCCAACTCACCGCGATCTGCGACGAGTTGCCCGTGATCCACGAGCCGGCCCTGCTGCTCGGCCAATATCTCTCCGCCCTCGGCATTCTGACGCCCGAGGAAGAGGAGGACCTTCATGTGCGGATGCTGAAGGGTGCCGTCTCGCTCGGCCACCGGCGCGTGGTGTTCAAGCCGCACCCCTCGGCCCCGGCCCGCTGGTCCCAGGCCCTGGAGAAGGAGGCCGAGAATCTGGGTGCCGACCTCATGGTGCTGGACACGCCGGTCCTCGCCGAGGCGGTCTACCAGCGGATGCAGCCCGCGCTGGTCGTCGGCTGCTTCTCCACCGCCCTGCTCACCGCCTCGGCGCTGTACGGTCTGCCCGTCGCCCGCACCGGCACCGGCATCCTGCTGGAGCGGCTGACGCCGTACGAGAACAGCAACCGCGTGCCGGTGACCATCGTCGACGCGCTGCTGCCCGATCTGGCCGACCACGCCGCCGTCGCCGAGCAGCGCCGGGGCATGGACGCCGAGGGCCTGACCGAACTGATCCGGGCCGTCGGCTACGCCATGCAGTCGAAGATCTACCCGAACCTGCGCCCGGCCGCCGAGCAGTACCTGGGCACGCGCCTGGACCAGTACACCTGGCGCTACTTCAAGCGCCGCCGCCTGACCTCGCTGGCGCTGCCCGGCGGGGTCCCGTCCCAGCTGGCCTTCATCCCGCGCAATGCGACGGTGCGGCGGATGGCTCGACACGCCCGCTCGCTGAGGCGAGCGGTGGGCCGCTGAGACGCGATCCCGACAGGAGCATCGCGACGAGCATGCGCCGGGCGCGAGGACCGGGTCCGATGTCCCGGTCCTCGCCCCTCCCGTAGGTCCACCGCGCCGAGCCTGCCCGCCGCGCCCATCCGCCGGACCAGCGTCCTGAGGGCTGTCCGAGTGCCACCGCCACCGAAGGAGCGCCTGTGATCGACCCGCCCGTGGACACCCGAACAACCTCCCCGGGCATCGTGGCCGGCCCCGCCCGCCCGCCGGCCGACACACTCGGCTCCCCGAAGCCGGACAGGCCCCGGGAGTCCCGGCTGCGCGCCCTGGACGGGCTGCGCCTGGTGGCCGCCCTGATGGTGGCGGCGTACCACTACGGCGGCCGGGACGGGGAGGTGGCCCGCGCCTGGGGTGCCTCGCCACGACACGAATTCCCCACGCTGTCCCCGTACTTCGCCTACGGCTGCCTCGGCGTGCAGATCTTCTTCGTGATCAGCGGCTTCGTCATCTGCATGAGCGGCTGGAGGCGCCCGCCCGTCTCCCACCACCGCCCTTCCGAGGAAGGCGCTCCGCGCCCCTCTGCGCTGCGTTCCTTCTTCGCCTCCCGCGCTTCTCGGCTGCTGCCCGCCTACTGGGCGGCGATCATCCTCGTGACCGCTGTCTTCGCATTGCCGATGGTCGCCTTCAAGGCGGTCGCGCCGAGCGACGTACTCGTGAACCTGACGATGCTCCAGCAGCCACTGGGCGTCGACCGGGTGCTGGGCGTGTGCTGGACCCTGTGGGCGGAGATACGGTTCTACGCCCTGTTCGCGCTGTGCATCGTGCTGCCGGGCGCGAACCGGCGGCGGGTGATCCTGTTCTGCGCCTGCTGGACGCTGGCGGCGGCGATCGCGCAGGGCGCCGAGCAACCGCTGCTCGACATCGTCCTGATGCCTCAGTACGCGCCGTTCTTCATCGGCGGCGTCGGCCTGTACCTGGTGCACCGGGACCGGCGTGACGCGTACGCCTGGGGCATCGTCGGGGTCAGCTGGCTGATCGGCCAGCACTGGGCGGTCAAGGGGCTGTGGCACGCCCCGGCCGTGCACGCCTTCTCCTACCGCACCACCTTCGGCATCGTCCTCGTCGTCACCCTCGGCTTCCTCGCCGTCGCGGCGATCGCCCTCGGTTGGCTGCACTGGGCGAACTGGCGCTGGCTGACGGTCGCGGGCGCGCTGACGTACCCCTTCTACCTCGTCCACGAGCACCTGGGCTGGGTGGTCATCAAGGCCCTGCACCAGAGTCTGGGCATCCCGTCGTACGGCACCTTCCTGCTGACGGTCGCCGCGATGCTGCTGCTGGCCCGGCTGCTGAACCGGTACGTGGAGGAGCGGCTGACGCCGAGGCTGCGTACGGTGCTGTCGCGGCCACGGCCGTAGGCGACCGCCCCGGCCGCCGCCCGGCGCCTACGCGCTCGCCAGCGACAGCTTCACCGCGAAGCCCAGGAAGAGGACACCCGCGGCCGAAGTGGCCCCCGCCGAAAGCCGCTTGCGCCGGCGGAAGGCCGCCGCCAGACGCGTACCGCTGAATATGAGGGCGCTGAGGTAGAGGCAGCTGGCGAGCTGGGCGAAGGCGCCCAGGACGACGAACGAGAGCGCAGGATAGGCGTAGCCCGGGTCGACGAACTGCACGAAGAAGGCGACGAAGAAGAGGATCGCCTTGGGGTTGAACAGGCTGACGACGAAGGCGCGACGGAAGGGCCGCTCCTCGGTGCCGGTGGTGGCGGCGGCCAAGGTCTCTTCCACGGCCTTCTCCCGCCGCGCCCGCCACATCCCCCACGCGGCCCGCAGCATGCCGACCGCCAGCCACGTCAGATATCCGGCACCGGCGTACTTCACGATCCCGAACAGCAGGGCGTTCGCCTGGAGCAGCGAGGCGACGCCTGCCGCCGACAGAGTCATCAGTACGGTGTCCCCGCACCAGACCCCGGCCGCGGCCGTGTACCCGGCACGCACACCGCGCCGGGCGGCGACGGACAGCACGTACAGGGAGTTGGGCCCCGGCAGCAGGACGATGAGGACGAGGCCCGCCAAGTAGGTAGGAAGATGGATGACACCGAACATGGAGAGGAGTGTCGCACGAGGGTACGACACTCCGATTCCGTGTTTCGCGGGGCGAGACGGTCAGTCGTCACGGGTTCCGGGCGAACACCGAGGAGGACCAGGAGCGGCTGGCGGTGTGGCTGGCGACCGAGCTGTGTCCGGTGGAGCTGTCGCGGGACCAGCTGGCGGCCGCGGTGGTGGCCCGGTGCCGCAACGACCACGTCGAGCCCCCGGCGCCGGGGCAAGTGAAGCGGCTGGTGGGCAAGGCGGTCAAGGAGTTCGAGGCGCGGTTCTGCCGCAGCACCTTGGACCGGCTCAGCCACGCGACCCGCTCGCGGCTGGAGGACCTGATCGCGGGCGACACGGACGGGGAATTCACTGCCTACCCCCGTACTCACACCTATGGCTGTGTCAGTTTCCGCAAAAGCCATTTGGCGATGACTTCGGGAGTCGCTGGGCGCGGTGGCACGGATCCCGCTTGAAGTGAACGAAGCCAACAGCACGTGCGCTCGCTCAGCGCGATGGCGATACCAAGCCCAGTTCATAGGCGATGATGACCAACTGGACCCGGTCACGGGCCGCCAGCTTGGAGAACAGCCGCCCCACGTGGGCCTTGGCCGTGGCCGGGCTGATGAAGAGTCGGCCGGCGATCTCGTCGTTGGACAGGCCGCGTCCGATGAGGGTGAGTACCTCGCGTTCCCGGTCGGTGATCCCTTCGATCGCCCCGTGCCGGGGCGCGGCCGTGGGTTCGGGGCGTGCGGCGAACTCCTCGATGAGGCGGCGGGTCACGCGCGGCGCGATCAGGGCTTCGCCGGCGGCGACCACACGGATCGCGGTGAGGATGTCGTCCAAGTCCATGTCCTTGACGAGGAATCCGCTCGCGCCCGCGCGCAGCGCGCCGTAGACGTACTCGTCGTCGTCGAAGGTGGTGAGGACGAGGACCCGTGCCGTGATCGGGCCGGCGGTGATCAGCCGGGTCGCCTCGATGCCGTCCATGCCGGGCATGCGGATGTCCATCACGACCACATCGGGCCGGACGTCCTGGACCAGCTGGACCGCTTCGGCGCCCGTGCCGACTTCTCCCAGGATCTCGAGATCCGGGCTGTCCGCGATGAGCACGCGCAGCCCGGCGCGCACCAGCGGCTGGTCATCGACGAGCACGACACGGACGCGGTGAGGAGTCATCGCATCCCCGCCGGCACCGGCAGCCGCGCCGCCACGCGGAAGCCGCCTTCGGGACGGGGTCCGGCGGTGAACTGGCCGTGCAGCAGGAAGGCCCGCTCGCGCATGCCGGTGATGCCGTAGCCGATACCCGCAGGTGTGGGCCCCTGACCGTCGTCGGTGATCTCGATGGACAGTTCGTCCTCCTGATAGTCGATGACCACCCGGCACTCGTGCGTGTCCGCGTGGCGAACCACGTTGGTAAGGCCCTCCTGGATGATGCGGAAGGCGGACAGTTCGATGTCCATGGGGAGCGGGCGCCGTTCTCCTTGCCACTCCACGTCGACCCTCACGCCGCCATTCCGTGTGGTCGCGACCAGCCGGTCGACGTCGCTCATGCCCGACGCGGGGGCCAACGGCGACTCTTCCGGCTCGGCCTTGCGGAGGGATCCCAGCATGCGCCGCAGCCCGGCCAGGGTGTCCCTGCTGGTGGTCTCGATGGTGGCCAGCGCGTTGCGGGCCTCGACCGGCTGGGTCTCGATGACCCGGCGGCCCGTGCCGGCCTGGATGGCGATGATGCCAATGCTGTGCGCGACCATGTCGTGCAACTCGCGGGCAATCCGCAGCCGCTCGGCGGTGACTGCTTGCTCCGCGGCCTGGACCCGCACCGTTTCGGCGTGCTCGCGGCGCTCTTGGACGAGATAGCCGGTCAACCAGGCAAGGGCGAGCATCAGAACGAGGAACACGATGGTTGAGACGAAGACGTCCCGCCCGGTCCGGCAGTAGCCGGCGGCGGCGATCTGCTCGGTGAGCGTCAGCGCTGCAGCGGCGAGCGCGGTCCGGCGCGTCCGGGTGGCAGCGATCCAGGCGATGGCGAGATCGGTCAGCAGAGCCTGCAGACAGCCGATCTGCCATGCCTGCCCTGGCGCCATCAAGGGGAACGCCGAGGCCAATTTCGACGCCGCTGTCAAAGTCGCGGCGAACGAACCGACGAGCATCAGCATCAGGGCCGGCAACGGTCGACGCCGCAGCAGGGGAATGGTCAGAACCGAGAGTACGGCCGGCAGGAGGAGCCGCACACCGGTGGGTTCGCGTTCGTTGAGCACCGCGACGTACAGCAGGATCGGGTAGGCGAGGGCCCCGCACCAGGCCAGGGCCTGCGCCGTGGCCGGCCTCAAGCGCCAGGAGAGGGCGGCGCGGGGTGAGACGCTCATGCCGCGATCATAGGTAGGGGCCGGTGCCGGGGCATCGGCCTTGGGGCGTACGCCCCGAGGCTACAAGCGGATCCTGAGAGTGTGGCCCGCGGGCCGATGCCGTGCGGGCCGGCCCACGGCACCGTGGGCCGGGTGATCGAAGCCAACGAACTGACGAAGCGATACGGCGCCACCACCGCCGTCGACCGCCTGACCTTCACCGTCCGCCCCGGCCACGTCACCGGGTTCCTCGGCCCCAACGGCGCCGGCAAGTCCACCACGCTGCGGGTGATCCTCGGCCTGAACGACCCCAGCAGCGGCACCGTCACCGTCGACGGGCAGCCGTTCCGGGGACGCCCACGAGGGCTGCGGCACGTCGGGGCCCTGCTTGACGCCCATGACGTGCACGGCGGACGCAGCGCACGGTCGCATCTGTCGGCACTGGCGCACAGCAACGGGCTGCCGCGGCGCCGGGTGGACGAAGTCCTGGAGGAGGTGGGACTGACCACCGCTGCCCGGCGCCGCATCGGAGGGTTCTCGCTGGGGATGAAGCAACGGCTCGGCATCGCCGCCGCGCTGCTCGGTGACCCGCCCGTCCTGCTGTTCGACGAGCCGCTCAACGGGCTGGACCCGGAGGGCGTGCTGTGGGTGCGCGGCCTGTTCCATCGGCTGGCCGCCGAGGGCCGTACGGTGCTGGTCTCCAGCCATCTGATGCGCGAGGTGGAGCACACCGCCCAGCAGCTGATCGTCATCGGCCGGGGCGAGCTGATTGCCGCGGAGAGCCTGGCGGAGTTCGCAGCCCACGGCACCCGGCTCACCGTGACCGTCCGAACGCCCGAGGTCGCCCGGCTGACGTCCGTCCTCACCAAGGAGGGGGCGGCCGTCCGCGGCGAGGCCGACGGCTCGTGCACGGTGACCGGCATGGGCGCGGATCGCATCGGCGAGCTCGCCTTCCACAGCCGCGTCCTGCTGCACGAACTCGCCCCCCGCTCCGCCTCCCTGGAAGAGGCGTTCATGGGACTCACCGCCGACAGTGTCGAATACAGCGCAGGAGATGCACGATGACCGCACAGACAGTCGCCGAGCCCAAAACGTACGCGACCGCCCTCGACTCACCCACCCGCTTCCACCACCTCCTCTCCGCCGAGTGGATCAAACTGTGGTCGCTGCGTTCCACCTACTGGGTCCTCGGAATCGGCCCCCTGGCCGTCATCGGGATCAACGTGAACTCCGCTCTGTCGAATGCCGACCGGCTGGCGCATCAGCCCGAACTGCCGCCTGCCCCACCGCCAGGGCGTCCCGAGCTGCCGCAGATGCTGTTCGATCCCCTGGCGTCCGCCTTCGTCGACCCAGCCTGGCAGCTCCTCATGATCATCGCCGGCAGTGTCGGCGCCCTCGCTGTCTTCGGCGAGTACACCAGCGGACTGATCCGCACCACCTTCGCGGCCGTTCCCGCACGCCGTGCGGTGATGACAGCCAAGGTGGCCGTCATGGCGACTGTCATGCTCGTCCTCGGCACGGTCACCGCCGGCGCCTCGTTCGGCGTCACCCAGGCGATCCTGCAAGATCACCACGGCATGTCCATCGGCGACCCCGGCGCACTGCGGGCCGTCGCCGCATCCGCGCTGCTCGCGCCACTGTGCGCCCTCGTTGGCATGGCCCTCGGGGCGCTCATCCGTCACGCCGCGGGCACCGTCGTCGCTGTCGTCGGCGTGCTTCTGCTGCTGCCCACGCTGTTCATGGGCGAGACCTATCGGTGGGTCAAAGAGATCGGCAACGCGATGCCGCTCACCGCATGGCGAGCTCTGGTCCAGAACCCTGGACGGGACTACAGCGTGGACAAGTACCCGGTATCGGTCACCGAGGGGTGGATCGTGTTCGGGGCATGGTCGCTCGTCGCGGCGGCCGTCGCCGTGGCCGTCGTGCACCATCGCGATGTGTGAGCGGACCAGGTTGTTCTGTGAGAGACCCGGAGTCGATCACGTTTCCGCAGGTCGCGAGACAGTTCCGACACACTGCCGAGGCGGATCTGACGTCCGATCAAGCCGCAATCGCGTTGACGTCCTCTCCTGCCCGAGGGCAGGAGATTGCGGTCCGCACCGCTACGCGGTGCCACCTCGGGTTCCTGCTTCACCGGCCCTTGCCGCTCTCCGGGGAGATCGGTCTTACAGGGGCCTCCACAGGCGTCACTTTCCGCCCGTCCGGCGCACTGGGCAAGTGTTCGGTAGCGCACCGCCCAGCTCAGAAGGTGTCCGACGGCACGTACGTCCCCCACACCTCGCGCAGCGCGTTGCACACCTCACCCACGGTCGCGCGGGCCTTCAGGGCTTCCTTCATGGGGTAGAGGACGTTGTCCGTG
This sequence comes from Streptomyces colonosanans, assembly GCF_001866645.1. Lineage (GTDB taxonomy): Bacteria > Actinomycetota > Actinomycetes > Streptomycetales > Streptomycetaceae > Streptomyces > Streptomyces colonosanans. The sequence goes on from NZ_MLYP01000042.1 coordinate 138,591, forward strand.
CCCTCCGCGGCCTTCTTCAGGTCGGCCAGCGCCGTGTCCACCGCCGTCTGGTCCCGCTCCGCGCGCAGCTTCGCGAGGCGTTCCGCCTGCCGGGCCTCGATCGCCGGGTCGACGCGCAGTGGCTCGTAGGGCTCCTCCTCGTCGAGCTGGAAGCGGTTGACCCCGACGACCACCCGCTCGCCCGCGTCCGTCTCCTGCGCGATCCGGTACGCGTTGCGCTCGATCTCGCTCTTCTGGAAGCCGCGCTCGATCGCCGCCTCCGCGCCGCCCAGCCCTTGGACCTTCTCCATCAGCTCCAGCGTGGCGGCCTCCACCTCGTCCGTCATCTTCTCGATGACGTAACTGCCCGCGAAGGGGTCCACCGTCGCCGTCACATCGGTCTCGTACGCCAGCACCTGCTGCGTACGCAGCGCCAGCCGCGCGGACTTGTCGGTGGGGAGCGCGATCGCCTCGTCGAAGGAGTTCGTGTGCAGCGACTGCGTGCCGCCCAGCACCGCCGCCAGGCCCTGCACCGCCACCCGGACCAGGTTCACCTCCGGCTGCTGCGCGGTCAGCTGCACCCCCGCCGTCTGAGTGTGGAAGCGCAGCATCATCGACTTCGGGTTCTTCGCCCCGAACTCCTCCTTCATCACCCGCGCCCAGATCCGCCGCGCCGCGCGGAACTTGGCTACCTCCTCCAGGATCGTCGTCCGGGCCACGAAGAAGAACGACAGACGCGGGGCGAAGTCGTCCACGTCCATGCCGGCCGCGACCGCCGTCCGCACGTACTCGATGCCGTCCGCCAGCGTGAACGCGATCTCCTGGGCGGGCGAGGCTCCCGCCTCCGCCATGTGGTAGCCGGAGATCGAGATCGTGTTCCACTTCGGGATCTCGGCCTTGCAGTACTTGAAGATGTCCGCGATCAGACGCAACGACGGCTTGGGCGGGAAGATGTAGGTGCCGCGGGCGATGTACTCCTTCAGCACGTCGTTCTGAATCGTGCCTGTCAGCCGGTCCGCCGGGATGCCCTGCTCCTCGGCCACCAGTTGGTACAGGAGCAGCAGCAGCGCGGCCGGGGCGTTGATGGTCATCGACGTGGAGACCTTGTCCAGCGGGATGCCGTCGAACAGCACCCGCATGTCGTCGACCGAGTCGATGGCCACGCCCACCTTGCCGACCTCACCGTGCGCGATCGGCGCATCCGAGTCATGGCCCATCTGGGTGGGCAGGTCGAACGCCACCGACAGCCCCATCGTGCCGTTCGCGATCAGCTGCCGGTACCGCGCGTTCGACTCCGTCGCCGTACCGAACCCCGCGTACTGACGCATCGTCCAGGGACGCCCCGTGTACATCGACGGGTAGACCCCCCGGGTGAACGGGTACGCGCCCGGCTCACCCAGCTTCCCGGCCGGATCCCAGCCTTCCAGGGTCTCCGGCCCGTACACCGGCTCGATGGGCAGTCCGGACTCCGACTCGCGCGCCATGGTGTGTGCCTCCGCGTTGCTTCGATACTCGGCTTGGTGACCTGGCTTCGCTACCCGCCAGTACAGACGACCCTCGCGACGGACTGTAGCGGTGGCCGTGCGCCCGGTGGAGAGCCGCAGGCTGGGACCTTGCTCACAACCATGCCCCCTAGTTCGCCGGCGGTCACGCGCGGGAAACCTCACAGGGGAACTTCTCGGGCACCATGTCACCCACAACATGTCCGCGACAACGACGGGACATCCGGGGACCGGTCGAAGACGGGGGACGGTATGCGTACCAAGAGCATGGGGAGATCACTTGTCGCACTCGGCGCGGGCGCCGTGCTCACCGCGACGGCAGGCTGCACGGCCCAGCCCGTGGACGCCGGCGGCGGGGACGGGAAGCACCGTTCGCCGGTGCGCATCGAGGTCCCGCACTCGCCGTCCGGCGCCGGCACGCCGAGCGCCGCGCCCGCCCCGAAGGCCCCGGCCTCCGTGCTGTGGGCGCGCGGGGACACGGGTCCGGGCGTCCGTGAGCTTCAGGCCCGGCTACGGCAGGTCGCCTGGCTGTTCGACGGTCCGACGGGGACGTACGACGACCTGACCGAGAACGCCGTCAAGGGCTTCCAGGGCAAGCGCGGGCTGCCGCGCACGGGCGAGGTCGACTCCGCCACCTGGCAGCGGCTGCGGAAGATGACGCACGAACCCGGCAGGTGGGAGCTGTATCTGATGGGCGGGCAGCCGGCCGCCGCGCCGGACCCGCGCTGTATGACGGGCCGGGTGCTGTGCATCAGCAAGACGAGCCGGACGCTGCGCTGGATGATCGACGGCCGGACGGTCTCGACGATGGCAGTCCGCTTCGGCTCGCAGTACACGCCCACGCGTGAGGGTGTGTTCAGCATCTACTGGAAGTCGCGCCACCACGTGTCCACGCTCTATGACGCACCCATGCCGTACGCGATGTTCTTCAGCGGCGGTCAGGCGGTGCACTTCTCGTACGATTTCGCGGCGCGCGGATACGCCGGAGGCTCGCACGGATGCGTGAACGTACGGGACGAGACCGCGATCGCGGCGCTGTTCTCCCAGGTGCGGACCGGCGACAAGGTCGTCGTCTACTGGTGAGACCTGACGGGTCCCAGGAGAGGTGTGGGGCGCGGACGGGACCGGGGGAACGTGTCCCGCCCGCGCCGAGGTGCACCGAGCCGTGGGTACGGGGGGAACCCCGGCTCTGTGCGAGCGCCGATGACCAGTCGGCTCACTCAGTACTGCGCCTCGGCGGCCGAAAGTGTCACACCCGGGCCGAAGAAAACGGAGAGAGGTAAGAATTCGCAGGTCAGAGGGTTGAGATGAGCCGCCCCGCTCAAGAGGTCACTGCCCGCTGGGCATACTCGACGCGCTGTCGCCGTACGTCGGGCTCGGGGACTCCTCCGTCGCCGACGGGAGGGAGGCCAGAGCCTGGGGTGAGTCGGACGGGGTGGCGGTCGCATCGTCACGGCCCGGCCGTTGGTGGCTTTCGCCATCACCGCCGTCACCACCCGGGTCGTCCTCGCCGTTGCCCCGGCTGTCGTGGCCCTGGGGGTTCCTGCCCTCGCCGTTGCCGTCCTGCCCGTTGCCGTCCTGCCCGTTCCCGTTCTGGCCGTTCCCGTTCTGGCCGTTCCCGTTCTGGCCGTTCCCGTTCTGGCCGTTCCCGTTCTGGCCGTTCCCGTTCTGGCCCTTGTCGCCGCCGGTTCCCGCGCGGTCCTCGCCACCGCCGAGGACGTCCTTGCAGAACGCCTTGACCCGGCCGCTGCCGCCGGCGGCGCCCTCCAGGCTGCGCATCCGCTCCGCGCCGAGTTGCCTGCCGCTCGCCATGTCACGGCAGGACGAACGCACCTCGGTCCACCACGCGCGGGTCCGGCCGTCGGCCCGGTCGCCGCCGGAGCCCGGCCGCCCGGTCGTGTCGGAGCCACCGCCCGCCTCGTCCTCGAAGGAGCCGCTTCCCGCCGGCGCGCCGGTCGTGGCACCGGACGTCGGCGACGGGGAGCCACCGGTCTCCGGTCCACCGGGTGTCGCAGTGACCAGCGGCGGCGGTGTCGCGGCGGCCGACACGGACGCGGCGGGTCCCGGCTCGTCGCCGAACGGCGTCGGCAGAACTCCGGTTCCGGCCGCCACCGCGACCCCGCCGATCATTCCGACGGCCGCCGCGGCGGCCAGCCCGAGACGCACCGGGCGCCCCCAGCGGACCCGGCGCCCGCCCGGGACGGGACGCCCGAGGCGGACGAGCCCGGCGTCGACGAGCGGGGTCCCCCCTGCTCGAGCGAAGTCGAGAGCTTGGGGGAGGGCAGCAGGCTCCGGGCCGGTGGGCCGGCCGAGCGCCGCCCCTTCCGCATTCCCGCTCGTGCGCACGGCCCTGAACGCGGCCAGCGCGGCAGTCTCGCCCGGCAGTTCGACGCCGGTCGGCGTGGGCGGGCCGGCGAGTGCGGCAAGGGCTTCGGTGACCCTCGCCGCATGCGCGCGCGTGTCGGGGTCGATGGCGTCCAGCGGCTCTCCGCGCAGCAGACGCTCCGCCGCGTCCTCATCCAGCCACCCGTACTGCTCGTCGGCCATCACATGCCCTTCTGCGTCCGTGAACGCAAATGCGTCACACCGGCGGACGACACCGTGCGCCGATGCGTCTCCCGCTGGGGAGGCATCGCGCCGAGCACGCCGGCCGATTCCGGATCCGTCTCGGGGCCCGCGCCGAGCAGCTCCGCGAGCCGCTTCAGACCGCGGTGCGCGGCCGTACGGACGGCGCCAGGCCGCTTGCCGAGCGTCTCGGCGGCGGTCTTGGCGTCCAGCCCCACGACCACGCGGAGCACCACGGCCTCGGCCTGGTCCTGCGGGAGTTGAGCGATGAGGGAGAGCGTGCGACCGGTGGCGAGGGCCTCCATGGCCTCGCCCGCCGTGTCCGACTCGGCGGGCTTCCCGGTCAGTTCCGTCTCGTCGCCGCCTATCGCGGGACGGCGCCCCCGCATCCGTATGTGGTCGAGCGCGCGGTTGCGGGCGATCCGGGCGGCCCAGCCGCGGAACCGGTCGGCATCGCCACTGAACCGCTCCAGGTCACGGGCGATCTGCAGCCAGGCCTCGGAGGTGACGTCCTCCGCGTCCGGTTCACCGACCAGCGTCCGTGCGTATCCGAGCAGCCGCGGGTGCACCGCGCGGTACACGGTCCGGAACGCGGTCTCGTCCCCGCCCTGCGCCGCAAGCACCGCGGCCGTCAGCTCCGCGTCGTCCCCCGCCACCCCGACTGCCCCTCTGTGCGCCCGAGCCGGCACCGCTGCCGCGGTCCGGGTAATCGCTGTTGTGATCCCTCGTCGTCGGTCTCGCTCTGAGGCCGCTCGTGGTGTGCGGCGGTGCTATCACCCATTTGCTGGTCGTCCGAGGTCGGCGCGAACGGCACGTTACGGGTTGAAACCGCTGTACGTCCATGTCCATACCCCGTGCAACCGACCCGTGACGTGGCGGGGTTGGCCGCGCTCCCCGGGGAGCGCGGGTGTGACACAAAACGCATCCGCGGCGCTGTAGAGAGTACGGGCCGTCACACGGCCCGTACCGCGCGACGGCCGGGGCCTCTCCTGTGGGGGGTGGCGGCCCCGGCCGTTGCCCGGCGCCTCAGCCCAACCGGGCCGCCAGCTCCTTGAATTGCGTCCAGGACAGTGACGGGGTCCTCGCGTCCCACAGCTTCTGGGCCGTCGCCCGCAGCGGCATCCGGATCCCGGCCGCCACCTGGTCCTGGGTCTGCGCGCCCGCACGGTCGGACCAGACCGCGAACACGCCGCCGAGGATCTGCCCGTCGTACTGTGCCGGCACCGCCTTCGTGCCCCGCAGCACGCGCGGGGTCCACTGCTCGTAGATCCGCTGCCCGGTGGGGTAGACGAAGGTCTGCGGCTGGCCGAGCACGTAATACAGGTACTCGTCGTTGTAGTTGATCAGCTTGCGGCCGGAGCCCAGATACTCCGCCGGCTGCCGGGCGCCGATCTCCTTGCCGGTCCAGTAGGCGACTTCGAGGTCCTTGGCCGGCTGGACCGTGCTCGACCGGTAGAAGCCGTCGTTCCAGGCACGCATCGTCCGGGCGTGCCCGCGCATCACGCTCGCACGGTCGTTCATCCAGCCGGTCGCGAGGTCCGCGACGCCGGCCTGCGCCCCGAACCTGGCCCTCGCCGCGGCGGCGAGCTGCGGGAAGGAGGCGGCCGGGTCCGACACCGTCAGCGCCTGGTACTCGTCGCCGCCGAGGTGCCAGTAGGAGCCGGGGAACAGACCCGCGTACTCGTTCAGCAGGTCGTCCACGATTTTCCCGGCCGCGGGCTTGGAGATGTCGACCGCCCCGCGCACGGCGGTGCCCGAGGCCTTGCGCAGCTGCAGGTCGGGGTGCGCGGCGATCACCGCACCGAGGTGGCCGGGTGAGTCGATCTCGGGCACCACGGTGATGTGCCGGCTCGCGGCGAGGTCGACGATCTTCTTGACCTCCGCCTTGCTGAGGTGCTGCGGGGAGACGATCTCCGGGTGGGAGGAGGACTCGATGCGGAAGGCCTGGTCGTCGGAGAAGTGCAGACCGAGTTCGTTGTACTTCAGGTCGCCCAGTTCCCGTACGCGGTCCTCGATCCAGCCGGCCGTGTAGTGCTTGCGCGCGATGTCGACCATGAATCCGCGCCGGGGCTTGGCCGGCGCGTCGCGGACGACACCCTCGGGGGCCGTGCCGCCACCGTGCACCTCCTGCTTGAGGGTGCGGGTGCCGTAGAAGACGCCCGCCTCACCCGGCCCGGTGATCTTCACCCGGCCGCCCTGGACGGTCATCGTGTACGACTCGCGGTCGCCGCCCCCGGCCACGCCCAGCTCGACATCGCCGTCACGGGCGCCGGTGCGCCCCGCGTACGCCATCCCCAGCTCGCCGGCCAGCAGCTTCCCCGTGCCGGCGAGGGAATCGCCGTCGACGACCACACGGGCGCCGGAGCCGGGCCGCCAGCCCGGACCGTGCGCGGGGACGTGCTCACGGACGGCGGGAATGGTGCGGGGGGCCTGCGAGAGGGGGTACGAGGCGGTCGGTGACGGGGCGGAGGCGGTGCCCACCGAGGCCCCGGTCCCGTTCGGCGAGCCACCGCCGGACGGCCAGAGCGCCACGGTCGCCGCGATGGCGCCCGCGACGACGGCTGCGCCGCCCAGCAGCAACCCGTTGCGCTTCCACAACGTCTTCCTCACCGGAACCCGTCGCCTGCGGCCGGTCACCGCTTTCCACCTCGCATCACACCCGGGTACGGCCACGCCACGCCCGTCCGTCTCTGTCGCGCCTCACACACCACACTCGTACGTATCCGCATTCGTCCGACTGTGTCCCACATGTCGCTCACCTCCGTACATGACCCCCTACCTCGAAGCTACGGCCCCCACCCGGCCGACCCGTCCACCAGACGTTCCGAAACTCTCCCGTCCGGGTGAAATCCTTTCAGTCGACGGACAACTGACCGACCGCCGTCGATAACGTGACGCCACATCCCCCGCGCCCTCCCCTGCCGACCCGCACGTGCCGTCCGCAGGACGAACACGCCGCCATTCGCCGAGGATCCACGCTGCCTTCGCACCGCCTTCCGCCGCCGCTGCACGGCCACACCGCCCCGCCGACGCGACAGCACACACAGCCCCCTACAGGTCTGGAGCGATTCAACTCCGCGGCCGCCGGCGAGGCCCGGCGCACCCTGCTGACCTGCTGCGGCAGTCCGCGCTGGGCCCACCGCATCGCCGAGCACCGCCCCTACCCGGACGTCGGCTCTCTACTCGCCGCGGCCGACGAGGCGGCGTACGACCTCACCCCCGCCGACCTCGCCGAGGCCCTGGCCGCCGAGCCGCTCACCCTGCTGCCCGACGGCACGCACTCCGCCGCGCATACGGCCCTGAGCGCCGCGCACGCGGCCTACGAGAGTCGGTTCGGACACATGTTCGTCATCTGTCTGGACGACATCGCGCCCGAGGAGACCGCCGACCAGGTCCTTGCCGCCATCCGGTCACGCTTGGCGAACGACACGGAGGAGGAGCGCCTGCTGGCGGCGGAGGAGCTCCGCCGCCTGGCGCGGGGGCGACTGAGGCGCCTGGTACGGGGATCCTGCGAACGACCTGTGGCGCGACGCGCCCGGTAAGAGGTGAGGGGAACGGCACGAGCGGCCGCATCCACCCCGCACTCGACACGAGTGCGAATCCCTCGCCCGGAAGCCCGTGAATAGCCCGTCCGTGCCCCTTTGCGTGCCAGATTGATCACGCAGGCAGACCCGCTGCAAGCACCATGGTCAGCCGTCGCTAGGATGCTGGGGGCCGGTGGACCGTACCCGGCCGGGCCCGACCGACACAGAAGCCGGCGCGGCCCTAGTCCCCGCTCCCGGAGGGTTCTTCCGTGCCGGCTGGAACGCTGTACCGCGGCCGGGAAGGAATGTGGTCCTGGGTGGCTCACCGAGTCACCGGCGTCCTCATCTTCTTCTTCCTGTTCGTACACGTGCTGGACACCGCTCTCGTGCGTGTCTCCCCCGAGGCCTACGACAAGGTCGTGGCCACGTACAAGACGCCGATCGTCGCCGTGCTCGAGTACGGGCTGGTCGCCGCCATCCTCTTCCACGCCCTCAACGGTCTGCGTGTCATCGCCGTCGACTTCTGGTCGAAGGGCCCGCGCTATCAGAAGCAGATGCTCTGGACCGTCGTCGGCGTCTGGGTCGTGCTGATGCTCGGGGCCATCTACCCCGTCCTCGGCCACGCCGCTCGTGAACTGTTCGGGAGCTGACGCACATGTCCACGACTGAGACCACCGCCTCCGGCATCGGCCCCGTGGAGGGCGCCGCGCTGTACGACGTCGACAACCCGGCGCCGGTCATCGAGGCGCCGCGCCAGCGGACCAAGAAGACCCCGAAGCCCACCCGCGGGAACTTCGAGATGTACGGCTGGCTGTTCATGCGCCTGTCCGGCATCGTGCTGGTCGTCCTGGTCATCGGCCACCTGCTCATCCAGCTCGTCCTCGACGGCGGCGTCTCCAAGATCGGCTTCGCCTTCGTGGCCGGCCGCTGGGCGTCCCCGTGGTGGCAGGTCTGGGACCTCGCCATGCTGTGGCTCGCGATGCTGCACGGCGCCAACGGCCTGCGTACCGTCATCAACGACTACGCGGAGCGGGCCAACACCCGCCTGTGGCTGAAGGGCCTGCTGTACACCGCCACGGTGTTCACCATCCTGCTGGGCACGCTGGTGATCTTCACCTTCGACCCGAACATCCGCTAGGCACGGGGCTGCGAGAATCATGAAGATCCACAAGTACGACACCGTCATCGTCGGCGCTGGTGGCGCGGGCATGCGCGCCGCCATCGAGTCGACGAAGCGCAGCCGCACCGCCGTGCTGACGAAGCTCTACCCGACCCGCTCCCACACGGGCGCCGCGCAGGGCGGCATGGCCGCCGCGCTGGCCAACGTGGAGGAGGACAACTGGGAGTGGCACACCTTCGACACGATCAAGGGCGGTGACTACCTGGTCGACCAGGACGCCGCCGAGATCCTGGCGAAGGAGGCCATCGACTCCGTCCTCGACCTGGAGAAGATGGGCCTGCCGTTCAACCGGACGCCCAACGGGACGATCGACCAGCGCCGTTTCGGCGGTCACTCCCGCAACCACGGCGAGGCCCCGGTCCGCCGCTCCTGCTACGCGGCCGACCGCACCGGCCACATGATCCTCCAGACGCTGTACCAGAACTGCGTCAAGGAGGGCGTGGAGTTCTTCAACGAGTTCTACGTCCTCGACCAGCTGATCACCGAGGTGAACGGCGTCAAGCGGTCCGCCGGTGTGGTCGCGTACGAGCTGGCCACCGGCGAGATCCACATCTTCCAGGCGAAGGCCGTGATCTACGCGTCCGGCGGCTGCGGCAAGTTCTTCAAGGTGACGTCCAACGCGCACACGCTGACCGGTGACGGCCAGGCCGCGGTCTACCGCCGTGGTCTGCCGCTGGAGGACATGGAGTTCTTCCAGTTCCACCCGACCGGCATCTGGCGCATGGGCATCCTCCTGACCGAGGGTGCGCGCGGTGAGGGCGGCATCCTCCGCAACAAGGACGGCGAGCGCTTCATGGAGAAGTACGCGCCGGTCATGAAGGACCTCGCCTCGCGTGACGTCGTCTCCCGGTCCATCTACACCGAGATCCGGGAAGGCCGCGGCTGCGGCCCCGAGGGCGACCACGTCTACCTGGACCTGACCCACCTCCCGCCGGAGCAGCTGGACGCCAAGCTGCCCGACATCACCGAGTTCGCCCGCACCTACCTGGGCATCGAGCCGTACACGGACCCGATCCCGATCCAGCCGACCGCGCACTACGCGATGGGCGGCATCCCGACGAACGTCGAGGGCGAGGTCCTCACGGACAACACCACCGTCGTCCCGGGCCTGTACGCGGCCGGCGAGGTCGCGTGTGTGTCCGTCCACGGCGCGAACCGTCTCGGCACGAACTCGCTGCTCGACATCAACGTCTTCGGCCGTCGTGCGGGCATCGCGGCCGCCGAGTACTCGCAGAAGGCGGACTACGTCGACCTGCCGGAGAACCCGGCGCAGCTCGTGGTCGACCAGATCGAGCAGCTGCGGTCGTCGACGGGCACCGAGCGCGTGGCGGAGCTGCGCCGCGAGCTGCAGGAGACCATGGACGCGAACGTCATGGTGTTCCGCACCGAGCAGACGATCAAGACGGCGGTCGAGAAGATCGCCGAGCTGAGGGAGCGCTACAAGAACGTGGCGATCCAGGACAAGGGCAAGCGGTTCAACACCGACCTGCTGGAGGCCGTCGAGCTGGGCAACCTGCTCGACCTGGCCGAGGTCATGGCGGTGTCGGCCCTGGCCCGCAAGGAGTCCCGCGGCGGTCACTACCGCGAGGACTACCCGAGCCGCGACGACGTCAACTTCATGCGCCACACCATGGCGTACCGCGAGGTGGGTGACGACGGCACCGAGTCCATCCGTCTCGACTACAAGCCGGTCGTCCAGACCCGCTACCAGCCGATGGAGCGTAAGTACTGATGGCAACCCCTGTTCTGGACAAGGTGGAGGCGGAGGCCAAGGCAGCCGCCTACATCACGGTCACCTTCCGCGTCCGCCGCTTCAACCCGGAGGTCTCGGCGGAGTCGACCTGGGAAGACTTCCAGCTGGAGATCGACCCGAAGGAGCGCGTCCTCGACGGCCTGCACAAGATCAAGTGGGACCTGGACGGCACGCTGACGTTCCGCCGCTCCTGCGCCCACGGCATCTGCGGCTCGGACGCCATGCGGATCAACGGCAAGAACCGTCTGGCCTGCAAGACGCTGATCAAGGACATCAACCCCGAGAAGCCGATCACGATCGAGCCCATCAAGGGCCTCACGGTCCTCAAGGACCTGGTCGTGGACATGGAGCCGTTCTTCCAGGCGTACCGGGACGTGATGCCCTTCCTGATCACGAAGGACACGAACGAGCCGACGCGTGAGCGTCTGCAGTCGGCGGAGGACCGGGAGCGCTTCGACGACACGACGAAGTGCATCCTGTGCGCCGCCTGCACCTCGTCGTGCCCGGTGTTCTGGAACGACGGCCAGTACTTCGGCCCGGCGGCCATCGTCAACGCGCACCGCTTCATCTTCGACTCGCGTGACCAGGCCGGCGAGCAGCGGCTGGAGATCCTGAACGACAAGGACGGTGTGTGGCGCTGCCGCACGACGTTCAACTGCACCGACGCCTGCCCGCGTGGCATCGAGGTGACGAAGGCGATCCAGGAGGTGAAGCGAGCGCTGATCACGCGCCGCTTCTGACCCTCACGGTCCCCGTGTGACACGGGCCCCGCTCCGGTTTCGAACCGGAGCGGGGCCCGTTCGCGTTGTGTGCCGGTCGACCGCATCAGGTCGGGCGGAGCGCAGTGGGGCGGAGAGGTCTACCGATCCAGTGAGGGCTGGACCTACGACCCGGCCCGAGGGTGGACATACACCGAGCCAAGGTGTGACGGCGGCGCCTGCGTCACTCGTTGGGCCCTCTGTTCGTGCCTGCGAAGAACGACCGAGCCGACGAGGGCGGTACGCCCACCAAGTCCGAGCAGACCCGTGCTCTCATCCTGGAGACCGCGATGCGGTTGTTCCAGGAGCGCGGCTACGACAAGACGACGATGCGGGCGATCGCCAAGGAGGCCGGGGTCTCCATAGGGAACGCCTACTACTACTTCGACGGCAAGGAGCACCTGATCCAGGGCTTCTACGACCGGATCGCCGCCGAGCACCGGGTGGCGGTCCGGGAGGTCCTGGCGCGGGAGACCGACCTGGAGGCACGGCTCGCGGGCGTACTGAAGGCGTGGCTGGACATCGCCACGCCGTACCACGAGTTCGCGGTGCAGTTCTTCAAGAACGCCGCCGATCCGGACAGTCCGCTCAGCCCCTTCTCCCCCGAGTCGGAGCACGCGCGTGTGGAGGCCATCGGCGTCCACAAAGAGGTGCTGACAGGGGCGAAGACCAAGGTGCCGGAGGAACTGCGGGACGTGTGCTGCCCGAGTTGATGTGGCTCGCCCGATGGGGCTCGTGCTGTACTGGATCTTCGACCGGACCGAGGGGCGCGAGCGCAGCTACCGGCTGGCCGGGCGCGGCGCCCGCCTCACTGCGCGGGGCGCCGCCCTGGCCCGCTTCCGGGTGCTCAGGCCCCTCGTCCACGAGGTGCACGAGCTGTTCACGGACTTCCTGCCGGGGATGACGAAGGCGCTTCCGGACCCGTCCGCACGACGGGGGGCGCCCGCCCCGGACAAGCACCCCTGATCGGCTGCGTTCGGTTCACCACCCCCGCGAACCTCGCGATCGAGCACAGGTCGGATACTGGCAAGAGCACGGCAGCCCCACCACGAAGGACAGCACCCGATGAAGCTCAGCCGCCCCGTCTCCTGGTTCCTGACCCTCTTCGGCGTCTGGTCCTGGGTGATCTGGGTCACCTTCGCGAAGAACCTGTACAAGGACGCCAGCGGACTCGCCTTCAAGGACGGCAGCCCGACGGCGTACTTCTGGGTGCACCTGACCCTTGCCATCGTGTCGTTCCTGCTGGGCACCGCCATCGGCGTGATCGGGCTCCGCGGACTGCGTGCGCTCCGGCGCGGGTGACTCCCTGCCGTGCCCGCTCTGACGGCGGCGGGGGCCCGCGTCGCCGACTTGTGACGCTTCCGGCCGCCCCTGCGACAGGGTGGTCACCGCCCCTACGACAGGTCGGTCACGGGTCGCATCCCGCCACTCTGCAGAGCGACCGGGATGCGGCGGGACTTCGCACCTGGCGCCCTGTTACTTTCGCCACCGTGTCTGCCTTGATGAAGATCGCCGGGCGCCGCCTGCCGGTCACCTCCGCTGCTGTGTTGTCCCTCTCTCTCACCGTGCCCGCGACCGCGTTCGCGGACGCCGGGAGCTCGTCCGCGTCGCCGTCGGCCACGCCCCCGGCCGTGATGTCGACCGTCGGCGGCGAACAGCTCGGCAGGCCGGGCACCCAGGTGAACCTCGGCAGCGGCGCCCCCGTGCTGCCCAAGGACCTCACGGCGCGCTCCTGGATCGTCGCCGACGCCGAGTCCGGTGACGTTCTGGCCGCCCACAATGCGCACTGGCGGCTCCCCCCGGCGAGCACCCTGAAGATGCTGTTCGCCGACACCGTGCTGCCCAAATTCCCGAAGAGCACGGACTACAAGGTGACCCCCTCCGATCTGGCCGGCATAGGCTCCGGCTCCAGCATGGTCGGGGTCAAGGAGGGCGAGACCTACACGGTCCACGACCTGTGGCTCGGGGTCTTCCTGCGTTCCGGCAACGACGCCGTGCACGTGCTGTCCGCGATGAACCACGGCGTCGAGGAGACCGTCAAGGACATGCAGGCCCACGCCGAGGAGCTCCAGGCCCTCGACACGCACGTCGTCAGCCCCGACGGCTACGACGCCAAGGGCCAGGTCTCGTCGGCCTACGACCTCACCCTGATCGCCCGCTCCGGGATGCAGAAGAAGGACTTCCGGGAGTACTGCTCGACGGTACGGGCGCAGTTCCCGGGCGAGACCACGGAGAAGAAGGGCAAGAAGACCCGCGGGTCCTTCGAGATCCAGAACACCAACCGGCTGCTCGCCGGGGACGGCGACATCACGCCGTACCGGGGCATAGCGGGTGTGAAGAACGGCAACACCACCAACGCGGGCGCCACCTTCACGGGCATCGCCGAGCGGAACGGCAGGAAACTGCTCGTCACGGTCATGAACCCGGAGAAGAAGGAGCACAACGAGGTCTACAAGGAGACCGCCCGGCTGTTCGACTGGGGGTTCGGCGCGGCCGGCAAGGTGACGCCGGTCGGCGAGCTCGTCGCCCCGAAGAGCGCGGTCACGGGCGCCGCGCCCGGCGCGAAACCGTCCGCCACGGGTGCGGGCAAGGAGTCCGCGGAGCCGGTGGCCTCCGCGAAGAGCGGCGGCTCCAGCGGTATGGGGGTGGCCCTCGGTATCGCCGGCGGGGTCCTCGTTCTGCTCGCCGCGGGCGTGTTCCTGGTCAACCGCCGCTGGCCGCTGCCTGACCTGGTGCGCCGCCGGACCCGCCCCTGACCGTGTCCGGGCTCTTCTGCGTCGCCGTCCAGGCGGCGCAGAACAGCACGAGCTTGGCGGTGAGGTTGATCCACAGCAGCAGTGCGACCGGCACCCCGAAGGCGCCGTACATGCTCTTCGCGGCCACGCCCTGGAGGTAGCCGCTGAGCGACACCTTGAGCAGTTCGAAACCGACCGCGCCGCCCAGGGCGGCGGTCACCAGTCGGCGCCGTGGCGGGTCCACGCCGGGCAGCAGCGTGAGCACGTACAGCAGGACCAGGAAGTCGGTGAGGACGGAGACGGCGAACGCGGCCACGCGCAGCAGGACGCTGCCCCAGTCGCCCTTGGCGAGGCCGAGCGGCCCGGCCATCCATCCGACCAGCGCGGAGGCGACGGTGGACGTGGCGAGGGTGACGAGGACCGCGCCGCCCAGGCCGATGAGCACCACACCGTCCTTGGCCTTGCGCAGCACGGGGTTCTCGTCGCTGTCCGGCAGCTCCCACACCGCGCGCAGGCAGTCCCGGATCTGTCCGACCCAGTTGATGCCGGCGAACAGCAGCACGGCACCGGCGATGATGCCGATGGTCCCGGCGTTCTGGACCAGGTTGTGGATATCGAGCTGGCCGGAGAGGCCGGGGAACTGATCCCCGATCCTCGCCTGCAGGTTGTTCTGCTGGGCCGTGCTGAGCGTCGCGGCGCCGATCGCGGCGGCGAACGTGAGCAGCGGGAAGAGCGCCACGAAGCTGATGAACGTCATCGCGGCGGCGAGCCGGGCCCACTTCACCCGGTCGAGGCGTTCGTAGGCGCGCCAGCCGTGCGTGACCATGAGGCGTGCGACCAACGGCCCGATGACGGGGAGCTTCTTCAGCCAGTCCATGATCCGATCCCTCGCAGCACTCCGTGTGATGCATCGCCCATTCCGGTGAGGAGCCGCGCAGAGTGTCGAGATTGCTACGTTACGCCCGTTTTCCAGCGCTACGGTCACGGTCATGCCTGCCCACAAGGACACCTTCGGCACCCCACGGTCCCTGCTGATCCTCGGCGGGACCTCCGAGATCGCGCTGGCCACCGCGCGCCGCCTCGTCGCCCGCGGCGCCCGTACGGTGTGGCTGGCCGGGCGGCCCTCCCCCTCGCTGGAGAGTGCCGCCGCGCACCTGCGCCGGCTCGGCGCCGACACCCGTACGGTCGCCTTCGACGCGCTCGATCCCGTGGCCCATGAGGGCGCGCTCGGCGAGGTGTTCGCGGAAGGCGCCGTCGATCTGGTGCTGCTCGCGTTCGGTGTGCTCGGCGAGCAGGCGACCGACGAGCGCGACCCGGTGGCCGCGGCCCGCGTCGCGCAGACCAACTACACGGGCGCCGTCTCGGCGGGTCTGGTGTGCGCCGGTGCGCTCCAGACGCAGGGCCACGGCTCGCTGGTGGTGCTGTCGTCGGCCGCCGGGGAACGCGCCCGCCGCTCCGACTTCATCTACGGCTCCAGCAAGGCGGGCCTGGACGTGTTCGCGCAAGGGCTGGGCGACGCGCTGCACGGCACCGGGGTGCACGTCATGGTGGTACGGCCGGGTTTCGTCCGTACGCGCGGGACGTCCGGGCGGGAGGAGGGGCCGCTGCCCACCACACCGGAGGAGGTCGCCACCGCCATCGAGCTGGGGCTGCGCAGACGGTCGGAGGTGGTGTGGGTGCCGGGGGCCCTGCGGCTGGTGATGGCCGCGCTGCGGCACCTGCCGCGGCAGGTCTTCCGGCGGCTGGCGGTCTAGTGCTGCGACCGGAAAGGTCTGCCGGAAAGCTCGCGGCGTCCGGTGCTGGGGGCACCTCCCACGCCCTTCAGGCAGTGGGGGAACATCGCAAGGCGGAGCATCACCCGCGTACTGGACGTACTCGGGTAATGCGACAACGCGGCGTGGGGGTCCCCCTGCTCGAAGAGCTTGGGGGAGTGCCGTGCCGCGGGCGTCGCGAGCCGGTGAACCCTTCCGGTCACAGCACTAGGTGGCGGGAAGGCTGGTGGCGTCCTCGGGCGCGCCGGCCTGAGGGGGCACCACCGTGCTTCCGAAGGCGAACTCCTGCAGCTTGCGCCAGACGCCGTCGGCGCCCTGCTCGTAGAGCGCGAAGCCCGTGCAGGGCCACGCGGCCTCGTAGCCGGCGAGTTCCTCGTACGCCCGGTCCATCGCCGCCTCGTCGATGCCGTGCGCCACCGTGACGTGCGGGTGGTACGGGAAGACCAGCTCGCACGCCACCGGACCGGAGGCGTCGCGGACCTGCTTCTGCAGCCACGCGCACGCCTCGGCGCCGTCGACGACCTTGACGAACACCACGGGTGACACGGGCCGGAACGTGTCCGTGCCGGACAGGCGCATCGGGAAGGGGCGCCCGGCCGCCGCGACCTCGGCGAGGTGCGCCTCGATCACAGGCAGCTGGGAGGCGTCCACCTCCGTCGGCGGGAGCAGGGTGACATGCGTGGGGATGCCGTGAGCGGCGGCGTCGCCGAAGCCCGCGCGCCGCTCCTGGAGCAGGCTGCCATGAGGCTCCGGGACCGCGATCGACACACCGATCGTTACGGTCCCCACGTCGTCTCCTGTCGTCGTGCTGGTGTTCTTCGGTGCTCCGTGCAAGCAGGGGTGGCTGCCGGCTCGGATATCGACTGTACGGCGATACCTCCCGAATATCGGGAGGTCGCTGCGGCGGGCTCAGTGCTTGGCGGGCAGGAAACCGATCCTGTCGTACGTCTGGGAGAGGGTCTCCGCGGCGACGGCGCGCGCCTTCTCCGCGCCCTTGGCCAGGATCGAGTCGAGCGTCTCGGGGTCGTCCAGGTACTGCTGGGTGCGCTCCCTGAACGGCGTCACGAACTCGACCATGACCTCGGCGAGGTCCGTCTTGAGCGCACCATAGCCCTTGCCGTCGTACTTCTGCTCCAGTTCCTCGATACGGGTCCCGGTGAGGGTGGAGTAGATGGTCAGCAGGTTGCTGACGCCCGGCTTGTGCTCGGCGTCGTACCGGATGACGGTGTCCGTGTCCGTGACGGCGCTCTTGACCTTCTTGGCGGTGGTCTTCGGATCGTCGAGCAGGTTGATGAGGCCCTTCGGCGTGGACGCCGACTTGCTCATCTTGATCGACGGGTCCTGGAGGTCGTAGATCTTCGCCGTCTCCTTGAGGATGTACGGCTGCGGGACCGTGAAGGTCTCGCCGAAGCGGCCGTTGAAGCGCTCGGCGAGATCGCGGGTCAGCTCGATGTGCTGGCGCTGGTCCTCGCCGACCGGAACCTCGTGGGCCTGGTACAGCAGGATGTCGGCGACCTGGAGGATCGGGTACGTGAACAGGCCGACGCTCGCGCGGTCGGCGCCGTGCCTGGCGGACTTGTCCTTGAACTGGGTCATGCGGCTCGCCTCGCCGAAGCCGGTGAGGCAGTTCATGACCCAGGCGAGCTGGGCGTGCTCGGGGACATGGCTCTGGACGAAGAGGGTGCACCGCTCCGGGTCGAGACCGGCCGCGAGCAGCTGGGCGGCGGCCAGGCGGGTGTTGGCCCGCAGCTCCTTCGGGTCCTGCGGGACGGTGATCGCGTGCAGGTCGACGACCATGTAGAACGCGTCGTGGGTCTCCTGCAGGGACACCCACTGGCGGACGGCGCCGAGGTAGTTGCCGAGATGGAACGAGCCGGCC
This sequence comes from Streptomyces colonosanans, assembly GCF_001866645.1. GTDB lineage: Bacteria > Actinomycetota > Actinomycetes > Streptomycetales > Streptomycetaceae > Streptomyces > Streptomyces colonosanans. Next base: position 156,238 of record NZ_MLYP01000042.1, read on the forward strand.
GTGGGCTGGATTCCGGAGAGCACGCGAGGGCGGTCTGAAGCCATGTCCACCATTCTCTCAGGTCCGACAGGCATCTCCGGAATTGGTCTGCAACAGGACCGGCCCGAAGTGTCCCCGACGGTGTAACAAGGGGACATGACAAGCGGAGGGGGCGGTGTGCGCGGACTCGGCGGGCTGATGGCGGCGCTGGTGGTGACGGTGGTGGCGCTGGCGGGGGCCGCCGCTCCGGCACGCGCCGCGGGCGAGAAGGCACCGGATCTCGCGCTCGTCGTGGCGAACGGCACAGGCCGTACGACGACACTGCACTCCGGGGACCGGGACTTCACGCTGCTGTCGCAGCTGCTGGGTCCGACGAAGACAGGGTCCGAGCGGGTGCCGGACGCATGGCATCAGGGGCGGTACCCGCACGTGCGGGCCACGGTGGTGTGGGCGCTGACCGGGATCGGGGGGTATCCCCAGACGCAGCGCGCGCCCGGCGGTGATGTGGCCATCGAGCGGGAGGACCAGGTGTTCCTGGCGGAGGACGGCACGGCGTGGGTCCGCTCGGATCTGGCGCCGGACGTCGACGACGACGACATCCGGTGGCGCCGGGTGCCGCGGGCTGTTTACGACCGGCTGGAGAAGAGCGGACTGTTCGGGCAGCCCGCCGCCGGCGACAAGGGTGCCCCCTCGGACCACCTGCGCTGGGGGGCCATGGGCCTCGGGGCGGGGCTGGTCCTGGGGGCCGGCGGCGCCTACGCCGTACGGCGCGCGGCGGCCCTGCGCGGTGGGGCGCCGTCTGAGCCGCGCCAGGAGCTCCTCGAGCTCTGACGGCTCGGGGGTCGCACGGGTGGTCGGTGCGGCTCGCGCCCACGCGGCGGGGCCGCGGAATGCCGCGACCCCGTCTCTGATGAGGCGCCCCTCACCCGGCGGTGATCAGCCCAGGTCGATCTCCGGGTACAGCGGGAAACCGGTCAGCAGGTCGGACGCGCGGTGGGCGATCTCGTCCGCGATCTTCGGGTCCAGGACGTGCTGGGCCTTGGACGGGGCGCCCTTGCTCGTCGTGCCGGGGGCGGCGGTCGTCAGGACGCGGTCGATCAGGGCCGCGATCTCGTCCATCTCCGCCGTACCGAGGCCGCGCGTGGTGAGCGCGGGCGTGCCGATGCGGATGCCGGAGGTGTACCAGGCGCCGTTCGGGTCGGCCGGGATGGCGTTGCGGTTGGTGACGATGCCCGAGTCCAGCAGGGCCGCTTCCGCCTGGCGGCCGGTGAGGCCGTAGGAGGAGGCCACGTCGATCAGGTTCAGGTGGTTGTCGGTGCCGCCGGTCACGAGCGTGGCGCCGCGGCGCAGCAGGCCCTCGGCCAGCGCGCGGGAGTTGTCCACGATCCGCTGGGCGTAGTCGCGGAAGGAGTCCTGCCGGGCCTCCGCCAGCGCCACCGCCTTCGCCGCCATCACATGCGGGAGCGGGCCGCCCAGCACCATCGGGCAGCCGCGGTCGACCTGGTCCTTCAGGGAGTCGTCGCACAGGACCATGCCGCCGCGCGGGCCGCGCAGCGACTTGTGGGTGGTGGTCGTCACGATCTGGGCGTGCGGGACGGGGTCGAGGTCGCCGGTCAGCACCTTGCCCGCGACCAGGCCCGCGAAGTGCGCCATGTCGACCATGAGCGTGGCGCCGACCTCGTCGGCGATCTCGCGCATGATCCGGAAGTTCACCAGCCGGGGGTAGGCCGAATAGCCCGCGACGATGATCAGCGGCTTGAACTCGCGGGCCGACGCGCGCAGCGCCTCGTAGTCGATCAGCCCGGTGGCCGGATCGGTGCCGTAGGGGCGCTGGTCGAACATCTTGCCGGAGATGTTCGGGCGGAAGCCGTGGGTGAGGTGGCCGCCCGCGTCCAGGGACATGCCGAGCATGCGCTGGTTGCCGAAGGCGCGGCGCAGTTCGGCCCAGTCCTCCTCGGAGAGGTCGTTGACCTGGCGGACGCCCGCCTTCTCCAGGGCGGGGGCCTCGACGCGCTGGGCGAGGACGGCCCAGAAGGCGACGAGGTTGGCGTCGATGCCGGAGTGCGGCTGGACGTAGGCGTGGCGGGCGCCGAACAGTTCCTTGGCGTGCTCGGCGGCGAGGGATTCGACGGTGTCGACGTTGCGGCAGCCGGCGTAGAAGCGGCGGCCGATGGTGCCCTCGGCGTACTTGTCGCTGAACCAGTTGCCCATCGCCAGCAGCGTCGCCGGGGAGGCGTAGTTCTCAGAGGCGATCAGCTTGAGCATCTCGCGCTGATCGGCGACTTCCTGGCCGATGGCGTCGGCGACGCGCGGCTCGACGGCGCGGATCACGTCGAGGGCGGCGCGGAAGGCGGTGGACTCGGTGGAGAGGGACTGCTGCTCAGGCATATCGGCCTCCGGGGCGTGGCAAGCGATCACGGTTCACGGTTGGCTCAGGCGCACGGCACTCGCTCGTAAGGCCCACAGGGCCTGGGCCGCTCCCCGATGGTCGGTCCCATCCCAGCGCGCCAGTCACGGCCCGCCGCCAGCCTACCGGGCACATCGGAGGGCTCTGTTCGCTCGTCCGCCATGCGAGCGACGGCAGGGAAGCGACGATAGGAGGGGGGCCTGTTTTCGTAGGCCGGAAAGGGAGCCTCCGTGAATACCACCGACACGCTCATCGCCGAGATCGAGGCCCACAGCGCGCACAACTACCACCCGCTCCCGGTCGTCGTGGCGACGGCGGAGGGCGCCTGGATGACGGACGTCGAAGGGCGCCGCTACCTCGACCTGCTGGCCGGGTACTCGGCGCTGAACTTCGGCCACGGCAACCGGCGGCTGATCGACGCGGCGAAGGCGCAGCTGGAACGGGTGACGCTGACGTCCCGGGCCTTCCACCACGACCGGTACCTCGCCTTCTGCACACAGCTGGCCGAGCTGTGCGGCATGGAGATGGTGCTGCCGATGAACACGGGCGCGGAGGCGGTGGAGACCGCGGTGAAGACGGCCCGCAAGTGGGGCTACCGGATCAAGGGCGTGCCCGCCGAGATGGCGAAGATCGTGGTCGCGGGGGGCAACTTCCACGGCCGTACGACGACCATCATCAGCTTCTCCACCGACCCGGAGGCGCGCGCGGACTTCGGCCCGTACACGCCGGGCTTCGAGATCGTGCCGTACGGGGACCTGACCGCGATGCGCGCCGCGCTGACGGAGAACACGGTGGCGGTCCTGCTGGAGCCGATCCAGGGCGAGGCGGGGGTGCTGGTGCCGCCGGCCGGTTATCTGCCGGGGGTGCGGGAGCTGACCCGCGAGCGGAACGTGCTCTTCGTCGCCGACGAGATCCAGTCGGGGCTCGGGCGGACGGGACGCACCTTCGCGTGCGAGCACGAGGGGGTCGTACCGGACGTGTACGTGCTCGGGAAGGCGCTCGGCGGCGGGATCATGCCGGTGTCGGCCGTGGTGTCGAGCGCCGACGTGCTCGGGGTGTTCCGGCCGGGTGAGCACGGGTCGACGTTCGGCGGGAACCCGCTGGCCTGCGCGGTGGCGCTGGAGGTGATCGCGATGCTGCGGTCCGGTGAGTACCAGGCGCGGGCGGCGGAGCTGGGCGAGCATCTGCACCGCGAACTGGCCCCGCTGAAGGACACGGGCCGGGTGACCCAAGTGCGCGGGCGCGGGCTGTGGGCGGGCGTCGACATCCACCCGCGGTACGGGACGGGGCGGGAGGTCAGCGAGAAGCTGATGGACCGGCGCGTCCTGGTGAAGGACACCCACGGCGCCACGATCCGGATCGCCCCGCCCCTGGTGATCAGCAAGGAGGATCTGGACTGGGGGCTGGCCCAGCTGCGCGCGGTCCTTGGTGCCTAGTGCCGCAACAGGCAACGTTTGCCCCGTCGCGACGCCCGGCACGCCTCCCCCAAGCTCTTCGAGCAGGGGGTACCCCCACTCGCCGCACCGACCGAAAGCCCAAGTACGTCCAGTACGAGGGCTTCCGGCCGGCACGCCGAGAGCACGCACCGAACGCCGCTCCTTAACGGGCAAACGTTGCCTGCCGCGGCACTAGTGCCCGGGAGAAGCCGCTAGTGCTGTGACCGGAAAGGTTCACCGGCTCGCGACGCCCGGGACGGCACTCCCCCAAGCTCTTCGAGCAGGGGGGACCCCCACGCCGCGTTGTCGCATCACCCGAGTACATCCAGTACGCGGGTGATGCTCCGCCTTGCGATGTACCGCACCGGACGCCGCGAGCTTTCCGGCAAACCTTTCCGGCCACAGCACTAGAGGATCACATGCGGCAGGAAGCGTGCGAACTCGTCGGTGATGAGGCCGGAGGACTCGCGGATGCCGAGCCCCGCCGACTCGTCGTCGACGACCCAGGCACCGAGGACGACGCGGTTGCCGTCGAAGGACGGCAGGGGTGCCAACTCCTGGTAGCAGCACGCCTCTTCCTGCAGGACCGGCTCGGCGCCCGGCTCATGCACCGTCACACCCTCGCCCTCGCGGCCGAGGAGCGGCTTGGCGACGTAGCCCGTGGTGCGCGCCAGCTCCCCGGGCCCGTCGAGGTGGGCGGCGAGCAGGTTCGGGTGGCCCGGGTGGAGCTCCCAGAGGATGGCGAGGAGCGCCTTGTTGCTGAGCAGCATCTTCCAGGCCGGCTCGATCCACAGGGTGCTGCCCGTGCCGCCGCCGTTGTCGAGGGTGTCGAGGACATGGCCGGCGAACCGGTCCGTCGTGAGCCACTCCCAGGGATAGAGCTTGAAGCAACTGCGGATGAAGCGGAGCCGGCTGTCGACGAAGCGTTCGGAGAGCGGGTCCCAGCCGATCGCCTCCATGGAGATCCAGTCGGTGTCGATCCCGGCCTGTTCCGCGGTCTCCTTCAGATAGGCGACCGTCATCAGGTCCTCGCCGATTTCGTCCGCCGAGGAGTGCGCGAAGTGGAGCGGGCTGCCGGGCGGCAGCAGGGCGGCCTGCCTCTTCCAGGCGGCGACGAGGCGCTCGTGGAGGGAGTTCCACTGGTCGGCGCCCGGAAAGCGCTCCTCCATCCAGAACCACTGGGGCGAGGCGGCCTCGACCAGGGACGTGGGCGTGTCGGCGTTGTACTCCAGGAGCTTGGCCGGGCCCGTGCCGTCGTAGCGCAGGTCGAAGCGGCCGTAGACGGACGGGAGTTCCCCACGCCGGTGCCAGGACTCGGCGACCGCACGCACCACGCGCGGGTCGGTGATGCCGAGGTCGGCGAATCGGTCCTCGGCGACGATGTGCCCGGCCGCGGCCAGGCACATCCCGTGCAGTTCCTCGACGACCTCCTCCAGCGCCTCCACCTCGGGGAGCGTGAACACGTAGTACGCGCTCTCGTCCCAGTAGGGGCGGAGGGAGTCGTCGGAGTAGCGGGTGAGCGGGTAGATGAGGCCCTGGGCCTCGACCGTCTGCTGCCAGCCGGGGCGGGGGTCGATCCTGCGGCGTTCCACGGGCCGCTCAGCCGCCGGAGGAGTCGTGGCCGCCGCCGAAGCCGCCGCGGTGGACTCCGGTGTGGCCGCCGCTGCCCGAGCCGCCGGATCCCTTGCCGGGTTTGGTGAAGGAGCCGCCGTAGACGAAGCCCTTCTTCTTCTTGCCGCCGTAGTACCAGGCCCCGTTGACGGACGTACCGGTGGAGCAGTTCTTGCCCGCGACGACCCGGTAGCCCTTGCCGACGAGATAACTGTCGCGGTCGACGCAGCGCTTGTCCGGATCCGAGGAGCAGGCGGTGAGGGTGGCGGCGAGCAGTCCCATGCCGCCGAGAACGACCGTGCCCGAGCGCAGTTGCCGGCGTGTGTCCGCCATGTTCGTGTTCCCCCCGTGCGATGAGCCTGGTGAGACGTCAGTACGACGTGTGCCGCGCATCAGACTAGAGACAGTCGCTCCGCCGGGCGAGCCCGGCCCTCCCCGTCGCCTACAGTCGCACTGTGCTCTTTGGAATGGTGTGCGCGCTGGGTGCAGCGGTCTGTTTCGGTACGGCGACGGTGCTGCAGGCGATCGCTGCGCGCGCGGCGGGCGGAGGCGAGGGCGGGGACACGGCGCTGCTGCTGCGGGCGCTGCGGCAGTGGCGGTATCTGGCGGGGCTCGGGCTGGACGGGCTCGGGTTCCTGCTGCAGATCGCGGCGCTGCGCTCGCTCCCCATCTACGCGGTGGGCGCGGCGCTCGCGTCCAGCCTCGCGGTGACGGCGGTGGTCGCGGCCCGGCTGCTGCGGGTGCGGCTGACCGGGAGCGAATGGGCCGCGGTGACGGTGGTGTGTGCGGGGCTGGCGCTGCTGGGGCTGGCGTCCGGTGCGGAGGGCGACCGGGAGGGGTCGACGGCACTGAAGTACGCGATGCTGGCGACGGCGGTGGTCGTGCTGCTGCTCGGGCTGGCCGGGGGACGGCTGCCGGAGCGGGGCCGGTCCCTGACGCTGGGGCTGGGCGCCGGATTCGGGTTCGGGGTGGTCGAGGTGGCGGTACGGCTGATCGACGGGATCGCGCCGTCCGTCCTGCTCACCAACCCGGCGACCTATGCGCTGCTGCTCGGCGGCTCGGCGGCCTTCCTGCTGCTGACCACGGCCCTGGAGCGGGGGTCGGTGACGGTGGCCACCGCGGGCATCGTCGTGGGCGAGACGGTGGGGCCCGCGACGGTGGGGGTGGTGTGGCTGGGCGACCGCACCCGGGAAGGGATGGCCTGGGTGGCAGTGCTGGGGTTCATGGTGGCGGTGGCGGGCGCGCTGCTCCTGGCACGGTTCGGGGAGGCGCCCGTCGAGGAGGCGCCGGTCGGGGAGGCGCCGGTCGGGGAGGCGTCGGTCGAGGAGGCGTGACGTCCGGCTCCCGTCGTCACGGCAACGCCCTGCACAGCGCCTCCAGCGCCCCCTCCCACGCGTGGTCCGGCGGCGTGGCGTACCCCACGACCAGGGCGTCCATCGGTTCGGCAACGGCGTGCGCATGGCGGTAGCGCCCCAGGCCGTGCACCGCCAGACCCTGCCAGGCCGCCGCCTGGACCACCGCCCCCTCGGTGCCGGGCGGGAGGTGCAGCACCGCGTGCAGGCCTGCCGCTATGCCCCCGATACGGACGTCGGGGGCGCGGACGGCGAGCGCCTCGACCAGGGCGTCGCGGCGCCGCCGGTAACGCAGCCGGGCGGCGCGCACATGGCGGTCGTACGCGCCCGAGGTGATGAACTCCGCCAGCGTCAGCTGGTCCATCACCCCGCACGTGTCCGTCACGCCCTTCCCCGCCGCCGCCTCCCGGGCCAGCGCCTGCGGCAGCACCATCCAGCCCAGGCGCAGCCCGGGCGCCAGGGACTTGCTGACGGTGCCCAGGTAGACCACATGCTCCGGGTCCAGGCCCTGCAACGCCCCGACCGGCTGACGGTCGTAGCGGAACTCGCCGTCGTAGTCGTCCTCCAGCACCAGTCCGCGGGTGCGCCGCGCCCAGTCGACGACGGCCGCCCGCCGGTCCGGGTGCAGGGGTACGCCCAGGGGGAACTGGTGGGCGGGAGTGAGCAGGACGGCGCCCGCGTCGGGGGTCAGCTCTTCGGTGCTGCTTCCCCGTTCGTCGAACGGGAGCGGCTCGGTGCGCAGACCGGCCTCCGTCAGCAGGTTCCAGTGGAAATCGAGTCCGAACGACTCGGCGGCGACCCTTCGCAGGCCGCGTGCCCGCAGCACCGCGCCGAGGATCTTCAGCCCGTGCGAGAAGCCCGCGCAGACGAGGATCCGTTCCGGGTCGGCGCGCACCCCGCGCGCCCGGGACAGGTACTGCGCGAGCGCGGTGCGCAGTTCGACACGGCCGCGCGGATCGCCGTAGCCGAAGACGTCGTTCGGCGCCGCCGCGAGGGCACGGCGGGCGGCCCCTAGCCACTCCGTGCGCGGGAAGAAGGACAGGTCGGGGGTGCCGGGCACCAGGTCGTAGACCGGGCGTCCGCGCTCGCGGGGCCGGGGCGCGGGCGGCTCGGCCGGAGCTCCCGGCCAGGCGCTCTCGGCCACCCGGGTTCCCGAACCCTGGCGTGCCGTGAGCCAGCCCTCGGCGACCAGGTCCCCGTAGGCGTCGGCGACCGTGTTGCGCGCGATGCCCAGGTCGGCGGCGAGCGAGCGAGAGGAGGGCAGACGTGTCCCCGGGGCCAGACGGCCGCTGCGGACCGCCTCCCGCAGGGCGTTCGTCAGGCCCTTGCGCACGCCCGGTCCGGACGGTTCGAGATGAAGGTCGACCCCGAAAGCGGCCCAAGATTTCGCCATGGAAATGGACCATACCGATGGGCTGCCTGGTCCGTAGGGTCGGGACATGACCGCAGACGAAAATGTTCGGTACGCCCCCGAAGAGCCCGCCCGGCTGCAGTGGGCCAAGCACGCCCCCGAGGTCTACAAGGCCATGATCCGGCTGGACGCGGCCGCCCGTCAGGGTCTCGACCCGAAGCTGTACGAGCTGGTCAAGATCCGCTCCTCGCAGATCAACCACTGCGCCTTCTGCCTCGACATGCACACCAAGGACGCGCTCGCGGCCGGTGAGACCGTCGAGCGGATCGTGCAGCTCAGCGCGTGGCAGGAGTCGAAGCACTTCTACACCGAGAAGGAGCTCGCGGCGATCGAGCTGACCGAGGCCATCACCGTCCTCACCGACGGGTTCGTGCCGGACGAGGTGTACGCGAAGGCCACCAAGCACTTCGACGAGGCCGAACTCGCGCAGCTGATCGCCGCGATCACGGTGATCAACGCATGGAACCGGTTCGGCGTGACCACCCGCATGACGCCGGGCCACTACGAGGCGGGGCAGCACAAGTGACCCGTACGACGCTGCTGGACCGCGAGGTCGGCCGGGCGATGTCCGCACTGAGCGCGGCCGCGAAGAAGGGAATCGGCGACCCTGGCCTCGCCGGGCTGGTCATGATCCGGGCCTCGCAGATCAACCACTGCGCCTTCTGTCTGGACATGCACCTCCGACTGGCACGCGAGGGCGGCGAGTCGGAGGACCGCATCCAACTCCTGAACGCCTGGGAAGAGGCGGAAGACCTCTACGACGAGCGGGAGCGGGCCGCGCTTGCGCTGACGGAGGCCGTGACCTTGCTGACCGACGGTTTCGTGCCGGACGAGGTGTACGAGATGGCCGCCAAGCACTTCGACGAGGCCGAACTCGCGCATCTCATCGGGCTGATCACCGTCATCAACGGATGGAACCGGCTGATGGTCAGCCGCCGTATCCCGCCCGGAGGCTACACGCCGTGAACAAGACCGACACCTTCCGGGCGCTGCACCACGGCCGCATGCCGGGCGATCCCCTGATCCTGCCCGGACCGTGGGACGCCGCCGCCGCGCGAGTGTGCGCGGACGCCGGGTTCTCGGCGCTCGCGACGCCCAGCGCCGGGATCGCCGCCGCGCTCGGGTACGAGGACGGGGCCACGCCCGCCGACGAGATGTTCGCGGCGATCGCGCGGATCGCCCGCGCCGTCGACGTGCCCGTGTCGGCGGATGTGGAGGACGGGTACCGACTCGCGCCGAAGGAACTGGTGGAACGCCTCCTGGAGACGGGGGCCGTGGGCTGCAACCTGGAGGACTCGCACGGGGGCGTCCTCAAGGACCCGCGCAAGCACGCCGACTGGCTCGCCGAGGTGCGGGCCACGGCGGGCGACCGGCTCTTCGTCAACGCGCGTGTCGACACGTTCCTGCACGGCGACGGCAATCCCGAAGGGGCCATCGAACGGGCCGGGTTGTACGTCGCGGCCGGCTCCGACTGCGTCTACCCGATCGTCGCCCCGGCCAAGGTGCTCCCCCTGCTGCGGGCCGGGATCCAGGGGCCGCTCAACGCGGTCGCCCGGCTGGACGGCGTAGGCCCCTCGCCCACCGAACTCGGTGGGCTCGGGGCCACGCGGATCACCTTCGGTCCCGGGCTGCAGCGCCGGGCGACGGCGGCACTGGCCGAGATCGCCGCGCAGCTGCGGCGGGGCTGATCAGGACAGCCACGCCCGCCACGTCGAGGCGTGACCGTCCACCCACTTCTTCGCGGCCTGCTCCGGGGTCAGCTTCTGGTCGGCGATCATCACGGCGACCTCGTTCTGGTCCTGAGTGGTCCAGGTGAACTTCTTCAGGAAGGCTGCCGCCTTGCCGCCGTTCTTCGCGAAGTGCGCGTTCAGGTACTTCTGCAGTGGGGTGTGCGGGTAGGCGCAGGCGACCTTCGCCGCGTCCGCGTCGCAGCCCTCCTTGTAAGGCGGCAGCTTCACCTCGGTCATCGGGACCTTCTTGAACAGCCACTGCGGTGCGTACCAGTAGGTGAGGAAGGGCTTGTGCTCCTTCGCGAACTGCTTGATCTGGGTGATCTGCGCCGCCTCCGAACCCGCGAACACCACTTGGTAGTTCAGGTCCAGGTTCTTCACCAGCGCCTTGTCGTTGGTGACATAGGAGGGCGAGCCGTCCAGCAGTTGGCCCTTGCCTCCGCTCTCCGCGGTGCGCAGCTGCGACGCGTAGGCGTTGAGGTTCTTCCAGTCGGTGACCTCGGGGTGCTGCCGGGCGAAGTACGTCGGGACGTACCAGCCGATGTGACCGGTGACCCCGAGGTCGCCGCCGCGCGCGATCGTCTTCTTGTCCTCGACGTACCGCTTCTCCTGGTCGGGGTGGCCCCAGTCCTCCAGGATCGCGTCGACCCGGCCCTGACTGAGCGCGTCCCACGCCGGCACCTCGTCGACCTGGACGGTGTCGACGCGGTAACCGAGCTTGTGCTCCAGGATGTACTGGGCCACGGCCACGTTGGCCTGCGCGCCCACCCATGACTGCACGGACAGGGTCACGGTCTTCGCGCCCCGCGCGCCCGCGAAGGGCGAGGCCTGCTTGGTCATGTCCGCGGCGCCGCAGCCGGTCATCAGCGCCAGGACGGCCACGGCCGCCGTGATCGCCGTACGACGAGGGACGCCGGAGATACGAGAGGTACGGGGTGCCATGTCACGCTCCCTTCTTCGCGCGCCGCCCGGTGGGCTGGGTCACCCGGTCGAGCATGAGTCCGAGGCAGACGATCGCCGCGCCGGCCACCAGACCGGTGGCCAGATCGCCCTGGGCGAGGCCGAAGACGACGTCGTAGCCGAGCGCGCCGCCGCCGACCAGGCCGCCGATGATGACGACGGCGAGGACCAGCACCACGCCCTGGTTGACGGCGAGCAGCAGGGCCGGGCGAGCCAGCGGAAGCTGGACCTGGCGCAACTGCTGGAAGCTGGTCGCGCCGAGCGAGCGGGCCGACTCGAGGGCTGCCGGGTCGACCTGGCGCAGGCCCTGGGTCGTGATGCGGACGACGGCCGGCAGCGCGTACACGATCGCCGCCGCGACGGCGGGTGCGCGGCCGACGCCGAAGAGCGCGACGACCGGGATCAGGTACACGAACTGCGGCAGTGTCTGGAAGACGTCCAGGACCGGGCGCAGCAGCCGCTCGAAACGGTCGCTGCGGGCGGCTGCGATCCCGGTCGCGAAACCGAGGACGAGGGTGACGGCGACGGCCGCCAGCACCTGGGACAGCGTGTCCAACGACGGCTTCCACACACCGAGTACACCGGTCGCGGCCATCGCGAGGACGGCGGTGAGCGCGGTGCGCCAGGTGCCGATCAGCCAGGCGAGCGCGGCGACGACGAGCAGGACCGACCACCAGGGCAGCCACTGCAGGCCTGCCCGGACGGGGTCCAGGATCCAGGTCGTGAAGCGGCCGGCCCAGTCGGCGGTGCCGCCCACGTACGGGACGCCCGAGTAGAGGTGGGCGGTCATCCAGTCGACGGCGCGGTTCACCGGCCCGGCGATGCGCACGGTCCAGGACTCGGACCAGTCCAGGCGGCCGGCGATTCGCGCGGCCAGGGCGACGGCGACGGTGGCCCCGGCGGCGTACGCCCACCCGGCCCACCCGGCCCGGCCGCCGGGCCCGGGGCCTTTACCGGCCGCGCCCGTGACCCGGTCCAGGACCACCGCGAGCAGCACGATCGGGATGCCGGCGGCGAGTGCGGCCCCCACGTCCACGGAGGCGAGCGCCTGGTAGACGCGGTCGCCGAGGCCGCCCGCGCCGATCACGGAGGCGATGACCGCCATGGACAGCGCCATCATGATCGTCTGGTTGAGGCCGAGGAGAAGTTCCCCGCGGGCCAGCGGGAGGCGGGCGCTCAGCAGGCGCTGGCGCGCGGTGGTGCCGAGCGACTCGACCGCTTCGAGGACCTCCTTGTCGGCGTCGCGCAGCCCGAGCGCGGTGAGCCGGGCCATCGGCGGGGCCGCGTAGACGACCGTGGCGAAGACGGCCGCGGGGACGCCGATGCCGAAGACCAGGACGACGGGCAGGAGGTACGCGAACGCCGGGAACACCTGCATGGTGTCGAGGACGGGACGCAGGGCCCGGTACGTGCGGTCCGACAGGCCGGCGGCGAGTCCGAGCAGTGCGCCGAGCACGACCGAGGCGAGCACCGCGACCACCATGAGCGCCAGCGTCTGCATGGTGGGCACCCACATGCCGAGCAGCCCGCAGGCGAGGAACGCGGCCGTCGTGCCGAGGGCCAGGCGCACACCCGCGGTACGCCACGCCAGCAGCCCGGCGGCGGCCGTCACGCCCGCCCAGCCGGCCGCGAGCAGCACGAGGTAGACGGCGCGTACGCAGACGACGACGGCGTTGCTGAGGTAGCCGAAGAAGTAGAGGAAAAGGGGGTGGCTGTCCCGGTTGTCGATGATCCAGTCACTGGCCCGGGCGAGCGGCGCGGAGAGGTCCACGGTCAGTTCGTGTGGCCAACTGCCGCTTGCCCATCGGGCGTTCATCAGGGGTACGAGGATCGCCGCGACGACCGCGAGCAGCAGCAGCTTGCCGACGGCCGGGTGCCTGAGGGGGCCGGGCAGGGCGGTACGCGGGGCGGTGGTGGCGGTGACGGTGGCCATCAGGCCGCCTTCTCGCCGGGTTCGGGGCGGTGCCCGGTTCCCGCCACGACGCGGAGCAGCCGGTCGTGGTCGACGACGCCCAGGCAGCGTCCCCCGTCCATGACCCGGGCCGGCGATCCGGTGCGGGCGACCGCCTCGATGGCCTCCGACACGGTCGCGTCCGGGGGCAGCGCCGGGCCGTCCGCAGCCTCCTCGGCGGTCGCGGCGCGCATGGCGGTACGGACGGTCATCACCTGCTCGCGCGGCACGTCCCGGACGAACTCGCGGACGTAGTCGTCGGCCGGGGAGCCCACGATCCCCTCGGGGGTGCCCAGTTGCACGACGCGACCGTCGCGCATCAGGGCGATGCGGTCGCCGAGCTTGAGGGCCTCGCTCAGGTCGTGCGTGACAAAGACCATCGTGCGGCCCTCCTCGCGGTGCAGCCGGACCACCTCCTCCTGCATGTCGCGCCGGATCAGCGGGTCGAGAGCGCTGAACGGCTCGTCGAACAGAAGCACTTCGGGGTCGACGGCGAGCGCACGGGCCAGCCCGACACGCTGCCGCTGGCCTCCCGACAGCTGGGCGGGGCGTCGCTGTTCCATGCCCTCGAGGCCGACCTTGGCGACGAACGCGGCGGCTCGTTCCCGGCGTTCGGCCCTGCCCACGCCCTGGATCTCCAGGCCGTAGGCCACGTTGTCGAGGACCGTGCGGTGCGGCAGCAGGCCGAAGTGCTGGAAGACCATCGCGGCCCGGTGGCGGCGCAGCTCGCGCAGCCGGGCCTTGTCCATGGCGCGGACGTCCTCGCCGTCGATGGCGATGGTGCCCGCGGTCGGCTCGATCAGCCGGGTCAGGCAGCGCACGAGCGTGGACTTGCCGGAGCCGGACAGGCCCATGACGACGAAGACCTCGCCCTTGCGGACATCGAATCCCACGTCGCGGACGGCGGCCGTGCAGCCGGTGCGTTCGCGGAGTTCGGCGGGGCTCAGCGAGGCGAACTCCGGGTCCGTGGGCACGCGCTCCGCCTTGGGGCCGAAGACCTTCCACAGGCCCTCCACCGAGAACACGGGTGCGTCCGCGGGGGTTCGGGTGTCCTTGCTCATCACGCATCACCGCCGATCAGATCGGCGCACTTCTCCCCCACCATCAGTACGCCGATCATCGGGTTCACCGCGGTCATGGTCGGGAAGACGGACGCGTCGGCGATGCGAATCCCGTCGAGGCCGCGGATCTTCAACTCGGGGTCGACAACGGCGAGTTCGTCAGTAGAGGCGCCCATGCGGCAGGTGCCCGCCGGGTGGTAGACGGTGTGGGCGACCTTGCGGGCGTAGGCGCTCAGCTCCTCGTCGCCGGTGACGTCCGGGCCCGGGCACACCTCCCGCTTGAGCCAGCCGGCCAGCGGCTCGGTCTTCGCGATCTCACGGGCGATCCTGATGCCGTCCACGAGGGTGCGGCCGTCGTAGTCGTTCTCGTCGGTGAAGTAGCGGAAGTCGAGCGCGGGCTTCTCCTGCGGGTCGGCACTCTTCAGGTAGAGGCGGCCGCGACTCTTCGGCTTGGGGATGTTAGGGGTCATGGAGACGCCGAACTCCGGCCGCTCGTAGCCGAGGCGCTCCGGGTTGTCGGTGAACGGGATCTGGTAGAAGTGGAACATCAGGTCCGGGCCCGCGTGGTCGGGGTCGCGGCGCACGAAGAGCCCGGCGTCGCTGTCCATCGCGGAGTTCTCCGGGATCGGGCCGTGCGTCTCCCACACGATCACCGACTCGGGGTGGTCGAGCAGGTTCTCGCCGACGCCCGGCAGGTCGTGCACGACGGGTATACCGAGCTCGTCCAGGTCCTCCTTCGGGCCGATGCCGGAGTGCAGCAGCAGCCGCGGGGTGTCGACGGCGCCCGCGCACAGCAGGACCTCGCGCCGGGCCCGTACGAGGATCTCCTCACCGTCCTTGGTGCGTACCTGCACGCCCTCGGCCCGGGTGCCGTCCATCTCCAGCCGGTACGCCCAGGTCTCCAGGAAAAGCGTCAGGTTGGGGCGCTCGTCCAGCACCGGGTGCAGATACGCCACCGACGCACTGGAGCGCTTGTTGTCCTCGGGGTGGTAGGCGAGGTCGAAGAAGCCGACGCCCTCGGTGAACGGCTTCTTGTTGAAGCCCTCGACGCGCGGAACGTCGAGCGCCGCCTGGGCCGCGTCCACGAAGTCGCGGGCGATGGCGTTCCGGTCCTTCTCGTCGACCGGGACGATGTTGTTGAGGAGGCGGGCGTAGTACGCCTCCATCGGGACGGCGCCCCAGCCCTCGGCGCCGGCGGCCTCCCATTCGTCCCAGTCGGACGGCAGCGGCTTGAACGCGATCAGCGTGTTGTGCGAGGAGCAGCCGCCGAGCACCCGGGCGCGGCTGTGCCGGATGTGCGAGTTGCCGCGCGGCTGCTCGGTGGTCGGGTAGTCGTAGTCGAGTTCGCCGCCCAGCAGGCCCATCCAGCGGCGCAGGGTGAGGACGTCGTCGCGGCCGACGTCGCTGGGGCCGCCCTCGATGACGGCCACGGTGACGTCCGGGTTCTCGGTGAGGCGGGAGGCAATGACGGACCCCGCGGTGCCGCCGCCGATGACGACGTAGTCGTAGGCGTGCGTGGTCTGGTGCATGGCAGGTTGCTCCAAGGTGCCGGGGACGGGGAAGTGGATGGTCGGGGGTGCGCGGTCGGGGTCAGCCCGCGAACCAGCGGACCGGCTTCGGTGCGAGGTTCTGGTAGACGTGCTTGGTCTCGCGGTACTCGGCGAGGCCCGCGGGACCCAGTTCGCGGCCGATGCCGCTCTTGCCGAATCCGCCCCACTCCGCCTGCGGCAGGTAGGGGTGGAAGTCGTTGATCCAGACGGTGCCGTGGCGCATCCGGCCGGCGACGCGGCGGGCTCGGCCGGGGTCGGCGGTCCAGACGGCGCCGGCGAGCCCGTACTCGGTGTCGTTGGCGAGCGCCACCGCCTCGTCCTCCGTGGAGAAGGTCTCCACGGTCAGGACGGGCCCGAAGACCTCTTCCCGTACGACCTTCATCTCCCGGTGGCACTGGTCGAGGACGGTCGGCTCGTAGAAGTAGCCGGTGGCCGGCCTGGTCGCGCTCGGCTCCGGCCGCCTGCCGCCGCAGCGCAGCACGGCCCCCTCGGCGAGCGCGGAGGCGACGTACGCCTCGGTCCGCTCGCGCTGCCTCGCGGAGACCAGCGGACCGCACTCGACGCCCTTCTCGGTGCCGCGGCCGAGGCGGATTCTGCCTGCGCGGCGGGCCAGTTCGGCGACGAAGCGCTCGCGGACGGACTCCTCGACGATGAGACGGGCGCCCGCCGAGCAGACCTGCCCGCTGTGGATGAAGGCGGCGTTGAGGGCCTGGTCGACGGCGGTGTCGAAGCCGTCGTCGGTGGCGCAGGCGTCGGCGAAGACGACGTTGGGGTTCTTGCCGCCGAGTTCGAGGGCGACCTTCTTGACGTCTGCGGCGGCGGCCTGCGCGACCTTCGTGCCGCTGACGAGCCCGCCGGTGAAGGAGACGAGGTCGACTCCCGGGTGCTCGGCGAGCCGGGCGCCGACCGAGTGCCCGGGCCCGGTGACGATGTTCGCGGCTCCGGCGGGCAGCCCGGCCTCGACGAGCAGTTCGATCAGGGCGATGGTGGTCAGCGGGGTGATCTCGCTCGGCTTGACCACGAAGGTGTTGCCGGCGGCGAGCGCGGGCGCAATCTTCCAACTCGCCTGCAGGAGCGGATAGTTCCAGGGCGTGATCAGGGAGCAGACACCGACGGGCTCGTGCACGACGACGCTGTGGACGTCGGGCGAGCCGGCGTCGACGACACGGCCGGTGCTCTCGGCGGCGACGAGATCGGCGAAGTAGCGGAAGGCTTCGGCGACGCAGTCGATGTCGACCCGGCCCTCTTCCAGTGTCTTGCCCGCGTCCCGGCTCTCCAGAAGCCCCAGCTCCTCACGGTCGCGTACGAGGAGGTCGGCGACGCGATGCAGGAGCGCGGCGCGCTCGGCGGTGGACGTGCGCGGCCAGGGGCCCTCGTCGAAGGCGCGGCGGGCGGCCGCGACGGCCGCGTCGACGTCCCGCTCGTCGCCCTCCGCCACCAGAGCGAACGGCGTGGCGTCCGCAGGATCAAGGATCTCGCGGGCGGCGCCGGAGGCAGCTTCGCGCCACTCCCCGTCCACGTGAATCGTCTGCTGCGCCTGCTGTAGGGCCATGATCGGTGCTGCCTTCCGCTCCTGATTGGCGACTCTGCGTCACGCATATGTCACGCTCGGGTACCGGGTGCGTCTGCCCCCGGATAGGGGATGCATGCGCATTCCATGGCCGAAAGTGCGCTGCGTCACTGAACATGCGGGCGAAAGACGACAAACGTACGGTGGGCGATGGGCACCCATGGAGGTGACGCAATGACCGTGACCCATGGCCTCGCGATAGCGACGACCTGTACGGCGACGGCCGCGACCGCAGCACTTCTCTTCTCCTCCGGAACCGCCGCCTGGGCCGAGGCCGGCGACGGCTTGAGCCCGCAGCAACTGGCCGCCAAGGCGCGGGAGGGACTGCGGGAGACGGACTCGGTACGGCTCAGCTACGTGGACCGGAGCCCGGAGACATCGTCCAACCTCACCCGTCCGGCGGCACTGGACCTCGCGCTCGACCGGAGCGGCAACTGCACGGGCATCATGACGATGGGTGCGCACGGGGGCACCGTGAAGATGGTCAAGCATGGCGGCGACGTCTGGCTGAAACCGGACGAGACCTTCTGGAAGGCCGAGTTGCCCGGCCAGCAGGGCACCCACGCGGCCCAGGTGTTCAAGAACCGCTATATCCACGGTCCGGCGTCCGACCCCCTCCTCAAGGGCGTGGCAGCGGTCTGCGACCTGAAGGCCCTTCAGCGGGGGGCCACGGCGTCCCAGCCGCGTTCCCTGAAGGAGGGCGCGGAGACGACGCTGAACGGCACGCGGGTGATCCCGCTGACCTCCCGGACGGACACCACGACATCGACGCTGTACGTCACGGCGCAGGCGCCGCACCGTCTCTACCGTGCGGCGACGAAGGGCCCCGGCACGGATTTCAGCCTGACTTTCACGGACTACGGCAAGCCGGTCTCGGCGCAGACCCCGCCTGCGAGCCAGTCCCTGGACGTCTCGAAGTACAGGGCCGCACTGCAGGAGACGTGAGCCCGAGCCGCGGTGCTCACGCCGAAAAGCCGCAGGCCCCGTTCCGGGACGGAACGGGGCCTGCGGGGGGGGTTCGGGGCAGCGTGAAGGCTCAGATGAGGCCGAGCGAACGGACGGCCTCGCGCTCCTCCGACAGCTCCTTCACCGACGCGTCGATGCGGGCGCGGGAGAACTCGTTGACGTCCAGGCCCTGGACGATCTCGTACGAGCCGTTCTTCGTGGTGACCGGGAAGGAGGAGATGAGGCCCTCCGGAACGCCGTAGGAGCCGTCCGACGGGATACCCATGGAGGTCCAGTCGCCCTCGGCGGTGCCGTTGACCCAGGTGTACACGTGGTCGATGGCGGCGTTGGCGGCGGAGGCGGCCGACGAGGCGCCGCGGGCCTCGATGATGGCGGCGCCGCGCTTGGCGACGGTCGGGATGAAGTCCTCGGCCAGCCACTTCTCGTCGTTCACGACCTCGGCGGCGTTCTTGCCGGCGACCGTGGCGTGGAAGATGTCCGGGTACTGGGTGGCGGAGTGGTTGCCCCAGATCGTCAGGCGCTTGATGTCGGCGACCGTGGTGCCCGTCTTCTTCGCGAGCTGGGTCAGCGCGCGGTTGTGGTCCAGGCGGGTCATCGCGGTGAAGCGCTCGGCCGGTACGTCCGGGGCGGCGGCCTGCGCGATCAGCGCGTTCGTGTTGGCCGGGTTGCCGACGACGAGGACCTTGATGTCGTCCGCGGCGTGGTCGTTGATGGCCTTGCCCTGCGGCTTGAAGATGCCGCCGTTGGCCTCCAGCAGGTCGCCGCGCTCCATGCCCTTCGTACGCGGGCGGGCGCCCACGAGGAGGGCGACGTTGGCACCGTCGAAGGCGACGTTCGGGTCATCGCTGATGTCGATGCCCTTCAGGAGCGGGAACGCGCAGTCGTCCAGCTCCATCGCCGTGCCCTCGGCGGCCTTCAGCGCCGGGGTGATCTCGAGGAGGCGCAGCTTGACCGGCACGTCCGCGCCGAGCAGCTGGCCGGAGGCGATGCGGAAGAGCAGTGCGTAGCCGATCTGGCCGGCCGCGCCGGTGACGGTGACGTTCACGGGAGTGCGGGTCATGGCGTTCTCCGTATGACAACTGGCGGTGAGGGCGTCGTCGCCCCAGGGTGCGGATCCCGTCCCGGTAGGTGACCGGTACCCGTCGCGATGATCGATCACGGACGAATGATCGATCACTTGGCGTCAAGAGAGATCCACCCGTCAGGCTATCGCGCATCCGGGATCCCCGGCGGCCGGGCCCCTGTGGCCCGGCCCACAACGGTTCGGGGCGGCGGCCGCCTACCCGGAGGAAAGGGAAACGGGGTGGAGGCGGCCGCCGTGTGTGGTGTCCGGCCGGAAGGCTGTGGGCCTCCCGGTGCCGGACTCTCCCGTGGGGGGTACGGTGCGCATGCCCCAGCGCGGGGACGCTCATGCGTGTCGGACGGTGATTGTTACCGGCGAGTTGTGCAGGATTCGTGTGCCAGGCGTCACGACGGGGCGAACCATGCCTGATGGGGCACTAGTCGGTACATCCCTTCTGTCCCGATCGCAGCGTCACGCAGGCCTTCGCCTCGGCCGCGCTCTTCGCGGCCACCATCGGGGTGTACGCGTCCGTGGCGCCGTCGGTGCCGACCGAGCCGGTCTGCCTGGCCGCCCCGCCCGACACCTCGACCGTGTCGCCCTGTGCCGCCCGGGTGATCCGCGCCCACGCCGCGCCGCACGTCTTGCTGTAGCGGACCTCGACGAGGGTCGTGCGCACGGTGACGCTGGTGGTGGTCCGCGCCAGCGTGCCGCCGCAGCCCATGACCTCCGGGTCCTTGCCGGTACAGCCCGCGCCACTGCACTTGACGCCGGCCGGCAGGTCGGGGGCCGGGCTCGCGGAGGTGGGGGAAGATTTCGGCGGGTCGTCGGCCTTCTTGTCGTCGCCGCCGGTGAAGTAGAAGCCCGCCGCGATCACCATGAGCGCCGCGACCCCGCCCGCGGCGAACATCGCCGGCCACCGCTTGCGGCGCGCCCCCTCCGGCGGAGCTCCGACGTCCGGGCCACCGCCCTGAGGTGGGCCGCCGCCCGTCACCGGTCCGTACGCCCCCGGCGCTCCCGGCGTCCGGGCGGGGCCGTCCGGTGACGCCGCCGGCGCCTTGGGTGCGGCAGCGGGCCGCCCCCCGGCCTGCGCGGCGAGCCCCCGGAGGTCGCCACCCGTCAAGCCGCCCCGGGACGCCCGTGGGCCGCCCTCGGCGTCCGGGGTCTCCGCGGCCGTCGGCTGCAACGGCACGGACGGGGTCGTCCCGGCCCGTCCCGCGGTACCGGCCGTCGCCGTGGCACCGCGGGCAGCCCTGCCTGTGCGGTCCTTGGCATCGGGGGCCGCCCCGAACTCCCCGAGCGCGGCCCGCGCCTGGGAGATCCGGATGGCCTCCATGGTCATGTCGTGGCGCATCTCCGAACGGCTCCAGGCGCGCTCGGCCAGCTCCCACATCGTGGTCAGGTGGACGGGATTCGTCCCGGTCACCTCGGCCAGTGCGACGACCGCGCCCTTCGGTGCGAGCAGCCGGCCGTTGAGGTAACGCTCCCAGGATGTCTTGCTGTAGCCGGTGCGGTCGGCCACTGCGGAGACGCTCAGCCCGCCGCGGTCCACGACTCTGCGCAGTTGGCTCGCGAACTCCCTGAGCTGCGGGTCGAGTTCGTCGGGTAAGGCCTTCCAACGTGGCATTGCTTCCCCCCTCTTTCCCCCGGTTTCATGCGGTCGTTCCCCGTGTGTCGCCCCCGCTGCCGAGTCCCCGTTCTGGCTACCCACGAGGATGCACCCGGCCAGGATCCAAGTTCCCGGAATGGGGGCGCACAGGAGCATTCGGGCAGAAGCACGTACCCTTGCACGCCCGCCGGTTCGTGCGCGCCGGTGCCCCATCGCCCTCTCGTGCGACCGGTCATACCCCCCGGTTCACCGCACGGGACGCCCGGACCGTCCTGACGGACACGTTAACTCCGATGTACGGATGATTCGGTGCGCATCCGCGAACTTGTCAACACATCGACACAACGGGGACACAGCGGAGACCTCGGCGGACGCAGGGGGATCAGATCGCCCGGTGGACCCGGGCCGCGTCGATGCCCTGCAGGCGCGGTCAACTCCGGGTGAACGCCACGGCGTTCGCTGTCCTTGATTCCGTTGCGGAGCGCGGACACCGTAGCGGAACGGTCACTTCCATGCCACAGCGGACCTTCAGGCGTTGAACAGCGCCCACCGCTCCATGAGGGTGTTCTTCGGGCGACCGCCCGAGGCGCCCGGCCTCCCACGGGGGGGAGGCCGGGCGCCGCCGTGTTGCCGTACGACTCGGGGACACGGGGCGCGTCCGGTACCCCCGAGGGGGGCGTCGACTGCCGGGTCCGGCCGACCGACCGGACGCGGCGCTCATACGGCGGCGGGCCGTTCCTTCCGGGGAAGGGACGGCCCGCCGTGGTGTGCGCCCGCGGATGCGGGACACAAAGTCAGGTACGGATCGTGAAGTGCAGGGTGTCGTCCAGAAACGGGATCTCCAGCCAGGGGTGCGGCTGGGCCATCATCGCGAGCAGCACGATGACGACGCCCAGAAGGGCGTACGTGATCACGTCCGTGAACCGGGAACGCACCGCCAGCATGCCCACGTCCGGCAGCATCCAGCGCACCACGGCGCCGCCCAGCAGCGCGGCACCGATCAGGATCGTGCCGAAGCGGAACGCGTCCAGCGCGGTCAGCAGCAGCCCGAGGCCGACGGTGCCCAGCACGGCGAGGATCGGCCACTGCCGGGCGGGCGCGGGAGCGTCACCGCCCGCCGCCCGGCCGCCGCCCTCGGGTCGCGCGGTGTCCCGTGTGAACCGCGGAAACCGCCGGGCGGTACGCCGCGCCGGCTTCTGGGCATCGGGTGCGCCGACGGTGTCCGGCGCGGCGGGCTCGGAGTCGGTTCCCCGCCGCCGTGCGGGCCGCTTCTCCCGGACGCCCTCGGGCCTGCCCTCAGCCGACACTGCGCTCCGCCGCCTCGACCACGTTGACGAGCAGCTGGGCGCGGGTCATCGGGCCCACGCCGCCCGGGTTCGGGGAGATCCAGCCGGCCACCTCGGCGACGTCGGGGTGGACATCGCCGACGATCTTGCCCTCGGCATTGCGCGAGACGCCGACGTCGAGGACGGCCGCGCCCGGCTTGACGTCCTCGGCGCGGATCAGATGCGCGGAGCCCGCCGCGGCGACGATGATGTCGGCTCGCTTCAGGTGCGCCGAGAGGTCGCGGGTGCCGGTGTGACACTGGGTGACCGTGGCGTTCTCGCTGCGCCGCGTCAGCAGCAGCGGCATCGGACGCCCGATGGTCACGCCCCGGCCGACGACCACGACCTCGGCTCCCTTGGTCTCCACGCCGTAGCGGCGCAGCAGGGTGAGCACGCCGTTCGGGGTGCAGGGCAGGGGCGCTGGCTCGTTGAGCACCAGGCGGCCGAGGTTCATCGGGTGCAGACCGTCCGCGTCCTTGTCCGGGTCCATCAGCTCGAGGATCCGGTTCTCGTCGATACCCTTGGGCAGCGGCAGTTGCACGATGTACCCGGTGCAGTCCGGGTCCTCGTTGAGCTCGCGGACGACCGCCTCGATCTCCTCCTGCGTGGCGGTCGCGGGCAGCTCGCGCTGAATCGACGCGATGCCGACCTGAGCGCAGTCGCGATGCTTACCCGCGACGTACTTCCGGCTGCCGGGGTCGTCCCCGACCAGGATCGTGCCGAGGCCGGGCGTGACGCCCTTCTCCCTCAGCGCCGCCACGCGGGCGGTCAGATCGGACTTGATCTCGGCTGCGGTGGCCTTGCCATCGAGAATCTGGGCGGTCATGACCCCATCCTCCCGGATGACCCGCCCCCGGTTCCAATCCGGGCTCCCCTGATCACGCCCTTCTCGTTCCCGCCCATGATCAGCGATGTTGCACTTGCACAACACATGCGAATTGCCGCTGGACAAACGCGCCGGGGCTTTAGAACGATGAACGGCACAGTGCCGCGGGCAGTATCCGGGGGGATGTACCGCATCTGTAGAACTCTCCTCCGATCCACACCGCGCTCGTCCCCGCACGTGAGCAGACGGAGGAAAGACCGCTCATGAGTTTCGGCGATCAGAACAACCCCTACGGCGCGCCTCAGGGCCAGCAGCCCGGCTACGGCCAGCCGCCGCAGGGTCCGCCGCCCGGCTACGGCCAGCCGCCGCAGGGTCCGCCGCCCGGCTACGGCCAGCCGCCGCAGGGTCCGCCGCCCGGCTACGGGCAGCCGCAGGGCCCGCCGCCCGGTTACGGCTACCCCGCCGCCCCGCCGGTCGCCCCGTACGGCTACGGCACCGGCATGGAGATGCCCGGCCTGATGAAGACCGCGCGCGTACTGCTCTTCATCCTCGCCGGCTTCCAGCTCCTGTTCGGCCTTATCGTCGGCATCGCCGTCGGCGCCACCCAGGACGCGTCCAACGGCATCGGTACGGGCGACAGCACCGACAGCTTCGCCGGCCTCGGCTTCTTCGCCGCGGGACTCCTGCTGGCGCTGGGCGCCCTGTCCATTTTCCTGGGCGTCAAGTTCAAGAGCGGTGGCAGCGGCATCCGTGTCACCACGATCGTGTACGCGTCGCTGATGATCCTCGGCGGAATCGCCAACATCGTGAACGGTGGAGGCGGTTCTGCCACCTTCGGTGGTCTCATCGACCTTGCCATGGCCGGCATCATCCTCGCCTCGATGGTCAACGGCGCGGCCTCCGCCTGGTTCGGTCGCCCGCGCTACTGAGCCGTTCGCATTGCGAAACACCAAGGGCCGTGTCCCACCCGCCGGTTGGGGAAACACGGCCCTTGTCTGTGCGCGGGTCAGTGGAAGAAGTGGCGCGTGCCCGTGAAGTACATCGTCACGCCGGCTTTCTCAGCGGCCTCCACGACGAGTTCGTCGCGGATCGAACCGCCGGGCTGGACCATGGCCTTGACGCCCGCGGCGATCAGGATCTCCGGTCCGTCGGGGAACGGGAAGAAGGCGTCCGAGGCGGCGTACGAGCCCCGGGCCCGCTCCTCGCCCGCCCGCTCGACGGCGAGCTTGCAGGAGTCCACGCGGTTGACCTGGCCCATGCCGACGCCGACCGAGGCGCCGTCCTTGGCGAGCAGGATCGCATTGGACTTGACGGCGCGGCAGGCCTTCCAGGCGAAGGCGAGTTCGCGCAGTTCGGCGGGGGAGAGCGCCTCGCCCGTCGCCAGGGTCCAGTGGGCCGGGTCGTCGCCCTCGGCCTGGAGGCGGTCGGTGACCTGGAAGAGCGCGCCGCCGTCGATCTGCGTGATCTCGGCCGGGCTCGACGGACCGCCCGGGGCCTTCAGCACCCGGATGTTCTTCTTCTTGGTGAGGGCCTCCAGCGCGCCCTCCTCGTAGTCCGGCGCGACGATGACCTCGGTGAAGATCTCGGCGACCTGCTCCGCCATCTCCTTGCTCACCGGCCGGTTGACGGCGATGACACCGCCGAACGCGGACAGCGGGTCGCAGGCGTGCGCCTTGCGGTGCGCCTCGGCGACGTCCGCGCCGATCGCGATGCCGCAGGGGTTGGCGTGCTTGATGATCGCGACGCAGGGCTCGTCGTGGTCGTACGCGGCACGGCGCGCGGCGTCCGTGTCCGTGTAGTTGTTGTACGACATCTCCTTGCCGTGCAGCTGCTCGGCCTCGGCGAGGCCGCCGCCGTGGCCGTCGACGTAGAGGGCGGCGGGCTGATGCGGGTTCTCGCCGTAGCGCAGGGTGTTCTTGCGCTCGTAGGTGGCGCCCAGGAAGTCCGGGAAGACAGAGTCGTCGACGGGCGCGTACGAGGACGCGAACCAGGAGGCGACGGCCACGTCGTACGCGGCGGTGTGCTGGAAGGCCTCCGCGGCGAGCCGCTTGCGGGCGGTGAGGTCGAAGCCGCCGTCGCGGACCGCGGACAGGACGTCGGCGTACCGGTCCGGGCTGGTCACCACGGCCACGGACGGGTGGTTCTTGGCGGCGGCGCGGACCATGGACGGCCCGCCGATGTCGATCTGCTCGACGCACTCGTCGGGGGACGCCCCCGAGGCGACGGTCTCGCGGAACGGGTAGAGGTTGACGACGACGAGGTCGAACGGCTCGACACCCAGCTCGGCGAGCTGCTCCCGGTGGCTGTCCAGCCGCAGGTCGGCGAGGATGCCCGCGTGCACCCTGGGATGCAGGGTCTTGACCCGGCCGTCCAGGCACTCGGGGAAGCCCGTCAGCTCCTCGACCTTGGTGACGGGGACACCTGCGGCGGCGATCTTCGCGGCGGTGGACCCGGTGGAGACGAGCTCGACGCCGGCCTCGTGGAGCCCGCGGGCGAGATCCTCCAGCCCGGTCTTGTCGTAGACGCTGACGAGCGCGCGCCGGATGGGCCGCTTGGTGCTCTCGGCGGTCACTGGATTACTACCTTTCGTCCCTCAATGCGATAGCCGTTGCGGGCGATGCGCCCCACGACCTCGACGAGCAGCCTTCGCTCGACTTCCTTGATGCGCTCGTGCAGAGCGCTCTCGTCGTCCTCGTCCCGGACCTCCACCACGCCCTGCGCGATGATCGGTCCGGTGTCGACGCCGTCGTCGACGAAGTGGACGGTGCAACCGGTGACCTTGGCGCCGTACGCGAGCGCGTCACGCACGCCGTGGGCTCCGGGAAAACTGGGCAGGAGAGCGGGGTGAGTGTTGATGAACCGCCCGCCGAACCGCGCGAGGAACTCCTTCCCCACGATCTTCATGAACCCCGCGGAGACGACGAGGTCGGGCTCGTACGCGCCGACCGCCTCGGTGAGGGCGGTGTCCCACGCCTGACGGCTCTCGTAGTCCTTGACCTGGCACACGAAGGTGGGCAGCCCGGCGCGCTCGGCGCGGGCGAGGCCCTCGATGCCGTCGCGGTCGGCGCCGACGGCGACGACCTCCGCTCCGTAGGCAGCGACGGACGTCTCGGCGATGGCATCGAGGATCGCCTGCAGATTGGTGCCGGACCCGGAGACCAGGACGACCAGGCGCTTGGCCGCGGACTCGGTGACGGTCTCGGCCACGGACTCGGCCACGGCGGGGCCCTTTCTCGGGGAGGTGTCGTGCGGTCACCCAAGAAGGGCGTTTGTGCGGTCATACGAATGCTTCGCGCCCCGGGATACGGGGAAGTCTACGAAGCGGCAGACCGTCAGCAACGATACCGGCACACAGGACGGGCCCCGCGGGACGGGGACGGGGCCGGAAGGTAGCGTCTGGGGAGGAGAAGCCCGGGGAATGCGGTTCGACGCGGGGAACGCCGCACCTGCGTGGGACGTTGATCGGGACGGGTGCACCTGCCGGGGGCGCGCCTGCCTCGCGGCGACTCCGTGGACACGCCGCCTGCCAGAACCACCAAGGGGAAGACGCACACTTGATGCCGGACCGCAGTCTCCGACTCCCTCCGCTGCTGCTGCGCGAGCGGCACCCTTCGTCCGTGCCGCCACGGGAGAGCGAGGAGGTGCCCGGAACCGGGGACGGCTCCACGAGCAGCGGTTCCGCGCCGGGCAGGCCGGCCGGTGATTCCGCGAGCGAGGGGCAGAGCCCGAAGAAGCCCGTCGACGACAACCCCTTCGCGCCACCGCCGGAGGGGGAACCGGACCGGCCCTGGCAGCCTCGGCACCCGGCGCCCGGCCAGGGACAGGAGGGTTCCGAGGACGGGCACTCCGCGTGGGGCAGCCAGTGGAGCGACCGGCAGCCGGGCCCCGCGGCGGGCGGCCACTTCGGCGAGCAACCCGGCGCGCAGGGCGGCCCGGAGGGATCCGGCACTTCCGGCGGGGGCCTGCGCTGGGACCCCACGGACCCGGCCCAGCGCCGTGCGCGCTACGCACTGCTGGGCGGCATGTGGGCGTTCTTCTTCGCCGTCTTCAGCTGGCCGTACGTGGCCCTGCTGCTCGGCGCGCTGGCGCTGTACTGGGGCGTGAGCGCTCTGCGTGCCAAGACCCGCACCCCCGACCCGAAGAGCCCGGCCCGCCCGGCCCCGGGG